>JAHZJB010000053.1 GCA_022601135.1 Actinomycetes bacterium | reverse complement strand
GGGCACGTCGTTCAGGGCCGAGGTGTTCGAGTCAGAGTTCGGCGATGGCTCCAAGCTCGGACTGCAGATCGACTACGTCGTCGAGACCGAACCGCTAGATACCGGCGGCGGCATCGCCAACGTCGCCCCGAAGCTGAGGTATGACACCGCTGTCGTGTTCAACGGTGACGTGTTGTCCGGCTGCGACCTGCGTGCGCTGCTGGATACGCACTCCGCCAAGCACGCAGACGTCACCATGCACTTGGTTCGCGTCGGCGACCCCCGCGCATTCGGTTGTGTGCCAACAGATTCCGACGGGATGGTCACGGCCTTTCTGGAGAAGACCCAGGATCCGCCGACCGACCAGATCAACGCCGGTTGCTACGTCTTCAACCGTTCGGTGATCGATCAGATCCCCCGCGGGCGGGCGCTTTCGGTGGAGCGCGAAGTGTTCCCGCGCCTGCTGTCCGACGGGTTGCGGGTGTGTGGCTACGTCGATGCGACCTACTGGCGCGATATGGGCACTCCCGAGGACTTCGTCCGCGGCTCCGCGGATCTGGTACGCGGTATTGCGCCGTCGCCGGCGTTGAATCACCAGCGCGGGGAGTCGTTGGTGCACGACAGCGCCGGTGTTGCCCCCGGTGCCTTGCTGATCGGGGGCACCGTGGTCGGCCGTGGCGCCGAAGTCGGCGCGCGCGCCCGATTGGACGGGGCAGTGATCTTCGATGGGGTGAGTATCGAGGCCGGGGCCGTCATCGAGCGTTCGATCATCGGCTTCGGGGCGCGGATCGGGCCGCGGGCGCTGATCCGCGACGGGGTGATCGGCGACGGTGCGGACATCGGCGCACGTTGCGAGCTGTTGCGCGGTGCCCGGGTGTGGCCAGGGGTGATGCTGCCCGACGGTGGCATCCGGTTTTCCACCGACGTCTAGGCTGTGCAGTTCTCGCGAGCGTGCTCTCGTTGTAGCTCTGAGTCTGGTTTCACTACCGTGGCTGCACGTTCGTAGGAGGGCTGTGGATAACCCCGGGTGCGGGTGGGCAGTTTGTCGGCGGCCCGTCACAGCATCGACGTATGGAGCGAGTCTTTCTGGGTAGCGAGGCCGTCGCGACAGGAGCGGTGACGCCGGGCGCCCTGCGTTACCGGTACCGAAGGATATTTCCCAATGTGTACGTTCCGCGTGATCAACCGCCTTCGTTGGCAGACAACACTGTGGGGGCATGGCTTTGGTCGTGGCGCCGCAGTGTGGTCACCGGTCGAGCCGCCGCCGCACTACACGGAGCGTTATGGGTGGACGACGACTGTCCGATCGAGCTGAACTACACGTGCAGGCGGCCGCCATCGGGAATCATCGCGCGGGACGAGCGAATTGCCTGCGACGAAGTCATCCAGATCGGTGACATGGCCGTCGCGACCAAACAGCGTGCCGCATTCGATCTCGGCCGGTACCACCCGCGTGGACGTGCCATCGCCCACCTCGACGCGCTGGCGAACGCAACCGGTTTGAGGGCTGAGCAGGTGTGGCCGTTGATCGAGCGCTACCGGGGTGCCCGCGGAGTGAGGCAGCTGCGGGTCGCGCTGGACCTGATGGATGGCGGCGCGCAATCGCCGAAAGAGACCTGGCTGCGATTGCTGCTCATTGCAGCGGGATTCCCCAGGCCGAGGACTCAGATACCCGTGCTCAACGACCGTGGCAGGCCATTCGCCTACCTCGACATGGGATGGGAGGACGCCAAGATCGCCGTCGAGTACGACGGCGATCAGCATCGCAAAGACCGGCGGCGATACGTGTGGGACGAGAGGCGGCTACGGCTGATCGGTAGGCGTGGGTGGTTGCACATCAAGGTGATCAACGAAGACCGGCCAGCCGAGATCATCGAGCGGGTGTCTAGCGCATGGGCGCGGGCGCGCCGCGAACGTGCATCCACGGTAGCTCGACGTATGTCCTGACTACCTTCAGTGCACGTTCGGGGTCCGCGTGCCCAAGGCGGCAACGAGCTGGGTAAGCCCGAAGTCGCGATCGTCGGGCAGCGCGTCCAGCGGCCACCACCGCAGATCCAACGACTCCTCGCTGCAGACGATCTCGGCTCCCTCGGGTGCGCGCGCCAGGAACTGCACATCGAGGTGACGGGTCGGAACACCCAACGAGCAGGTGAGCGCATGCACGTGCAGCGCCAACGGAACGGGCTCGATTGTCAGGCCGTCGATCCCCGACTCCTCGGTTGCCTCCCGCAGCGCCGCTGCGACCAGGTTTTTGTCGTCGGTCTCGCAGTGACCGCCCAGTTGCACCCAGCGCCCGATCCGCGGGTGCAGGGTGAGCAACGCGTGGCTACCGCTGTTGTCGAGGATCAGTGCTGAGGCGGTGATGTGGCCGGGCACGCAGGCACGCAGGCAGGCGTCGGTGCGGGTGTCGAGAAATGCCAGCACGGCGTGGCGCAGCGTGTCCTGCGTGGGGTCAGCCGGGCGCCAACTGCTGAGCGTGTCGACCGCTGACTGATGCAGGCTCATGGGCAGCTCTCGGCGCTAGCGCTCATCGCCGCACCAGCAATCCGTCGATGGCTACCGGCTCCCGCGGGCCAGTTGCGTCAACGGGATAGCCGATCGCGATGGCCCCCAACGGTTCCCAGTCAGCCGGCAGATCCAGCTGCGAGCGCACCAGATCGGGAGCGAAGATCGTCGAACCGATCCAGCAGCTGCCCACGCCACGCACCGCGAGCGCAACCAACAGGGCCTGCACGGCTGCCCCGACAGCAACTGTGAACATGGTGTGCTCGGCGGCTGTTCGCTGCGCATCGGGATAGGTGTGCGCTCCGTCGGGCACCATGAACGGAACGATCAGCTCTGGAGCGTCATAGAGAATCTGGCCACGGCCGACGCGGCGCTCGACAGCGTCGGCGTCGCGGCCGTCGCCGCTGAGGTCGGCCCGCCAGCGGTCCTTCATCGCGTCGAGCAGGCCTACCCGAGTGTCCGGGTCCTGCACCCAGACGAACCGTACCGGCCGGGTGTGGTGGGGGGCGGGTGCGGTGAGAGCCTCGGACACCGAGGTCTCGATGAGCTGGGGTGCAACCGGGTCTGCGCTGAAGCTGCGCACGGACCGGCGCATCAGCTGGGCCTGAGATCGGCCGAGCGCGATCGCCTCGTCGGCGCCCAGCCAAAAAAGGTCCTCCTGACCGGCCCGCACCAGCGTGCGTGCGGTAGATCCGTCGTCGCTGAGGGTCAGCCCGCGCACCACCGCGACAGGTACCGCGGTCAGCTTCCCCTTCACCAGATCGGCGGCTGCGGCGATCTCGTCGGCGATCGCGATCTCGGTCACGACGAGCTCGTTGCCATGCTCGTCGTGTTCACCCGCGTAGGCGTGCAGCACGGTCAGCCCGGCCGCGCCGATCGCCACGTCGGTCTGCCCGGTACGCCAAGCGCGCCCCATCGTGTCGGTGACGACGACGCCGACTGTGACGCCGAGCGTGTCACGAAGCGCCGAGGCCACCGCCGCCGCACTGCCGTCGGGGTCGACCGGGAGCAGCGCGAGTTCGTGGGAGTTGACGTTGGACCCGTCCACGCCGGCGGCCGCCTGCACCAGACCCAATGAATTCTCGGTGATCAGTGTTCGGCCCTTGCGCGCCAGCACGCGCACGGCTTCAGCATTTATCAATCTGCGCCGCAACGCATCTCGGGCATCAGGGTCGGAGGGTGCGGCGACTATGCGGCCTTCGCACTTGGACAGCACCTTACTGGTGATCACCACGACGTCGTTGTCGCGCAACCACGGTGCGGCTGCCGCGATGGCGGCGGCAAGGTCGTCGCCGGGGCGAAACTCCGGAAGGCCGGCGACGGGCAGCAGTTCGACGGGCGCGGCGGCGCCATGGTCCCTCATGGTGATACCCCGGCCAGATCCATTCCGGCTCGGACCATTTCAGCAGTTGCCGCAGGGTCCGTCATCAGCAGGGGAACCGAGCGCACCTCGATGCCGTCGAGGTACGCGTGGTCGTGTTCGCTGATCAGCCAGCCGTCGAGGATGCCGGTCGAAGACCGGGCGCCGTAATGGCCGCCGACTGCTTCGGAGGTGCTGGGCACGCCGATGACCGACAGGCATTGGTCGGCCATCCCGCGCAGTGGCTTCCCCGCGATGATGGGCGAATAGCCGATCACCGGGGCCGACGTGGTGCGCAGGGCCCCGCGGACTCCGCCGATCGCCAGGATCGCGCCGATGCTCACCACCGGATTGGAAGGCGCGATCATTACGACATCGGCGTCCTCGATCGCTTCGGTGACCCCGGGGCCGGCCACGGCGGTCTCGGCGCCGACGAACGCGAAACTGTGGGTAGTGACTTTGGCCCGATGTCGCACCCACCACTCCTGGAAGTGGATCGCTCGCTTGTCGCCGGCCTGCGCGCCGGGGCCGGGATCGGTGATCACGACATGGGTCTCACTGCGGTCATCGCTGGCGGGAAGCAATCGCGCACCGGGCGACCAGCGGCCGCACAGTGCCTCGGTCACAGCCGACAGCGGGTACCCCGCCCGCAGCATCTGGCTGCGCACCAGGTGGGTCGCCAAATCGCGGTCGCCCAGTCCGAACCAGTCGGGCTGAACGCCATAGGCGGCGAGTTCCTCCTTGGCATGCCAGGTTTCGTTGCGATGCCCCCACCCCCGCCTGGGATCGATGCCACCGCCCAAGGTGTACATGCAGGTGTCGAGGTCCGGGCAGATGCGCACCCCGAACATCCACGCGTCATCGCCGACATTGACGACCGCGGTGAGCTCGTGACCACTGTGACTCCCGGCGCCGAACTGGCCCAAGCCCAACAGGTGCTGAACTCCCAACAGGAATCGCGCGCCGCCGACGCCGCCGACCAGAACCGTGACCTTCACAACGACCGAGACTAGGCCGTGGGATGCGTACGGGTTCGTCCGGTCGGAAAGGTGAACGGGTGGTGTTGGTGAGACGGATGGGGTTTCGAGCAGGAGAGTGATAGACACACCACAACACGACGCGCCCAAATTGGATCACGGAATGGTATGAATTCCTGTTCTAACGCTTGACCGAGGCAGTTAACGCGTGTGTAATCACACCAGTGTCATTTCGCGGTTGGCCTGCCGGTTTCGGTGTCGCAGACCGAGATTCGATCACTTGTTCGAATTGGGGATGGCCACACTAAACATGTAGTGGGGCTTGCATTAGACGGATCAACGAAACCAGCAAGGAGGCGGATATGGCATACGAGCAGACCGATTTCGGCAATTCGGTCTCTTTCGACGAAACACTCCTCGGCACGGTAGGAAGTGCACCGCACATCCCGACCGGACCAGCACCGACGGCCGGAGGCGGACGCCCACAGTTGAGTTTGGTGCCCGATCATGCCGAGTATCTCGGTGAAGAATTTGCGGTCGCCGAGGAAGACCTCTGGCAAGAGCGCGCCCTCTGCGCTCAGACCGACCCCGAGGCGTTCTTCCCCGAGAAGGGCGGCTCAACCCGTGAGGCCAAACGGATCTGCATGGGCTGCGAGGTGCGCGACGAGTGCCTCGATTACGCGCTGGCCCACGACGAGCGCTTCGGTATCTGGGGTGGCCTGTCGGAGCGGGAGCGCCGGCGGATCAAGCGCGGCATCGTCTGAGGCTCTTCGCGCAAGCGCTCATCGCAGTCTGAGGCTCTTCGCGCAAGCGCTCATCGCAGTCTGAGGCTCTTCGCGCAAGCGCTCACCAGACCCCTAATTCTCGTCGAGCGTCGGATCGATTGCGGACGGTTCGACGCCCAGATAGGTGGCCACCTGCGCCACCAGCAATTCGTGTAGCAGTTCGGTCAGCTCGGCGGCATCCTTGGCCCGCCGCTCGATTGGCCTGCGGAACAATACGATTCGCGCCCGCGTGGAGTTACCGCGGACGTCTACCCCAGCTCCGATGAGCTTGGCCAGTGCTATCGCCCCGTCGGCCACCACCTCCGGAGGCCACTGCACATTGTCCGGGTCCTTCGGTGAGATCCGGGGTATGTCATCGACCGCCACGTCCAGCGTCGACACCCGTTCGTGCCAGCGCTGCTCGATCGGTTCGTAGGCTTCGAGGACCGCCATGTCGAAACGCTCGGCGCGACTGCGCCAGCCCGGGACGGTCGGCGGAAGCAGAGTTCCGCGCATCTCACGGCCCCGACGGGAGCCCCGATAGTTCATCCCGGCCACGATCGGAATCGTAACGGTTGGGATTCGGGCGCCGAGCGGCCGCGCGTGTCCGGCGCCACGCGAGCGAGGCCGCACGCTAACCTTCCGCTGTGAATGTTCCCCGTCGCTGCTGCCGGCCTGGGTGCCCTCACTATGCGGTCGCGACACTCACGTTCGTCTATTCCGACTCCACGGCCGTAGTGGGTCCGCTGGCCACCGTGTCCGAGCCGCACTCCTGGGATCTCTGCGTCCTGCACGCCGGCCGTATCACCGCTCCGCGCGGCTGGGAGTTGGTTCGCCACGCCAGCTCGCTGCAGGCGTACCCCGACGACGATGACCTGGTCGCGCTTGCCGACGCAGTGCGCGAAGGTCGCGAAGGGGCCAGCGTCGGCGCCCCCAAAGGTAGCTTCACCGCGGGTTTCAGCGATTCGGCGACCGGCGCACTGGGCGGCGCCGTGATGGCTCCGCCCGCCAATCGACCCGAAACCAACGGTCGCCGTCGCGGGCATCTTCGGGTGCTGCCCGACCCCTCTGAATGAAAGACCCATTCTTCGAAACGGTGTGCCCGCACGTCGAGATCACCCAACTTTCTGCGCCGGAAAGCGCTGCGGTCGAAACGGGCGCCATGAAGGTGGCCGGCGGCGACTAGGCTGGCTACAACACTCAATCTGTCCAAGGGAGCATCATGGCTCGGCCCGCCGCGGCGGTACAGCGCGTCATCAAGGCCTATGACGTGCGTGGCCTCGTGGGCGAGGAGATCGATGAGCAGTTCGTCTCCGAGGTGGGCGCCGCCTTTGCCCGGCTGGTTCGCGACAGCGGGAGGGTGGTCATCGGTCACGATATGAGGGCCAGTTCGCCGCCGCTGGCCAAGGCGTTCGCCGAAGGCGTGCTGGCCCAGGGCCTCGATGTGGTGCACATCGGGCTGGCGTCGACCGATCAGCTCTACTTCGCCTCCGGTCTACTCGATTGCCCTGGCGCGATGTTCACCGCTAGCCACAACCCGGCCGCCTACAACGGGATCAAGCTGTGTCGCGCCGGTGCCAAACCGGTCGGTAAGGACACCGGGCTGACCGCCATCAGCGACGACGTCATCGCCGGCGTCCCCGAGTACGACGGCCCCCCCGGCACTGCCAGCAATCGCGAAGTTCTCGCGGATTACGGCGAGTTTCTCCGGAGCCTGGTCGATATCGGCGGGCAACGTTCGCTTCGCGTCGCCGTCGATGCCGGCAACGGTATGGCCGGCCACACCACCCCGGCCGTGCTGGGGCCGATCTCGTCGATCACTCTGTCACCGCTGTTCTTCGAACTTGACGGCACATTCCCCAATCACGAGGCCAACCCGCTGGACCCGGCGAACCTCGTCGACCTGCAGACCTACGTCGTGGAGACCGGCTCGGACATCGGACTGGCCTTCGACGGCGACGCCGACCGGTGTTTCGTGGTCGACGAATTGGGCCGGGCGGTATCGCCGTCGGCGGTCACCGCTTTGGTTGCCGCCCGGGAACTGACGCGCGAGATCGGGGCGACCGTCATTCACAACCTCATCACCTCGCGCGCGGTGCCGGAGTTGGTCACCGAGCGTGGCGGGACGGCAGTACGGTCCCGGGTCGGGCATTCCTACATCAAGGCGTTGATGGCCGAGACCGGTGCAATCTTCGGCGGCGAACACTCCGCGCACTACTACTTCCGCGACTTCTGGGGGGCGGACTCCGGGATGCTGGCCGCGCTGCATGTGCTGGCTGCCCTCGGCGAGCAGGACCGCCCGCTGTCGGAAATGATGGCTGACTACCAGAGGTACGAGGCCTCCGGCGAAATCAACTTCACTGTGACCGATGCGCCGGCCATCGTGGACGCCGTACTGGCGGCTTACGGGAGCCGCGTGCAAGCCCTCGATCACCTGGACGGTGTGACTGTCGACCTCGGCGACGGCAACTGGTTCAACCTGCGGATGTCCAACACCGAACCTTTGCTGCGCCTCAATGTCGAGGCCCGTACCCCCGAGATGGTCAAGGAGATTGTCGACGAGGTCGCCGGTCATGTCGCTGCGGGCGCAACGGAAGCAAGGGAATTGACGTGAACACTAGCTCGGCTTCGGCTGCGGTCGATCTCGACGATGCCGACGGCCTGCTGACCGCAGATCGACTGGGTTTGCTGCGGGCCGCGTCGATGGCGGGCGCCCAGGTGCGGGCCATCGCGTCCGCAGTCGAGGAGGGCGAGCTGGAGGCGGTCCGGTCCGAAGCGCCGCCCCGCACGGTGGTGTGGGTGGGCGGCCGCGGGCCCGCGGAGAATGCGGGAGCGATGCTCGCCGCCGCGCTCGCCGGGAAAGTGGGTGCGCCCATCGTCGTCGTGTCCGAGGCGCCGCCGTGGATCGGTGCCCACGACGTGCTGATCGTCGCCGGCGACGAAGCCGACGATCCGCTTCTCGTCGGAGCCGCGGCGATGGGTGTTCGCCGCGGCGCGCGTGTCATCGTGGTGGCCCCCTACGAGGGGCCCCTGCGCGACGCCGCGGCGGGCCGTTCGGTAGCGCTGCCGCCGAGACTGCATGTTCCCGGCGACTTCACCTTGGTCCGCTACCTGGCAGCGGGGTTGGCCGTCCTGCAGGTGCTCGTCCCGGGCAGCCGGTGGGACCTCGCGGCACTCGCCGACGAGTTGGACGCCGAAGCGTTCCGAAACAGTGCCGGCACTGAACTCTTCACCAACCCGGCCAAGGGTCTTGCCGAGCGGATGGCGGGTCGAGACGTCGTGTTCGCCGGCGACACCGCGCCGTTCCTGGCGCTGGCTCGGCACGCATCTACGGTCATGCTGCGTGTCGCTCACAAAGCGGTGGCCGCGGTCGGTTTGGCCGACGCACTGGTGGCACTGGGGACGGGCTGGGGAGACGATTCCGGGGACCGCGATGAGCGATCGATCTTTCACGACGAGGAGATTGACGGACCGCTGCCCCGTCGCACCCGCACCATCGTGCTGACCACCGATGCCGAGCGGCCGATTGTCACCGACCGGCTGATGGGTTTCGGAGACGTCGATGTGATCAACTCCAACGACGTGCCGAACCCTGCCGATGCTGCGGTGGCTGGTGAGGAGCAGCGCGCGCCAGGTTCGGGGCCGCTGCCTGGAACTGGAAGTCCTGAACAACAATTGGCACTTCTGGCTGTCCGAATCGAGATGGCGGCGGTCTACCAGCGACTGGTTCGAGGGTGAATTCGTGCATCTGTTGAGGGGCGCGATCCGAACCTACGCATGGGGTTCGAGGACCGCGATTGCCGAATTCACCGGGGCGCCCAGTCCCACACCGCACCCGCAGGCAGAGCTGTGGTTCGGCGCTCATCCCGGCGACCCGGCGTGGTTACAGACCGACCACGGCGAGAAGTCTCTGCTCGATGCGCTGCGGGCCGATCCGGACGGCCAACTCGGGCCGGCGGTCCGGGAGCGGTTCGGTGACACGCTGCCGTTTCTGCTGAAGGTTCTCGCCGCCGACGAGCCGCTGTCGCTGCAGGCGCACCCGAGCACCGCGCAGGCCGTCGACGGGTTCGCCCGCGAGGAGCGGACGGGCATCCCTGTCTCGGCGCCCACCCGCAACTACCGCGACCGCAGCCACAAACCCGAACTTCTCGTGGCGCTAAGCCATTTCGAAGCACTCGCCGGTTTCCGGCGGGCCGCGCGAACAGTCGAGCTGATGCAGGCACTCGCCCCCAAGGCGCTCGATCCGTTCGTCAACCTGCTGTCCGGAGAGTCCGACGCCGACGGGCTTCGGGCGTTGTTCACAACGTGGATCACCTGTCCACAGCCGGACCTGGATCGGCTGGTACCCGCCGTCATCGATGGTGCGATCAACTACGTGCGCTCCGGCGCACAGGATTTCGTCGCCGAGGCCAAAACCGTGCTCGAACTCGGCGAGCGCTATCCCGATGATGCCGGCGTTCTTGCCGCGCTGCTGTTGAACAGGGTGGCACTGGCTCCGGGCGAGGGGATCTACCTGCCCGCCGGAAATCTGCACGCCTACCTGCAGGGTGTCGGCATCGAGGTAATGGCCAACTCCGACAACGTGTTACGCGGAGGGCTCACGCCCAAGCACGTCGACGTTCCCGAACTGTTACGCGTACTCGACTTCAGCCCGGCCAACAACGTCGTCGTCCGGCCCGACTCTGTGCGGGACGGAGCTGAACTGGTTTACCACACCCCGGCCCCGGAGTTCGCGGTGTCGGTTCTCACCGTCGATGGAGAGCACCTCGGCCACGAGATCGACGCACCGACCCGCCACGACGGCCCGCAGATCCTGCTGTGTACCGAAGGTGCGGTCACGTTGCACGCCAAGACAAGTGCGGTGGTGCTCGAGCGTGGGGCAGCGGCCTGGGTGGGCGCCGACGACGGACCCATCAGGTTGGACGCAACGCAGCCCACCCGGCTTTTTCGCGTGACCGTCGGGATCTGACCCGGTTTTCGACCAGCCGCAACCGCACGTCGTACCACATCCTCGCGTCGGCAACCTCAGCGGATGAGGTCAGATGTCAACGGTAGCCGGTACATTCCGCTGGGTACATGACGAAAAGAGGACGGTCGATGGCCCAGGATCCGAGTGCGCAGCCGGCCGGCAGGTGGCGGACGAAGTCGGTGGAGCAGTCCATCGCCGACACCGACGAACCAACAACGAGGCTGCGCAAAGACCTGACGTGGTGGGACCTGACCGTCTTCGGGGTCGCGGTGGTGATCGGCGCGGGAATCTTCACCGTCACCGCTTCGACGGCGGGTAACATCACCGGCCCGGCGATCTCGATCTCCTTCGTCATCGCGGCGATCGCCTGCGGCCTGGCCGCGCTGTGCTACGCGGAATTCGCATCCACCGTGCCCGTTGCGGGAAGCGCGTACACCTTCTCCTACGCGACGTTCGGAGAGTTCGTTGCGTGGATCATCGGCTGGGACCTGATCCTGGAGTTCGCGGTTGCCGCGGCCGTGGTCGCCAAGGGGTGGTCGAGCTATTTGGGCACGGTATTCGGATTCGGCGGCGGCGTCACCGATGTCGCTGGGCTTAACGTCGATTGGGGCGCGCTCCTGATCATCGGGTCCGTCATCGCCGTCCTGGCGCTGGGCACCAAGCTCTCGGCGGGTGTCAGCCTGGCCGTCACCGCCATCAAGGTCTCGGTGGTGCTTCTCGTCGTGGCCGTCGGCGCGTTCTACATCAAGATTGAGAACTACACGCCGTTCCTCCCGCCCGCCGCGCCCGGCGGCGAAGCCGGCTCGGGGGCCGAGCAGTCGTTGTTCTCATTGCTGACCGGGGCCGAAGGCAGCACCTACGGCTGGTACGGCTTGCTGGCGGGAGCGTCGATTGTGTTCTTCGCCTTCATCGGTTTCGACATCGTGGCCACCACCGCTGAGGAGACGAAGAACCCGCAGCGCGACGTACCCCGCGGAATCCTGGCGTCGCTGGGCATCGTCACTGTCCTGTACTTGTCGGTGTCCGTCGTGCTGTCGGGCATGGTGAGTTACACCGAACTGCGCGACGCCGAAACGGCCAACCTCGCGACGGCGTTCGCGCTCAACGGGGTCGGCTGGGCAGCCAAGGTGATCTCGATCGGCGCGCTGGCGGGGCTGACCACCGTCGTCATCGTGCTGGTACTCGGCCAGACGCGGGTGCTGTTTGCGATGTCTCGCGACGGGCTGTTGCCGCGGCAGTTGGCCAAGACCGGCGGCCGCGGCACGCCGCTACGGATCACCCTGCTGGTCGGCGTCGTGGTGGCAGTCACCGCCAGCGTCTTCCCGATCGACAGGCTCGAGGAGATGGTGAACATCGGCACACTGTTCGCCTTCGTGCTGGTCGCGGCCGGAGTGATGGTGTTGCGCCGCACCCGGCCAGACCTGAAGCGGGGCTTCCGCACGCCGTGGGTGCCACTGCTGCCGATTCTGGCGATCATCACGTGCGTGTGGCTGATGCTCAACTTGACCGGGCTGACCTGGATCCGGTTCAGCATCTGGATGGCCATCGGCGTGCTCGTCTACCTCGTTTACGGCCGCAGGCACTCGGTGTTGGGGAATCGAGCCCACTGAACCACCGGCAACGTCACTTGGCCCGCCCACGTCGCTTGGCGCGCCGATCCGCCACGAACTGCGTTTACAAAACAGATAATTCTGTCTAGACAAGCGACAAAATGGTCTATATAGTCAACTCAGCAAGTGACTGCACTCACAGCGAGGAGGCATTGGGGTGACCGCAGGAATGGCAGAAGTTCCCGAGATCGTCAGACGGTCCGAGGTCGACGTCGAACAGTGGCGCGACAAGAAGCGCTACCTCTGGCTGATGGGCTTGATCGTGCCGACGGCGCTGTTCGTGATGCTGCCGTTGGTGTGGGCACTCAATCAGTTCGGTTGGCACGCGGCCGCGCAGGCACCGTTCTGGATCGGTCCGATCCTGCTCTACCTCGTGCTGCCCGCATTGGATCTGCGGTACGGCCCCGACGGCCAGAACGCACCGGACGAAGTGATGGAGCGGCTCGAGAACGACAAGTACTACCGCTACTGCACGTACATCTTCATCCCGCTCCAGTACGCCAGCGTCATCCTGGGCGCCTACCTGTTCACCGCGTCGAACCTGAGCTGGCTTGGATTCGACGGCTCGCTGGGTTGGCCGGCGAAGATCGGCTTGGCACTCTCGGTGGGTGTGCTCGGCGGGGTGGGCATCAACACCGCGCACGAGATGGGCCACAAGAAGGAAGAGCTCGAACGCTGGCTTGCCAAGATCACCCTCGCTCAGACCGGGTACGGCCACTTCTACATCGAGCACAATCGTGGACACCACGTTCGGGTTGCGACGCCCGAGGATCCCGCGTCGGCACGCTTCGGCGAGACGTTCTGGGAGTTCCTGCCGCGCAGCGTGTGGGGCGCGTTGACGTCGTCCTGGAAACTGGAGGCCGCGCGGTTGCGCCGTCAGGGCAAGAGCCCTTGGCACTGGTCTAATGACGTGCTCAACGCCTGGGTGATATCGATCGCGTTCTACGGCATCCTGATCGCGGTCTTCGGGCTCGCACTGATCCCGTTCATCCTGATCTCGGCCGTGTTCGGTTTCGCGCTGCTGGAGACGGTCAACTATCTCGAGCACTATGGTCTGCTGCGGCAGAAGACCGCCAGTGGTCGCTACGAGCGCTGCGCACCCGAACACAGCTGGAATTCAGACCATTTGGTCACCAACCTGTTCCTCTACCACCTGCAGCGGCACAGTGATCACCACGCCAATCCGACGCGCCGCTACCAGACCTTGCGCAGCATGGAGGGCGCCCCGAACCTGCCCAGCGGGTACGCGTCGATGATCTCGCTGACGTACTTCCCGCCGCTGTGGCGCAAGATCATGGATCATCGGGTGCTCGAGCACTACAACGGCGACATCACCAGGGTGAACATTCACCCTCGGGTGCGCGACAAGGTGCTGGCCAAGTACGGCGATCAGCGGCCACCGCAGGGAGCGGACACCGGAGCCCAGGAGTGAGCACGTATCGCTGCCCCGGTTGTGACTACGTCTACGACGAAACGAAAGGCGCACCACGAGAAGGATTCCCGGCCGGCACTGTCTGGAGCGACGTCCCCGATGAGTGGTGCTGCCCTGATTGCGCCGTGCGCGAGAAACTCGACTTTGAAGAGATTGGAGCAATGAAATGACCGCCGCCGACTACAAATTGTTCGTCTGTGTCCAGTGTGGCTTCGAGTACGACGAAGCCAAGGGGTGGCCCGAGGACGGTATCGCGCCCGGCACCCGGTGGGAGGACATTCCCGAGGACTGGAGCTGCCCCGACTGCGGTGCGGCGAAGTCGGATTTCGAGATGGTTGAGGTCTCCCGGGCATGATCGCTCACTCATCCTCGGCGAGCGTGCCCAATTGCGCGCGACACGCCGAGCGGCCGGGTACAGACACGCGCGCTCGCCGGGAGGGGGCACGGTGACCAGAACAGCCTGGGCGGGCACGCGCCCCGAACGCGATAGTGTCGCCGGTGTGGGCCGCCCCAACGACCGGAGGACCGCTCAGCGTATCCCGTACGCCGAGGCGTCACGGGTGCTGCTGCGCGACTCCATTCTTGACGGCATGCGTGAGCTGCTGCTCACCCGCGACTGGTCCTCGATCACGCTGTCCGATGTCGCCAGGGCCGCCGGGATCAGCCGTCAGACGATCTACAACGAGTTCGGCTCGCGGCAGGGGCTGGCCCAGGGGTACGCGCTGCGGCTGGCCGACCGGCTGGTCGACCAGATCAACGACGCCATCAAGGACAACGTCGGTGACGTCTACGCCGCCTTCCTGCAGGGTTTCCGCGACTTCTTCGCCGAGTCCGCGGCTGACCCGTTGGTGATCTCGCTGCTGTCCGGTTCCTCCAAGCCTGACCTGCTGCAGATCATCACGACCGACAGTGCGCCGATCATCTCCCGGTGCTCGGCCCGGCTGACCGAATCGTTCATGGACAGCTGGGTGGCGACCAGCCAAGAGGACGCCGGAGTGCTGGCCCGGGCCATCGTCCGGCTGGCCATGAGCTACGTCTCGATGCCGCCGGAGGCCGACCACGATGTGGCGCGAGACCTGGCCCGATTGATGTCTCCGTTCGCTGAACGCTACGGTGTGCTAGATACTCCTTAGCTGGCAGCGCGCCTCACGCGCCTGTCCCGCGAGCCCGCAGGCTAAAGGTATCTGCAGACGTATCTGATCTGCACAGGTGTCGCCAGCGGCCCCACCGCGAGTGTTCCTGTGCGATGACACGCCACGTTGAACGAAACAACGTCGAACGAACTAAGGGGCTCTACATGACTGCACCGACGCTGACCGCCGATGTCCGCAACGGCATCGACTTCAAGGTCGCCGACCTGGAACTGGCCGACTTCGGCCGCAAGGAGATCCGGTTGGCCGAGAACGAGATGCCCGGCTTGATGGCGTTGCGCCGCGAATACTCCGAGGTATTGCCGCTGAAGGGTGCCCGCATTTCGGGCTCGCTGCACATGACCGTGCAGACCGCGGTGCTCATCGAGACGTTGGTGGCGCTGGGCGCTGAAGTTCGGTGGGCATCGTGCAACATCTTCTCCACTCAGGACCACGCGGCCGCGGCCGTCGTCGTCGGCCCCAATGGAACAGTCGAAGAGCCCAAGGGCACCCCGGTGTTCGCCTGGAAGGGCGAGACCCTCGAGGAGTACTGGTGGGCCGCCGAGCAGATGCTCACCTGGCCCAACGAGCCCGTCAACATGATCCTCGACGACGGCGGCGACGCCACCATGCTGGTGCTGCGCGGAGCGCAGTTCGAGAAAGCCGGCGTGGTTCCTCCGGGCGAGGACGATGACTCCGCCGAATACAAGGTGTTCTTGGCGCTGCTCCGCGAGCGCTTCGAGACCGAGAAGAACAAGTGGACCAAGATCGCCGAGGCGGTCAAGGGCGTCACCGAGGAGACCACCACCGGCGTGCTGCGGCTGTACCAGTTCGCCGCCGCCGGCGAATTGTCGTTCCCGGCCATCAACGTCAACGATTCGGTGACCAAGAGCAAGTTCGACAACAAGTACGGCACCCGGCACTCGCTGATCGACGGCATCAACCGCGGCACCGACGTACTGATCGGCGGCAAGGCGGCGCTGGTCTGCGGGTTCGGCGACGTCGGCAAGGGCTGCGCCGAGGCACTCAAGGCCCAGGGGGCCCGCGTCGCGATCACCGAGATCGACCCGATCAACGCGCTGCAGGCCCTGATGGAGGGCTTCGAGGTCAAGACCGTCGAGGAAGCCATCGGTTGGGCAGACATCATCATCACCGCCACCGGCAACAAGGACATCATCACCCTCGAGCACATGAAGTCGATGAAGCACCAGGCGATCCTCGGCAACATCGGTCACTTCGACAACGAGATCGAGATGGCCCGTCTGGAAAAGGACCCCGACGTGCGCCGCGTCAACATCAAGCCGCAGGTCGACGAGTTCACCTTCAAGGACGGTCACTCGATCATCGTGTTGAGCGAGGGTCGCCTGCTGAACCTGGGCAATGCCACGGGCCACCCGTCGTTCGTGATGAGCAACAGCTTCTCCAACCAGGTCATCGCGCAGATCGAGTTGTGGAACAAAAACGACGAGTACGACAACGAGGTCTACCGGTTGGCCAAGCACCTCGACGAGAAGGTCGCCAAGATCCACGTGGAAGCGTTGGGCGGCACCCTTACTCATCTGACCAAGGAGCAGGCCGAGTACATCGGGGTGGATGTCGACGGCCCATACAAGCCTGAGCACTACCGCTACTGATGAGCCCGTATCGGGCGCGCAATCCCACCGCGACGGTCGGTTTTCGCGCCCGATTCATCAGCTGGCGCAACGCGGTGCCGCTCACCGTCCTGCTGTCGCTGACCGCGTGTCAGCACCAGCAGCAGCAGGAGTCCAAAGACACCGCGCCGCCACCGCCGGTGGTGCGCCACGACATCGAGCCGCTCGCCGCGACGTTTCCCGCACTCGGCGCCCCGGTATCGGCGTCGTGGATCTCCTGGGACGACGCCCGGGTGGGCGCGGAGTCATCCGCACTGCAGCTGGAGTGGATCGACGCCGTCGTGCAGGTTACCCCCGCGACGATGAATACTCTTGTGACACAGCATGAGTCGAAGGACGTCGGGCAGCGGCCCGCGGTGCAGCAGGTCCTTGAATCGGCCCTGCCGTCAGGGCCGTTCCGAACCGGTGTCGAGCTCAACATGGCGTTCGGCGCCGAACGTAGGAGCACCCGGGTGTTTCTGGATCCGCCGCGCGACACGGTAGTACTGCAGTCCAGCCTCGCCGGCTGAGGGCCCGACGTGACCGTTGCTGATCCGCGCCCGATCCGCGGAGTCCATTAGGCTCGCCCAGTGCTCATCGTCATCGAGGGTGTCGACGGCGCAGGCAAGCGGACCTTGACCAGCGGGCTGCGGGCGGCGTTCGAGGCCGCAGGCCACTCCGTCGCGAACCTGGCCTTCCCGCGCTACGGAGTGTCCGTGCCGGCCGACCTGGCCGCAGAAGCACTTCACGGCAGCCACGGTGACCTGGCCGAGTCGGTATACGCGATGGCGGTGCTATTCGCGATGGACCGGGCCGGCGCGAAGGAGGAGATCGAGCACCTCACCGCGGCCTACTCCGTGGTCATCCTCGACCGCTACGTCGCCTCCAACGCCGCTTACAGTGCAGCCCGGCTCCACCAGGGTGCCCACGGAGATGTGGCCGCCTGGGTGTCGGACCTCGAGTACGGACGGTTGCGGCTGCCCGCCCCGGATTGGCAGCTGCTGTTGGACGTGCCGACAGAGTTGGCGGCACAGCGCGCGGTCGATCGCGCCGCCGGAGACGCCACCCGTGTCCGCGACGCCTACGAACGCGACGACGGTCTACAGCGGCGCACCTCTGCCGTTTACGCGGAGCTGGCCGCGGCCCATTGGGGCGGTCGATGGGCGGTGGCCGGTCCCGACGTCGACGCCGCCGAACTCGCAGGCCGACTGCTATAACGCCGTCCCGCTCACCACCATCGCCGGTGAGCCAGTACCGTCGATCGGGTGGGTCCGCTCGAAGGATTTTTGGCGACCTGGTCGCAGGCACGGCAGACGTTCGGCCAGGGGCTGCCGGCGGGCGGATCACAGTTCGACGGCAGTGCTGCCCTTCGCCGGCTGCAGGCCGAGGTGGAATCCGCCTCCCCGGGAGACCACTGGCGGAGCGACGCGGCGACGGCCTACGCGTCGGCCAACACCGCGCAGGCGCAGGTGGTCGGGAAGCTGGCCGACCTCGATGCGAGGCTGGCCGCCGAAATCGACAAATCCGCTCGGGTAGTGACCGCCGGCCGTGCCGAACTCGACAAAATCCGCGACTGGGTTGTCACCGGTGCGTCCTCGCTGCAGGACAACCAGGACGGACAAATCATGCTCATCGTGTCCAGCGGTCTGGGGCGGCTCAGCGCGATCCTGTCCGAATCCAACGAGGAACTCAACGCCATCGGAGCCCAGATCCGGCAGATCGGCGCGGAGTACACGCTGCTGAGCCGGCCAAACGTCGCTCCCTGACAGTCCGCAGGCCCGACTGGAGTCGCCGCCGCAGCCGCATTCCAGCCGGCGAAGATCGAGCGCGGGCCTGCCAGAATGCCGTTTCGGCCCCAAGGTGACGCAAAACGCCGGGTGTGGTATCCGAGCTTTATTCCATTCTGGTGACACCATGGACACCATGAGGCAAAGGATTCTGGTCGTCGATGACGACCCTTCGCTCGCCGAGATGCTCACCATCGTGTTGCGTGGGGAGGGTTTCGACACCGCGGTCGTCGGCGACGGCACCCAGGCGCTGACAGCCGTGCGCGAGCTTCGGCCCGATCTGGTGCTGCTGGATCTCATGCTGCCCGGCATGAACGGCATCGACGTGTGCCGGGTGCTGCGGGCAGACTCCGGCGTGCCCATCGTGATGCTGACCGCCAAGACCGACACCGTCGACGTCGTGCTCGGATTGGAGTCCGGCGCCGACGACTACGTGATGAAGCCCTTCAAACCCAAGGAATTGGTGGCACGAGTTCGGGCTCGGCTGCGTCGTAACGAGGACGAGCCGGCCGAGATGCTCTCGATCGCCGACGTCGATAGCGACGTCCCCGCCCACAAGGTCACCCGGCTCGGCGAGCAGATCTCGCTGACCCCGCTGGAGTTTGACCTGCTGGTGGCGCTGGCACGCAAGCCCCGTCAGGTGTTTACTCGTGATGTGCTGCTCGAACAGGTGTGGGGCTACCGGCACCCCGCGGATACCCGTTTGGTGAACGTGCATGTTCAGCGTCTGCGGGCCAAAGTCGAGAAAGACCCGGAGAACCCGCAGGTGGTCCTCACCGTTCGAGGAGTGGGATACAAGGCCGGACCTCCGTGACCTCAACCGCTCTGCGGTGGTCGTGATCTTCGGTTCGAGGCGGCGCATCCACCGGCGGTCTGCGCCATTGGCCCGCGGCTTGGGGGCACTGGGGCGGGCGATGGGCCTGGCGTGGCGGCGTTCGTTGCAGTTGCGCGTGGTCACAATGACCTTGGGGCTGTCGCTGGCTGTCATCATGGTGCTCGGGTTCGTCCTGACGAGTCAGATCACCGATCGCATCCTGGAAGTCAAGGTGCGCGCCGGGACCGAGGAAATCGAACGTGCCCGTCCCGTGGTCAGCGGAATCGTCGGCGGGGAAGAAACCCGCTCGCTGGACAGCAGCCTGCAGCTGGCCCGCAACACGCTGATCGACCGCAAGGCAGATTCGGGCGCGGGCCTGGCGGGCGCATTCGACGCGGTGCTCATCGTTCCCGGTGACGGCCCGCGCGCGGCGACCGCCGCCGGCCCGGTCGACCAGATTCCGAACACTTTGCGCGACTTCGTCAACGCCGGCCAGGTCAGCTACCAGTACGCGACGGTCCACACCGACGCTTTCTCCGGGTCGGCGCTGATCATCGGCAGCCCGACGCCGTCGCCGGTGGCCAACCTCGAGCTCTATCTGATCTTCCCGCTGAACAACGAGGAATCCACGATCACGCTGATGCGTGGAACGCTGGCCACCGGCGCGGTCGTGCTGCTCGGCCTGCTAGCGGCGATCTCGCTGCTGGTATCCCGTCAAATCGTTCTTCCAGTGCGATCGGCGTCGCGGATCGCGGAACGGTTCGCCGAAGGTTACCTGGCTGAGCGCATGCCGGTGCGTGGTGAGGACGACATGGCACGGCTGGCAATGTCCTTCAACGATATGGCCGAAAGCCTGCAACGCCAGATCACCCAGCTTGAGGAATTCGGCAACCTGCAGCGCCGCTTCACCTCCGACGTCAGCCACGAACTGCGCACACCGCTGACGACGGTGCGGATGGCCGCCGACCTGATCCATGACCACGCCGAGGATCTCGACCCCACGTTGCAGCGCTCGACCGAACTGATGGTCAACGAACTGGACCGGTTCGAGTCGCTGCTCAGTGATCTGCTGGAAATCTCCCGCCACGACGCCGGTGTCGCCGAGTTGGCCGTCGAATCCGTCGACCTTCGGGCCATCGTGAAGAGCGCGCTGGACAACGTCGGTCACCTTGCCGAGACTGCCACCGTGGAAGTGATCGTCGACTTGCCCCCCGACGAAGTCATCGCCGAGGTCGACCCCCGCCGCGTGGAACGGATCCTGCGCAACCTCATCGCCAACGCGATCGACCACGCCGAACACAAAGAGGTGCGAATCCGGATGGCCGCCGACGAGGACACCGTCGCTGTGACCGTCCGCGACTACGGCGTGGGTCTGCGCCCCGGCGAGGAGAAGCTGGTATTCAGCCGCTTCTGGCGGGCCGATCCGTCTCGGGTCCGCCGCTCCGGTGGGACCGGGCTGGGCCTGGCCATCAGCATCGAGGACGCGCGGCTGCACCAGGGTAGGCTGGAAGCTTGGGGCGAGCCCGGCAAGGGCGCCTGCTTCCGGTTGACGCTGCCGCTGGTGCGCGGCCACAAAGTCACCAGCAGCCCGCTACCGGTCAAACCGATCGAGAACACGGCGGGTTCACCGGGGCGACGACCGACTCGCGAACCGGCGGAGGAGAGTCTGTGACACGCCACTTGGCGATGGTGTGGCTGTCGGTGGTCGTGCTGGCTCTCGCCGGCTGTGCCGGCGTGCCTCATTCCTCGTCGCCGCAGGCGATCGGCACCGTCGAGCGGCCGGCGCCACCGAGCCTGCCCAAACCCACTCCCGGGATGGACCCCGACATTCTGCTGCGTGAATTCCTCAAGGCGACCGCCGATCCGGCGAACCGGCACCTGGCCGCCCGGCAGTTCCTCACCGAGTCGGCATCCAACGATTGGGATGACGCGGGCAGTGCGTTGCTGATCGACAACGTGGTGTTCGTCGAGACCCGCACGACCGACCGGGTTTCGGTCTCGATGCGTGCGGACATCCTGGGCTCGCTGTCGGACGTGGGGGTGTTTGAAACGGGGGAGGGCGCGCTGCCTGACCCGGGCCCGATCGAACTGGTGAAGACATCGGAGGGGTGGCGCATCGACCGTCTACCCAACGGCGTCTTCCTCGACTGGGAACAGTTCCAGGACACCTACAAACGCAGCACCCTGTACTTCGCCGACCCGACCGGCAAGACTGTGGTGCCCGATCCGCGCTATGTCGCTGTTTCCGACCCCGACCAGTTGGCCACCGAACTGGTCAGCAAGCTGATCGCGGGTCCGCGCCCGGAGATGATCGAGACGGTGCGCAACCTGCTCGAGCCGCCGCTGACATTGCGCGGACCGGTGACGCGTGCCGACGGCGGAAAGACGGGTGTCGGGCGTGGCTACGGTGGTGCTCGTATCGAGCTGGACAACCTGACCACCACAGATCCGCACAGCAGGCAGCTGCTTGCAGCGCAGCTCATCTGGACGCTTTCCCGGGCCGGCGTCGACGGACCCTATGTCATCAACGCCGACGGCGCCGCACTTGACGACCGGTTTGCCTCCGGGTGGGACACCGCCGATGTCGCGGCAACCGATCCGGGAGCAGCCGACGGCGCCGCAGCGGGCTTGCACGCACTCATCGACGGGTCGCTGGTGAGGTTGGATGGCTTGCGGTCGCCCCGGGTGGCGGGTGCGTTCGGCCAGATGCCGGGGCAGACCGCTGCGGCGCTCTCGCGTAGCGGCCAGTCGGTTGCCTCGATCGTCACTCTGCCCTCCGAAGCTCCCGACATGGCCTCGTCGCTGTGGGTCGGACCGCTGGGCGGCGATGCTTCCCAGGCTATCGAGGGGCGTAGCCTGACCCGACCCACCTGGTCACTGGACGATGCGATCTGGGTCGTCGTCGACGGCATCAACGTCGTGCGCGTCATCCAGGATGCGTCGGGGCAGCCGGCCCGCATTCCCGTCGACTCGATCGCGGTGTCGACTCGATACCCCGGCGACATCACCGAACTGCAACTGTCTCGCGACGGCACCCGCGCTGCGATGGTGATCGATGGCCGGGTGATTCTCGCCGGTGTCGAACAGACTCCCGACGGTGGTTATGCGCTCGCTTTTCCGCGGCGGTTGGGGTACGGGCTGAACAACACGGTGGTGTCCCTGTCGTGGCGTACCGGCGACGATATCGTCGTCACCCGAACCGATGGCCGCAATCCTGTGTCCTATGTCAACCTTGACGGAGTTAACTCCGATGGCCCGAGCCAGTATCTGGTGATGCCGGTGACCACGGTGGTGGCGAATCCGTCGGCTGTCTATGTGGCCGACGGGCGTGGTGTGCTCCAACTGTCCGCATCGGCCGGGGAGGGCAACCCAGGGTGGACCGAGGTGCGGCCGCTGATGGTGGCGGGTGCACTGCCGGTGCTACCTGGGTGACGCTGCTCATGTTGCCAGGGAAGGGCTGCAATGGATATCCATGAAGTGCGTGTTCCACGCAAGACGGTCATCGCCGGCGCCGGGGTCGGCGTTGCGGCCGCCGCACTGGCCGCGTGTTCAGACGGCGCTGGTTCTGGTTCTGGTTCCGGCGCGGCGCCCGAGGCCCTGGTCAAGGCAAGTGAGGTACCCGTCGGGTCGGGGGTCATCGTCGGCACGGTGGTTGTGACCCAACCCACAGCGGGTGACTACAAGGCCTTTTCCGCTGTTTGCACCCACACCGGCTGCCTGATCAACGAGGTGGTCGATGGGACCATCAACTGCCCGTGCCACGGCAGCAAGTTCAGCCTCGACGGCGAGGTTCTCGCTGGGCCGGCGGCGCGACCCTTGAATGCTGAAGCCATTACTGTGCGCGGGGATTCGATCGAACTCGGCTGAGTTGGGCGTACCGACGGCGCCCGTGAGCGATGTTTGACCGGACTTTATGGCCGTGTCCTGGCGCGGAACGGCGGCCAGCCGCTATGACCGCGGAGTGGTTCTTCGGTCTGCGCGGCGGTGACCTACGGGCTGCCATCCGGTTGCGTGACATGAGGCTGGTCGCGGGGATTGCACGAGTTCGCGAACCGTGGCGTGAAAGCTGCTCGGTAGGATCGCAAACCATGTGGACCCGTTGGGCGGCGGGTGCAGGTAGTCGATGACAACGCCGCCAAAGCCACCCCAGAGCGGCTCGCCGCGGTGGCCGCAGGATCGGCCACCGGCGCGGGATGCCCTCGTTCATCGCCGCCGGCGGATGATGCTCGGTTTGTCGCTGGCCGTGGTCGTGGCGCTAGTGCTCGGCTTGGTGGTCTGGAAGGCGTCGGGCCACGGTTCGGGCGGTTCGGGCTCCGCTTCTGATGGCGACGTTGATCGCACGGTCGGGTTGCTTCGGGAACGGGATCCCGTGTGCGACGAGTGGGGTAAGTACGCCGACGAATTGGCTGAACACGAAGAGCAATGGGCGGCGGTCAACAAGGGCATTCCTGCCACGAAATGGACTCCAGAGCAGCGGGAGATCTTCGAGTCTGTCGGCCGAGCTATGAGTGCCGCAGCGGATCAATTCGAGTCGATTCTTCCGGATGCGCGCAACGTTGTGCTCCAGGAACTGATCGCACAGACGATCGTGTATCTGCGGGCGTATGTGGAAAGAATTCCAAATTACGTGGAGTCTGACGGCTTGATTGCAGGCGTGGCGGGTAATTTCAGCAATGCAGCGACGTATATGTGTAGCGCTGTGCCCTTAGTTTCGGCAGGTGATGCTCTCAGTTTGTCATCGTCGGTTCAGAAGCCTAGCGAACTCGAAGATTTTATGAAGGTCAGGGATCCCGTTTGCGACGAATTCGTAGCATTGGTCGATCGCCAGAACTCTGCACTTATTGGTTGGGCAGCAATAGATTCGACGGTAAATCAGGTCCACTGGACTTCCAAGCAGCGAACACTTTACGACGCGGTGCGCAAGACGATCACCCGGAACCTCACGCGATTTCGGGAGATTGCGAGCTTAGCCAAGGGGAGGGTAATGGGCGACTTGATGGCGACCCAGAATGCGTATATGGAGGCGTTCGCGGATGCGATTCCGTCATATGCACCTGAAGATCAACAGCTCTGGGCAGCGGTGAATTCACTAGGGGGCGGGTTGGCGGCCGCTTGCGAGTCTCAGTTGTGAGTTGGTGGAATACAGCGCCTCACAAGGGGGTATTCGGAAGCCAAACAATCGTTCCGCCCGCTTGGCCCGATGTTGATGAGCGATTGCTAGCCGAGGCTGCACAGACCTTCGAGAAATTAAGGGATTACCTGCGGAGAACGGTCATTCCTGGTCTGCAAGTTCAAATGATGGCGATATCGGACGCATGGGACGGTGCGGGATCAGACGCGGCATGCCGTGAGCTTAGCTCGATCATCGATGAGCACGAAGAAAACGCCAATAATGCCGATGGGATCGCGAAGAAGCTGCTCAGTATGGAATCGTCGGTGGCCAAAACGAAAATACTCGCCAATGCGAACGCCGAGGCCACGCAGCAAGACTGTGAACAGAATCTGTTTAATGACGCGGAAACTGCGCCAGCGCTGAACGAAGCCAGGGTGGCCAAAGGCCTTGCGGACAATGTGCAGCTTACTGCAAGCAATTCCATCGAGCTGGCAGGCAACATTGGGGTTCCAGCTGCCGCACTAGGAGTAGACGGAAACACGCCCGACAGCTCGTCACCGCGACCCACAACGGATACTTTCACATCGCTCGATCGAACAGCTTCGACCGTTGCTACGCCTGATTTTTTCGCCCCCTCTCAAAGCCACGGTGCCGGAAGTGGAATGAGAAGCCCGTCGAATAGTCCGGCGCCGCAGCGTGCTCCTGCACATTCAGGCGCCTCGCCCAACCCTGTCGCGCAGCCCCATCCAGCAGTCACGGACCCCCTCGGCGCTCCGAGCGTCGCCGGCGGCTCGTCTCCGAGCGGCGGGGGATCGGCAGGTCTTGGCTCCGCGGGCGGCGCCTCTTCTTCGATGGGTTCGTCTGTCCATCCCGCTGGCTCCGGCGGCAACTCCGCAGGTAGTGGCACCGCGGGCAAATCGCCCTCTGTGTCGCCGGCTACGTCAGGCGATAGCGCATCAGCGACGGCAGGCCGTTCGCCGGGTGCCGTGAACCCACTCCAGCCAACCAGCCCGCCATCTCCACCGCTGAGCGGCCCGTCTCCGGCCTCCCCGCTCGGGCAGGCTCCTGTGCCGGCTCAGTCTTCCGCGCCGCCGGCGAGCCCACCTGCGCCCACCTCCGCCGGTTTCGCTGGCGGCGGCGTCAGTAGCGGCGCGGCCGGTGGGGCACCGGCCGCGGGTTCTGCGCCCATGCCGCTTGCCGCGCCGACCACACCGGCGCCTGCCGCACCTGCGGCTGGAGGCCCGTCCGCGGTTGGGCCGACAAACCCCGGGCCGGCTGCTGCGCCGACCAGCGCGAGCGCGGCATCTGCCACACCAGCACCAGTTCCGGTCTCGGCGGCGAGAGCTGAGCGCGATGCGATCGCAGCGGCCGCTGCGGCGGGTGCGCTCCGCCGTCAGAATCGCGGCAATGACCCGACCCAGTTGGCTCGGCGCGTCTCCTCAGCCCTCAATGTCGGAATCGTCGACTTCGGGTTTTTCTGGGTAACGGCAGTCACGAATGACGGCAGCATCGTCGTCGCCAACAGCTACGGAATCGGGTACGTCCCGGCAAATGTGCTTCTGCCGGAACAAGTTCACATGGCAACAGCCGACGAATCCATACCCGTCGTGGAGCGCGCGCGGTGGGCCACCTACCCAATCCTGGCACTGCAGGGTTGGGCGCGGCATCGCGATGAGCGGCTGCGACTTGTCATCGCGACCGAGGACCAATTCCAGGGATTCGATCCAGGCGTCCCGGCCATCATTCTGCAGCCCGACGACATACCCGAGGATGGCACGATGCGGGGCCGAACCCGGCTGCAGATACTCGCGCCGGGCCCCGCTGCCCAGCTTGCCGCGATGCGCGATGAAGGTCTGGCAGATCTCCTGCCGCCCGCTCACGCCGAGCCCACGATGCCCAAGGACGACTTGGCGATGTCCTGGTTCGAGGTAGCCAAGCCGCTCATGAGCAGATCCACCGGTCGGGCCAGGGCGCATCTGGAGGCGATGTCGGCCTACGCAGTTCATGCCACGGAATCGGCACTCCGTCAGGCTCAGACCGAACCCGCATTCCAGGCCCAGCGAGCCGCTATTGCCGACTGGCTGTACTGGCAACACCAGCGCAGCATTCTCACCGAGGCGCTCGAAAGCATCACGGTGGCACAGGAAGGTTGACGGCGGTGGACGACAACCGGCGTAGCCGGTTGGCTGAGCTTCAGAAGACGCGGATCCAGTCGATAAGCATCTCCGCCGGGTAGGTCCCGCCGGCGGGTTCGCGGCCACCCGAACCGCCAACTGCGATATTGAAGATGGGCACCATCGTGTATCCGGGGAGGTTGAACGGCCAATCGGGGATGGAGTTTGCCGGAACTTCGAAGAAGGGCTTCATGCCCGGCTGGTAGTCCTTCCAGAAGTACATTCCGCTGGGGAGCCAGGTCATCCGCCAGGTATGCCATGCGTTGTCGATCTGGTGTGGGTAGGTGGCAAACGCGGTGCCGTCCAGCCTGGCGTGCACGGTGGTTCCTGAAGGCCAGTCGCGGTTGCCGTACCACTCGACGATATCGATTTCGCCCCCGTTGACGGGATTGTCGTTCAAGAGCCAGAACGCGGGCCAGGCGCCGTCGGTCAGGCAATTGAGCTTGATGCGGGCCTCCCACGTGGTGCCCATGGCGCCACGCCACAGGCCGACGACCTTGCCGCTGGCGTACTTCTGCTGGATGTTGTCGCCCGGGCCTCGTGTGGCGCGGATGACGAGGTTGCCGTTGCCGTCCTGGAAGACGTGCTCCTGATCGGTGACGTAGCGCCCCATGTTGTAGGGCTTGTCCCATTCGTGCGGATTCCTGATCGTCTCCCGTTCGGGAACGATGAACCACCAGGCCGGGTCGGGTGGTGTGCCTGCCGGACCGTTGAACTCATCCTGGAACAGCATGACCGGGCCCGGATCGGCCGCGTCGGGTGCCGGCCCGCCGGGGCCACCGGGGGCTGGAGGCGGCGGAACATCGCCGACGATCGGTTGAGCCTGGGCCTTGGGAAGGGGAAGCGCGGCGGCGGCCGCCCCGAACCCCAGCATCAACATTGCGCTACGGCGATCGATATTCTGCACACCAGCACCATAGACAATCTCGGCCCGTCAGGGGCCGAGCCACACGATCTGGGGTGGCGAAACTTGCCCACCATCCTTACCGGCGATGCGCCCGATGTCCGGCGGCGCCAGCTACGTCCTACCGCTCGACCTCGTCCGCGTGGTCCCGTCGGCTACGACGACCCGGTGCTTCCGCTGATACGTCCTTACCCGCCGCCGTCCCCTCGATCGCGGAGTTGCCCGCGCCGGCGCCTCCGTCGTCACCAGGGTTTCGTTGCTGTTCAGGGCGCGGCTCTTCGTCGCCTTCACTCGGTGGCGTGGGGACCTGCCCCGACAGCTGGCCGGCCTGCTGCAGGGCACGCTGAGCGCCCTGCATGAAGCCCTGTCCAGCGGCGGCCGCAGTGCCCATCAGCTGCGCGGGGGTTTGCGCGGCCTGGGCCACCGCCTGCATGGAGGTGCTCAGGAACTGAACGGACTGGCCGCCCGGTGATCCG
Source organism: Actinomycetes bacterium (assembly GCA_022601135.1). Lineage (GTDB taxonomy): Bacteria > Actinomycetota > Actinomycetes > Mycobacteriales > Mycobacteriaceae > Mycobacterium. The sequence goes on along the minus strand of JAHZJB010000053.1, from coordinate 55,500 downwards.
GGGGCGGCGGTGCTGACCGGAGCCATCTGGGCCTCAGCCACGGCCCTGATCTCCTGCGCGCCGGCTTCGTCTGTCGACTGATATGCGCTTCGAGCGCGAGCGAGGTTTGCTGCGAACTGCTCCTCCCGCGCGTGTGTAGCCGCGACATCGGCGGTCAGACGCCCGGCGAGTTCAGGCATGACGGCCGAGATCAACTGGCTCATCGGGTCGCTGCCGGCCGGGATTGCCGGTACGGGCGGTACCGTCACTACCGTCGGGTCCCAGGTCAGCGCGGGGGCGTCGACACGCAACGGTGGTGGATTGCTCACCAGTTCCTCCATCCCGCCCCGTGTTCCCAGCCCAAACTTTCCGCGGCCCGTTGAGGACGGGACAGTCCGTCCGGGCGAGGCTACCGGACTTGCTGTACCGGCCTTTGCATCAACTTCCCGCGCGCACTGGTTCGGCGAGGTGTCGGAGTGTGTCGACACACTTCTGGCATGGGCCGGCTGCGAACGTCCGGGCGGCGACCGCGCGTCCGGAGCGAACGACCGGCGAGCAACTCGCCGTGGCTGCACGTTCGTCGGGAGGGCGGCTGACATGCTCGATCTGGTGCTTCCGCTGCAGTGCGGTGGCTGCTCGAGCCCCGGTATCCGCTGGTGCGAGGCGTGCGACCAGGAGATGATCGTCAAGCCCGACCAGCCGCATCTGGTGACGCCGCGGTTGGACCCGGGTGTGCCGGTGCTGTCACTCGGCCGCTACGCCGGCGCTCGCCGCAACGCAATCGTCGCAGTCAAGGAACGCGGCCGCGCCGACCTGATACCGCCCCTGGCCAAAGCCGTATGCCAGGGCATCGAGAACCTGTTCACCTGGGGAATCTTCGAAACCCCGCTGTCTGTCGTCCCCGCCCCGACCCGCCGTTCGGCAGCCCGGCGCCGCGGCGGTGACCCGGTCACCCGCATCGCCCGGACCGCCACGGCGGGACGCCCTGGTTTGACCGTTGTCCCCGCGCTGCGCCTCAAAGCGTTCACCCGCGACTCGGTCGGGCTCTCGAGCACCGGCCGGCAGCGCAACATCGCTGGCCGTGTCCGGCTGGCGGGGCCGCTGGGCAGTCGCGTCGTCGTGGTCGATGACGTCGTTACAACTGGGGCCACCGCCGCCGAATCGGTCACCGTACTGCGAAAATCCGGCGCTGACGTGGTCGCGGTACTGGCGATCGCGCATGCGTGAGCCAGGCGGTGAGGGCCGCGTGATTCCCGCGCTAAGAGTTGAATACAGTCTACGGATTCGGTGGCACGACAAGGTGAAGACGGACTACCGTCGGCACCAACCGACCGTGAACGTCGCCCGGCGACCCGCAGAACACTGAGACACAATGGGACGCCGGATATCGCGTCGAGCGATAGGAGGTGAGTAGTCGACACCTTGTGCCGGCGAGTGGCGCTAGCATCCATGCCGCGCCGGCGCGATCAATCGAATGGCCCAGGCACGCGCATGTGTGCGAACGTGAAAAAGAATCGAGTTACCAAGTATGTCAACAAATTCCGCGGATCCTGACGGCGCGATGGTCGTTGATGACAGCAACACGGCGGAGTCACCTGACGCTGGTCCCAACGCCGAGGTGGTGGTCAAGGGGCGCAACGTCGAGGTTCCCGACCATTTCCGTACCTACGTAGCCGACAAGTTGGCCCGCCTGGAACGATTCGACCGCACCATCTACTTGTTCGACGTCGAGCTGGATCATGAAAAGAACCGGCGCCAGCGTAAGAACTGCCAGCACGTCGAGATCACCGCGCGTGGACGCGGACCGGTCGTGCGTGGCGAGGCCTGCGCCGACAGCTTCTACGCCGCCCTGGAGTCGGCGGCCGCAAAACTCGAAAGCCGGTTGCGCAAGAGCAAGGATCGCCGCAAGATCCATTACGGCGAAAAAACCCCGCTGTCGCTGCACGAAGCCACCTCGCTCGAGCATTTGGCCGACGCTTTCACCCCGCCGAAACAGGAACCCGTGCACAGCGACGTTGCGGCCCCTGACGACCACGAGCCTGGGCGGATCGTACGGACCAAGGAACACCCAGCGATCCCGATGTCCGTCGACGATGCTCTCTATGAGATGGAGCTCGTCGGGCACGACTTCTTCCTGTTCCACGACAAGGACAGCGACAAGCCGTGCGTAGTGTATCGGCGCCACGCCTACGACTACGGGATGATCCGGCTGGCCTGACTCAGATCCGGCGCGCAACAGCACCGACAGCCTCGGTTCGCGCGCCGGGTTCGCCTCAGGTGCCGTGCCCGACACGCTCGACCAGGGGACTTCGGCGCGTCGCCTACGATGGTGTCCGTCTCGCTCGTGACGCGTGCCGTCCATGCAACAAAGAAAACCGAGGAAACAGCGTGCTGTCGAAGTTGCTCCGTCTTGGTGAAGGCCGAATGGTCAAACGCCTCAAGGGGGTGGCTGACTACGTCAACACCCTGTCCGACGACACCGCGAAGATGTCGGATACCGAACTTCGCGGCAAGACCGATGAGTTCAAGGACAGGCTCGCCAACGGAGCCGATCTTGACGACATCATGCCCGAGGCGTTCGCCGTTGCCCGCGAGGCGGCCTGGCGGGTCCTCATGCAGCGCCCCTTCGACGTCCAGGTGATGGGCGCCGCCGCCCTGCACTTCGGCAACGTCGCCGAGATGAAGACCGGTGAGGGAAAGACCCTGACCGCCGTGCTGCCGGCCTACCTCAATGCGCTGGCCGGCAAGGGCGTGCACGTGGTCACCGTGAACGACTACCTGGCCAAGCGCGACGCCGAGTGGATGGGCCGCGTGCACCGCTTCCTCGGCCTGGAAGTCGGCGTGATCCTGTCACAGATGACCCCCGACGAGCGGCGGGCGGCCTACAACTCCGACATCACCTACGGCACCAACAACGAGTTCGGGTTCGACTACCTGCGCGACAATATGGCCCTTCGGCTCGAAGACTGCGTGCAGCGTGGGCACTCGTTCGCCATCGTTGACGAGGTTGACTCGATCCTGATCGACGAAGCCCGTACCCCCCTGATCATCTCCGGGCCGGCCGACGGAGGATCGAACTGGTACACCGAGTTCGCCCGGCTGGCGCCATTGATGAAGCCAGACGTCCACTACGAGGTCGACATCAAGAAGCGGGTCGTCGGCGTCCATGAACTGGGTGTGGAGTTCGTCGAGGACCAGCTGGGTATCGAGAATCTCTACGAGGCGGCGAACTCACCGTTGATCAGTTACCTCAACAATGCCCTGAAGGCCAAGGAACTCTTCGAGCGCGACAAGCACTACATCGTTCGCAAGGGCGAGGTGCTCATCGTCGATGACTTCACCGGTCGCGTGCTGATGGGCCGCCGCTACAACGAGGGCCTGCACCAGGCCATCGAGGCCAAGGAGCAGGTCGAGATCAAGGCCGAGAACCAGACGGTCGCGACCATCACCCTGCAGAACTACTTCCGCCTCTACGACAAGCTCGCCGGCATGACGGGTACGGCCGAAACTGAGGCCGCCGAGCTGCATGAGATCTACAAGCTCGGCGTGGTGCCGATCCCCACCAACATGCCGATGATCCGGGGCGATAAGTCCGACCTGATCTACAAGACCGAGGAGGCCAAGTTTCTCGCGGTCGTCGACGACGTCGCCGAGCGTTATGAGAAGGGCCAGCCGGTGCTGATCGGCACGACGAGCGTGGAACGTTCGGAGTTCCTGTCCCGGCAGTTCCAAAAACGGCGTATTCCACACAACGTCCTCAACGCGAAGTTCCACGAGCAGGAGGCCGGCATCATCGCCGAGGCCGGCCGGCTGGGCGCGGTGACCGTTGCCACCAACATGGCCGGTCGCGGCACCGACGTGGTATTGGGTGGCAACGTCGACTATCTGCTGGACCGCCGCCTACGCCAGCGCAACCTCGACCCGATCGAGACCCCCGACGAGTACGAGGCGGCCTGGCACGAAGAGCTTCCACACGTCAAGGAGCAGGTCGCCGCCGAGGGCAAGGACGTCGTGGCGGCTGGTGGGCTCTACGTTCTCGGCACCGAGCGGCACGAGTCGCGGCGCATCGACAACCAGCTGCGCGGCCGTTCCGGCCGTCAGGGGGACCCGGGCGAATCCCGCTTCTACTTGTCCCTGGCCGATGAGCTGATGCGCCGCTTCAACGGTGCGACGCTGGAGACACTGCTCACCCGGCTGAACCTGCCTGATGACGTGCCGATCGAGGCAAAGATGGTCTCCCGCGCGATCAAGAGCGCGCAGACCCAGGTGGAGCAACAGAACTTCGACATCCGTAAGGAGGTTCTCAAGTACGACGAGGTGATGAACCAGCAGCGCCAGGTCATCTACGCCGAGCGCCGCCGCATCCTCGAAGGCGAGAACCTGGCAGAGCAGGCCCACCAGATCCTCGTCGACGTGCTCACCGCCTACGTCGACGGAGCCACCGCCGAGGGCTACTCCGAGGACTGGGATCTCGAGAAGCTGTGGGAGGGGCTCGGGCAGCTCTATCCAATCGGGATCGACCACCGCGATCTGATCGACTCCGATGCCGTCGGGGAGCCGGGCGAGCTGACGCGCCAGGAGTTGTTCGACGCGCTGATCGCCGATGCCGAGCGCGCCTACGCCGCGCGCGAGCAGGAGATCGAGGCGATCGCCGGGGAGGGTGCGATGCGGCAGCTGGAGCGCAACGTGCTGCTCAGCGTGCTGGACCGCAAGTGGCGCGAACATCTCTACGAGATGGATTACCTACGGGAAGGTATCGGTCTGCGTGGGCTGGCCCAGCAGCGCCCCGAGGTCGAATATGCGCGCGAAGGCTACGACATGTTCATCGGCATGCTCGACGGGATGAAGGAGGAATCTGTCGGCTTCCTGTTCAACGTCAGTGTCGAAGCCGCACCGGGTCCGGCCGTCTCGCCGATGGCGGCGCCCTCGGGGCTCGCCGCGTTCGCAGACGCCGCAGCCGCGGCCGCGGATTCGAACAAGGGAGGTGTCGCCACCAAGCAGCGACCCGCCCGGCCGGCCGGGGTGCGCGCCAAGGGAGTTGGCAACGATGCTCCGCCCTTGACCTACTCGGGGCCGTCCGAGGACGGGTCGACGGCGGTCGCCCGTTCCGGGGGTGCCGATCCTTCGGGTGTCGACGGAGGCGGCAGCCGCCGCGAGCGTCGCGAAGCGGCCCGCCAGCGCAGCCGTCACTCCAAGGACCGCGGTCGAAAGTAGGGGAGTACTCACCCGATCTGCAGCGCGACCATCCGCCACCGGTCCCGATACCGTTCGAGGCGGGCGGCCACGGCGTGCACCCGCCCGCATCTGGTGAACGAGGCAAACACCTCGGCCGCACGGACTTCGCCGAGCCGTCCGGTCGCACCCACGTCGGCGCGGGAGTCCACGGCCCGCACCCGCACCCTTCTCATCGTGGCGCTTCCCTGCCGCGCGGCACTGGAATGGGCGATGACGCGGTCGACGAGCGCCGGTGTCATCAGCGGGCGCAACTGAGCCACCGGCCGGCGTCGATCGATGACTTCCAGGACTTGGCGCAACGCAGTCTCGGCGAAGACCACCGCGGACTTTGGCGGCGCGGGTTCGCGGGAATGCGGAGAGGGACGCGGCATCGGGTGCGGCGAATGACGATGCAGGGCCGCAGCAGACGGCGTCGGGCACACCGGCCCGCGCAGCCGGCCGAGTGGCTCCGGTGCGGGTTCGTAGTCGATGACCGGTGAGGTCCGGGATGAGGTCATGGTTGTTCTCCAGCGCTCGGACGCGACATATTCGGCATCTGCTGGAGAGTCGCAGACCGGTCCATGATCCCACGCCCGGCGAGGGCAGTCGTGCACCCGTTTAGCGCAAGCTCAGAGTTTGTAGATAGCGTGACACTGACTGTTGGGTGATGGAGGAGGGCAACACCGGGATGGTGACGAGGTTGTCGGCGGCCGACGCCACATTCTTCCGGATGGAGAACTCCGCGACCCCGATGTACGTCGGGTCGCTGTCGATCCTGCGCAGGCCCCGAAACGGGCTGAGCTACGAAACCATCCTGGCCACCGTGGAACAGCGGCTACCGCAGATTCCCCGGTACCGGCAGAAGGTGCGCGAGGTGCGGTTCGGGTTGGCCCGACCGGTCTGGGTCGACGATCCCGACTTCGACATCACTTACCACATCCGCCGCTCGGCGCTGCCGTCGCCGGGTAGCGACTCTCAGCTGCACGAACTCATCGCCCGGCTGGGATCCCGCCCGGTGGACAAGTCCCGGCCACTGTGGGAGATGTACCTGGTCGAGGGTCTGGCGAAGAATCGGATCGCGATCTACACCAAGACGCATCAGGCGCTGGTCAACGGTATGGCCGCGCTGGAGATAGGCCATGTGATCGCCGACGGGACGCAGAAGCCGCCCGTCTTCGGTGAGGACATCTGGATTCCGTCGCGAGAACCCAGCGACCGCCAGCTTGTTCTCGGCGCGCTCGGCGAGTGGATCACCCGTCCCACGTCGCAGGCGGCCGCGGTGCGTTCAGCGGTCACCGAGACGGTGACCAACACCGGTGAGCTGATCGACCTGGGTCGCCGGGTCGCCGATATGGCCCGCACCGTGGCGCGCGGTACCGCGCCGCGCAGCCCGCTGAACACCACGGTGTCGCGTAACCGGCGGTTCTCGGTGGCCTCGGGCAGCCTCGAAGTGTTCCGGCAACTGCGGGCCCGGTACGACTGTGATGTCAACGACGTGGTGCTCGCGGTGGTCGCGGGCGCACTGCGGAACTGGCTGCTGTCCCGGGGAGAGCCGGTGACCTCGACGGCGACCGTGCGCGCGATGGCGCCGATGTCGGTGTACCCCGACGCCGAACTCGATTCGAACGCACCGGGCCAGGCGATCAGAGCGGTGGCTCCATTCCTGGTAGACCTCCCGGTCGGCGAAGCCAACCCGGTGGTGCGGCTGTCCCAGGTCGCACACGCCACCGAGTCGAACCCCACGGCCAACAGCCTGGTTGACGCCCGGACGATCGTGACGCTGACCGGCTTCGCCCCGCCGACGCTGCACGCCATGGGCATCCGCGTCGCGACCACCTTCTCGGCACGTCAGTTCAACCTGCTGATCACCAACGTGCCCGGCGCCCAAAAGCAGATGTACATCGCCGGAGCCAAGCTGCTGGAGACCTACGCGGTCCCCCCGCTGCTGCACAATCAGGTTCTCGCGATCGGCGTCACCTCTTATAACGGCATGCTCTACTTCGGCATCAACGCCGACCGGGACGCGATGAGTGATGTGGAGATGCTGCCCAGCCTGCTCCGCGAAGCGCTGGACGAACTGGTGGAAGGCGCACAGTAACCCGATTGTCGCGGCCCGATCCGCACTAGGATTCGACCGGTGGGCAAGAACAAGGGCGGCGTACGCAAACCGGACAAGATCCCGAATGGCATCTATCACGCGGAACTGTTCCGTCTGCAAACAGAACTGGTGAAGTTGCAGGAGTGGGTCCGCGAAACCGGTGCCCGCGTCGTCGTCATCTTCGAAGGGCGCGACGCCGCCGGCAAGGGCGGCACCATCAAGAGGATCACCGAGCACCTGAACCCGCGCACCACCCGGATAGTCGCATTGCCCTCGCCCACGAGCCGCGAGCGGGGTCAATGGTATTACCAGCGCTACATCGCCCATTTGCCCGCCAAGGGCGAGATCGTGTTGTTCGACAGGTCCTGGTACAACCGCGCCGGCGTGGAAAAGGTGATGGGCTTCTGCACCCCCGCTGAGCACGCGTTGTTCCTGCGCCAGACACCGATTTTCGAGCAGATGCTCATCGAAGACGGTGTGCTGCTGCGCAAGTACTGGTTCTCGGTGTCCGACGAGGAACAGCTTCGACGATTCCGGTCCCGCCACAAAGACCCGCTGCGGCAGTGGAAGCTCAGCCCGATGGACCTGGAGTCTGTGTACCGATGGGAGGACTATTCACGTGCGAAAGATCAGATGATGGTGCACACCGATCTTCCGATGAGTCCCTGGTACATCGTCGAGTCCGATATCAAGAAGCACGCACGGTTGAACATGATCGCGCACCTGCTGTCCAGCATCGACTATTACGACGTCGACCGCCCCAACGTAACGCTGCCCAAGAAGCCGGTGGTCAGCGGCAACTACCAGCGTCCGGTGCGGGAACTGTCGACCTATGTCGAAGACCATGTCGCGACGCTGCTGTCGGCCATCAAGTAACGGCTGACGTCATTCCGTGCGCGTCTATGTTCCCGCAACCCTGGCCATGCTGGCGCAGCTGGTTGCCGACGGATCCCTGCGGCCCGTCAACGGGACTGCGTTCGCCGTGACACCGGCGTTGCGGGAGGCGTACTCCGAGGGTGACGACGAAGAACTGGCCGACGTCGCGCTGCGCGATGCAGCACTGGCGTCGCTGCGCCTCATCGGGGATTTCACCGGTCAGCATGCCGCCGAGGGGCTGCCGCCACGCCGAGTGGTGCTGGAGGCCGACGTCGAAGACACCGCAGATAAGGTTACGTTGAGGCCCGATCTCGATGACCCCGTGGTGCGGCTGCCGGGCGAGATCGCCCTTGAGCAGGTCATCGCCGCCTACGTCGACAACGAGGCTGCCGAGACGGCGGTGCTGGCCGCCGTCGAGGTGGTCGATGCGGCGGACCTGGGGGACGAGGACGCCGAACTCACGGTCGGTGACGCGCAGGACCACGACCTCGCGTGGTACGGGCGCCAAGAGCTGCCGTTTCTGCTGGAGCTGCTCTGAGGGCTGGATACGGTACCGTAAGTTACGGTACCGTAGGTTAGCGCTGGCGGGATCGGTGGCCACCGCGGATCGGGCAGGAGCCGTCATGACCAAGAACAGCATCAAGAATGCGGCCATCGTCGCCGACACCGTCCGGCCGGCCATCGCGGGAGCCAACCGCCACCCGGGGTGGCGGATCCTGCGCGGTATCGCGGGTCGGATCACTACGCCGCTGTTGCCCGACGACTACCTGAAGCTGGCCAACCCACTGTGGTCCGCGCGGGAGCTACGGGGCAAGGTCCTCGATGTGCGCCGGGAGACCGTCGACTCGGCCACCCTGGTCATCAAGCCCGGCTGGGGATTCTCGTTCGACTACCAGGCGGGCCAGTACGTCGGGATCGGCCTGCTCGTCGATGGCCGATGGCGCTGGCGCTCGTATTCGCTGACCAGCGTTCCCGACGATAAGCACCCATCCCGCGGCAGAGGTTCGCGGACCATCACCATCACGGTCAAGGCGATGCCCGAGGGGTTTCTATCGGCTCACCTGGTGGCCGGCGTGGAGCCCGGTACGATCGTGAGACTTGCTGCGCCCCAGGGGAATTTTGTTATGCCCGACCCGGCGCCTGCCGCGGTGCTGTTCCTCACGGCGGGCTCCGGCATCACGCCGGTGATGTCGATGCTGCGGACGCTGGCCCGCCGGGGTGGGATAGGCGGTGCGGGCCACGTTGAGCACGTGCACTCGGCCCCGGAGGAGGCTGACGTATTTTTCGCCGAGGAATTGTCCCAGTTGGCGAATCGGCACCCCGGGTATCGGCTCCAGCTACGTGCCACCCGCACCGAAGGCCGGCTGGATCTGGCTCGGCTCGACGAGGTGGTGCCCGACTGGCGGACACGGCAGACCTGGGCCTGCGGACCGGAGGCGATGCTGGTCGCCGCACAGCGCACCTGGGCGGCCGCCGGGATCGCCGATCAACTGCACTTGGAGCGATTCGCGGTAGCGCACCGGCGGGTGCACGGCAGTGGCGGGACGGTCGAGTTCGCGCGTACGGGCAAGGTAGCGACGGTGGACGCGGCGACATCGTTGATGGATGCCGGCGAGGCCGCCGGGGTCCAGATGCCGTTCGGCTGCCGCATGGGGATCTGCCAGTCGTGTGTGGTTGGTCTGCTGGAGGGGCACGTGCGCGATCTGCGCACCGGAGTCGAGCATGAGCCCGGCAGCCGGGTCCAGACGTGCGTCTCGGCGGCATCGGGAGATTGTGTGCTCGACGTCTGAGGTTTACTGGCGAGTAACCTACGATGACGTAGGTTGCCGTAGCGTAGGCAATCGAGAGGAGGCCGACCATGGCGATTACCGACGTACCCGAGTTTGCGCATCTCACGGACGCAGACGTCGAAAACTTGGCACGTGAATTGGACGCGATCCGCCAGGACGTCGAGGACTCCCTCGGAGCCCGAGACGCGAGATACATCCGCCGCACCATCGCCTTCCAGCGCGCGCTGGAGGTGGCCGGACGGCTCCTGTTGGCCGGAAGTTCCAGGCGCTCGTACTGGTGGGCGGGCACGGCGACGCTGGGGGTGGCCAAGATCGTCGAGAACATGGAGATCGGCCACAACGTCATGCACGGCCAGTGGGACTGGATGAACGACCCCGAGATTCACTCCTCCACATGGGAGTGGGACATGAGTGGCGCTTCCAAGCACTGGCGCTTCACCCACAACTTCATGCACCACAAGTACACCAACATCCTGGGCATGGACGACGACGTCGGCTACGGCGTCATCCGGGTGACGCGGGACCAGCCCTGGAGGCCGTTCAATCTCAGCAATCTGTTCTTCAACGCGTTGCTGTCGATCGGCTTCGAGTGGGGAGTCGGGTTACAACACCTCGAAATCGGCAAGATCACCAAGGGGCGCGACGACCGGCGCGCCACGCTGAAGCGCTTGCGGGAGTTCGGCGCCAAAGCCGGCCATCAGGTGGCCAAGGACTACCTCGCCTACCCGGCGCTGACCTCGTTGTCGCCGGGCGCCACGTTCACCTCCACGCTGAAGGCCAACGTCGTCGCCAACATCATCCGCAACGTGTGGGCCAATGCCGTGATCTTCTGCGGCCACTTCCCCGACGGTGCGGAAAAGTTCACCAAGACCGACATGGTCGGTGAGTCGCGGGGACAGTGGTACCTGCGGCAGATGCTGGGGAGCGCGAACTTCGAGAGCGGCCCCGTGCTCCGCTTCATGAGCGGCAACCTGTCCCACCAGATCGAACACCACTTGTATCCCGACCTGCCCAGCAGGCGGCTCTACGAGATCTCGCTGCGGGTGCGCGAACTCTGCGACAAATACGACCTGCCCTACACCACCGGGTCCTTCCCCGTGCAGTACGGCAAGGCCTGGCGGACAATTGCCAAATTGTCTCTGCCGGACCGCTTTCTGACCGACACTGCCGACGACGCACCCGAGACGCGCAGCGAGCGGATGTTCGCCGAACTGGATTCCGGCGAGCGCCGCGGTCTGAGGTCGGCCATCGCCGCGGTCCGGGCACGTCGCCGACTCAAGCGGGGCAAGTCCGGCGTCAAGGCCGTTCGGGATGACGATCTGGCCGCCTGAGGGTTCGGGGCCGCGCTGTGGACTGCTGAGGACGGTGCGGCCGACCTAGGCGCCAAGCGTGCGTGAAATGCCAGGCTAGGCGGCGCGCCGCTGTGCAGACACGCCCGCTCGCGGGGCGATGGGGTCAGGCCTCGAGGAGCCTGCGGGTCGCGCCGACTCGACTCGCAGCGGGGCCGGATAGCGCGTCCAGAGCGCACTCTGGGTCGGCCGGCGGGCCCATGTGCCCGCATCCTCGAGGGCAGTCGACCATCGCTTCTGCCAGGTCAGAGAAGGCCATCATCACATCGGCGGGGGCGATATGGGCCAGGCCGAACGACCGGATGCCGGGGGTGTCGATCACCCACCCGCCGAACTCCAGGGGCAACGCGACCGACTGTGTCGAGGTATGCCTGCCCTTGCCGACATCGGTCACCAAGCCGGTTGCCCGTTCCGCTTCGGGGACAAGGCGGTTCACCAAAGTGGACTTTCCCACACCGGAGTGGCCCAGCAGGGCGGTGACTTGGTCGGTCAGCAAGGAAACCACCGCGTCGAGTTGGTCGGCGCGGCCGGCGGTGATGATGGTCAGGTCGAGGTCGGCGAACTGCGCGGCGAACGGCTCTGGCGACGCGAGATCGGTTTTGGTCAGGCACAGGATCGGTACCAGCCCGCCGGCGTACGCGGCGATCAACGCGCGTTCGACCAGACCCGCTCGCGGGGGTGGGTCGGCAAGCGCGACAACGATGAGCAGTTGGTTGGCGTTGGCGACAAAGACGCGCTCGGTCGGGTCGGTGTCATCTGCGGTGCGGCGCAACACCGTGCGGCGCGGCCCGCGGCGCACGATGCGGGCCAGCGTGTCGGTTCGGCCGGAGAGGTCGCCGACGACGTCCACCTCGTCGCCGACGACGATCGGCGTGCGCCCCAACTCCCGGGCGCGCATCGCGGTCACCCGGCGGGCCGGGTCGCCCCCGAGTACGCACCCCCACCGCCCCCGGTCCACGGCAACCACCATGGCTTCCTGCGCGTCGGCATGCTCCGGCCGGGTCTTGGTCCGCGGCCGCGAGCTCCGAGTGGGTCGCACCCGGACATCGGTCTCGTCGTAGTCGCGGGGTCTCAAAGGCGCTGACCGTCTACAGTTCCGCGGTCTGACCGGCCAGCATGTCGGCCCATAGGTGCGGGAAGTCGGGCAGCGTCTTGGCGGTGGTGCCGATGTCTTCGACCTGCACCCCAGGAACCCGGAGGCCGATGATCGCGCCGGCCGTTGCCATCCGGTGATCGGCGTAGGACCGCCAGACACCGGCGCTCAGCGATTGCGCGGTGATGACCACCCCGTCCGGTGTCTCCTCGCAGTGGCCGCCGAGGCGGTTGAGCTCGGTGCGCAACGCGGCCAGCCGGTCGGTCTCGTGGCCACGCAGGTGCGCGATGCCCCGCAGCCTCGACACCGATCCGGGGGCGGCGAGCGCGGCCAGTGCGGCAACCGATGGCGCCAGCTCGCCGACATCGTGCAGGTCGACGTCGATGCCGCCGTAGCATGACGGCCCGCGGACTTCCAGATTCGAATTAGACTGGTGCACAACGGAGCCCAGGCGTTCCAGGATGGACAGGACGGCCTCGGTCGGCTGGATGCTCAGCGGCGGCCATCCGGTGATCCGGACGGTGCCGCCACTGACGACCGCCGCGGCGAGAAACGGCACGGAGTTGGACAGGTCCGGTTCGACGATCCAGTGCCGCGCCGAGACCGGCCCCGGAGCCACCTGCCAGCGGTTCGGCTGGGAGTCCTCGACACCGACGCCCGCTTCACGCAGCATCGACACCGTCATGGCCACGTGCGGTGCCGAAGGGACCGGCTCGCCCGTGTGCAGGATCGTCAGTCCCTCGGTGAATGTGGCGCCCGACAGCAGCAGGCCGGAGACGAACTGCGAGGACGCTGACGCGTCGATCTTCACGGTTCCGCCGCGCACCGCCCCGCTTCCGCGGACGGCGAAGGGCAAGCCGTCACCCTCGACGTTGACGCCGAGTCGGCGCAGTCCGTCGAGGAGCGGCGCGATCGGGCGGGAACGAGCCTGCTCGTCGCCGTCGAAGGCGACCCTTTCCTGGGCCAGCGCAGCCACCGGCGGCACGAACCGCAATACGGTGCCCGCCAGACCGCAGTCGATACGCAGACCGGGTCGCGGCGCGAGCGAACCGCTGACGGTCAACTCGGCGTCGTCGGAGTTCGAAGCCTCGATCCTGATCCCCAGCGCCTGCAGTGCGCCGATCATCAGATCGGTGTCACGACTGCGCAGCGCACCGCTGATCGTCGACGATCCCTGCGGGACAGCCAACGCGGCCAGGACGAGCGCCCGGTTGGTTTGTGACTTCGAGCCGGGCACGGTCACGGTCGCATGCACGGGGGTCGAGGTCGACGGTGCCGGCCAGGTGCTCACGAGTTCCCATTCTGGCCTGCGGCGGATCCGGCGCGCAAAAGCACTCGCGGCGTCGTGCCCGGCGTCCAACCCGCGGCTCTGCCACCATGGGGAGTATGTGTGGGCGTTTCGCGGTGACCACCGATCCCGCGCTGCTGGCCGAAAAGATTCAGGCCCTCGACGAGGCCACCGGCACGTCGGCGTTACCCGCGGCGTCTGCGCCCAATTACAACGTGGCACCCACCCAGGCGGTAAGCGTGGTGGTCAAACGCCACACCGAACCCGATGACGAAGCGACGCGCCGGGTGCGCAGTATGCGTTGGGGGCTGATTCCGCCATGGGTCAAGGCCGCTGCTGACGGCCGCCCGGACACCAAGGGCCCGCTGCTGATCAATGCCCGTTCCGAAACGGTGACCAGCTCGCCCGCGTTCCGCGGCTCGGCCAAGGGCAAGCGCTGCCTGGTTCCGATGGATGGTTGGTATGAGTGGCGCGGGCAGAAGGGTGCCAAGGTGCCGTTCTACATGTACGCCGGTGACGGACAGCCGCTGCTCATGGCGGGCCTGTGGTCGTCGTGGCGCCCTCGCAAAGACGTCGGCGCCGACCAGGCGCCACTGTTGAGCTGCACCATCATTACCACCGACGCCGCCGGTCCGCTGGCCGACATCCACGACCGGATGCCGCTGAGCATCGGTGAGGCTGACTGGGACCGCTGGCTGGATCCGGACGCGCCGGCCGACGAGGGCCTGCTACGCGGGCACGGCGATCTGGACCGCATCGAGATCCGGGAGGTGTCGCGGCTGGTGAACAATATCCGCAACAACGGGCCGGAACTCATCGAGCCAGCCGAGCCGGAACCCGAGCAGGCCACGCTGCTGTAACCGGTCACGGCCCGATGGCCCACCGGGCATCGGTGACGATATCGCCACGGCGTGCCACGATGGCCGAATGGATGGCGAGCTTGCAGGATTGAGCCCGTTTGCGCCGCCGTTGCCGCGCCCAGTGACGTTCGACCAGTTCTGGGCAGATCTCACCTTCGTGCACTGGCCGGTCGACCCCGTCACGGTCGCACCCCTCTTCCCGCGCGGCACCCGTCCGGATGTTTTTGCCGACGGGTTGACCTACGTCGGGCTGGTGCCGTTCGTCATGCGCCACACCCGGTTGGGAACCGCGGTCCCGGTGGGGTATTTCGGGACTTTCGCCGAGACCAACGTCCGGCTCTATTCAGTCGACGACGCCGGCCGCCACGGTGTGCTGTTCAGGTCGCTTGAGACCCAGCGGCTGGCGGCCGTGCCCGTGACCAGAATCGGCCTGGGGCTGCCGTATACCTGGGCGAAGATGCGGGTCACGCGGTCTGCGGATCGCATTTCCTACCAGAGCACCCGGCGCTGGCCGCGCCGCGGTCTGAGCAGCCGGGTCGCAGTAACCGTGGGCGCACCTGTGGAGCCCACGGCGTTGGAGGTCTGGCTGACAGCGCGGTGGGGCGCGCACACCCGCACAGCCGGTCGCACGTGGTGGATGCCCAACGAGCACGCCACCTGGCAGTTGCACACGGCCGAGATCATCGAGCTCGACGATGACTTGGTGGCCGCCGCGGGCATCAGCGTCGTCGGCCCGCGGTTGCGCGCGTTGTTCTCACCGGGCGTGCACGCTCGGTTCGGGAGACCGACCAGGCTTTAGGGCTGCGTGTATCCCGACGGGTTGGCGCCCTCCACCCAGAAGTCGACGCCCAGGTCCGATCCGGGAACGCAGTCGTACACCGACAGATCGGTGACGCCGGCTTCCAGCAGCACGTCTTCGCACAGCAGGGTGTTGCCGGTGAAGCTGACGGGTTTGTTCAGCACCGCGTAGGCGGCGTCGGCATACACCTCGGGTTTGCGGGACCGGGCCATCGACTCGTCGCCGCCGAGGAGGTTCTGCACTGCGGCGGTGGCCACCATGGTTCGCGGCCACAGGGTATTGGAGGCAATGCCCGCCGCGCGCATCTCCTCGGCAATTCCTAAGGCGCACAACGTCATACCAAACTTGGCCATCATGTACGGGGTGGGGCGCAACCACTTGGACTCCAGCAGGATGGGTGGCGACAGGGTCAGAATGTGGGGGTTGTCCCGGCCCTTCATGTGCGGGATGCAGGACTGCGACACCGCGTACGTGCCGCGCACCTGGATGCCGTTCATCAGGTCGAAGCGCTTGAGCGGCACCTCTTCGATCGAGCCCAGATTGATCGCCGAGGCGTTGTTCACGCAGATGTCGATGCCGCCGAACCGTTCGACGGTCTGGGCAACAGCGGCGGCCACCGAATCGCCGTCCCGGATGTCTCCCACGATCGGCAGCGCCTGCCCGCCGACCTCCTCGATCTCCTTGGCCGCCGTGTAGACCGTGCCGGGCAGTTTGGGATGCGGCTCGGCGGTCTTGGCAATCAGCGCGATGTTGGCGCCGTCGGCGGCGGCTCTTTTGGCGATCGCCAGGCCGATACCGCGGCTGGCGCCCGAGATGAACATGGTTTTTCCGGCAAGTGACATGCAAGCCAGCATATTCGCCTCACGGGGCGCCGATGTGCGCGGTCACCGCCGCGGTGACAGTGATCAGATCCGACGGCATCATGAGCCGCCGAGGAACAACCGGCGCGTTCGGCGCTGTTATTGGCCACAGCTGTGGTGCAGGTATCGCGGTAATCGAAGGTTGTCGGCGGCAACCTCTAAGATCGGCGGACGGGAACGATGGTGCCAGCGTTGGCCACGGAGGCCCCGCTTCGTCCGGTCACTGTGCCGGACCTGGCTGGTGGCGCCGCTACAGAAGGGACGGTGTTCCCCACGATGACCGACGCTGACGGGGTGGCTGCCGATGCGCCCCTGGAAAATAAGGATGCGGCTTCCCCGGTGCCCGATTCGCAGCCTGATGGGCAGCCCGATTCGGGGCCTGAGGAAACCGATGCCGAGCTGACCGCCCGGTTCGAACGGGACGCGATACCACTGCTCGATCAGCTCTACGGCGGTGCGCTGCGAATGACGCGTAACCCCGCCGACGCAGAGGATCTGCTGCAGGAAACCATGGTCAAGGCCTACGCGGGATTCCGCTCCTTCCGTGCGGGCACGAACCTCAAGGCGTGGCTGTATCGCATATTGACCAACACCTACATCAACAGCTACCGCAAGAAGCAGCGCCGGCCGGCGGAGTATCCGACCGAGGAGATCACCGATTGGCAGCTGGCGGCCACTGCCGAACACTCCTCGACCGGGCTGCGGTCGGCCGAGGTCGAGGCGCTGGAGTTGATGCCCGACACAGAGATCAAGGAAGCCCTGCAGGCGCTGCCCGAAGAATTCCGCATGGCGGTGTACTACGCCGACGTCGAGGGCTTCCCCTACAAGGAGATCGCCGAAATCATGGATACGCCGATCGGGACCGTGATGTCGCGGCTGCACCGTGGCAGACGCCAACTACGCGAATCTTTGGTCGGCGTGGCCCGTTCGCGGGGCTTCCTGCGCGGGGAGAAGTCCGACGCACCGGAGGAGGTCTCGTCATGAGCCAGGACGAGCGCTGGACCCCGCCGGTCGGCCCGATTGACCCCGATCATCCCGAGTGCGCCTCGGTCATCGCCGAAGTGTGGATGCTGCTCGACGGCGAATGCACGGTCGAGACGCGCGACAGGCTGCGCCAGCATCTTCGGGACTGCCCGACGTGCCTGCGGTACTACGGCGTCGAGGAGAGGATCAAAGCCTTGATCGCCACCAAGTGCAGCGGTGAGCACGCCCCGGAGGGGCTGCGTGAGCGGCTTCGGATCGAGATCAGCCGCACCACCATCATTCGGCGCGGTTAGCGCACCGACTTCGAACCGGCGTTCGGCCGCTTTCCATGGTTTGCCTTGGAGTGCTTGCGGTCGCGCTTTTTGCGGCCTCGCTTGGCCATGATGTTCCTCCGAGTGATCAGGGGTGGTTCGGCCCGCATTCCGCGGGTTCATGGGAGCCATTCTCGCACGGCCCGCTGACAGGTTCGCCTGGCCGGGGTGTGGTTCGATAGACCCTGATAGCGGTTGCAGTGACTGGAGTGGGGTGGAGATGGCCGAGGATGTTCGCGCGGAGATCGTGGCCAGTGTGCTCGAGGTCGTGGTCCACGAGGGCGATCAGATCGCCGAAGGCGACACCCTGGTGCTGCTCGAGTCGATGAAGATGGAGATCCCGGTGCTGGCCGAGGTCGCCGGCACGGTCAGCAATGTGAGTGTGGCCGTTGGAGACGTCATTCAGGCGGGCGACCTCATCGCGGTCATCAGCTAGCGCCCGACGTCGACACTCCGAACGCAGTAGGCCATGTCCACCCTCGGTGACCTGCTCGCCGAACACACCGTCTTACCTGGCAGCGCCGTCGACCACCTGCACGCTGTGGTGGGTGAATGGCAGTTGCTGGCCGATCTCTCGTTCGCCGATTACCTGTTGTGGGTGCGCCGCGACGCCCGCAGCGTCGTGTGCGTGGCACAGGTGAGGCCCAACACCGCGCCGACTGCGCTGCTGGCTGACGCCGTGGGGACACTCACCGGGGCCGACGACGTTCCGATCGTGGATGCGGCCTTTTCCTCCGGGGTCATCGGTCGCGCCGCTGTGGAGGGCCGGTTCAGCTCACCTGGGCTCAAGGTCGAGGCCGTGCCGGTGCGGCACGGGAACGGCGTTGTCGCCGTGCTTACCCGTCAGACGTCGCTGGCGCCGCGCCAGGCAAGCCCACTGGAGATTGCGTACGTCGACTGTGCCGCAGACCTGCATCGGATGTTGTCCGAGGGCACGTTCCCCAACGTCGGTGATCTTGCGATGTCCCGATCAAGCCCCCGGGTGGGCGACGGTTTCATCCGACTCGACGACACCGGCGTGGTCACCTTCGCCAGCCCGAACGCCATCTCGGCCTATCACCGCATGGGGTTGTCCGCTGAACTAGAGGGCCAGAACCTGATCAGCGTGACCCGCCCGCTGATCTCTGATCCCTTCGAGGCCCAGGAACTGGCCCACCATGTCCGCGATTCGCTGTCCGGCGGTTCCAGCATGCGGATGGAGGTCGACGCCGGCGGTGCGGCGGTACTGCTGCGCACGCTGCCGCTGGTCGTGCATGGCGTCGCGGTGGGTGCCGCAGTGCTGATTCGCGATGTCACCGAGATCAAGCGCCGCGACCGGGCGCTGCTATCGAAGGACGCCACGATCCGTGAGATTCACCACAGGGTCAAGAACAACCTTCAGACGGTTGCGGCGCTGCTGCGTCTGCAGGCGCGCCGCACCAACAACGTCGAGAGCCGCGAGGCGCTGATCGAATCGGTGCGCCGGGTGTCGTCGATCGCGCTGGTGCACGATGCGCTGTCGATGTCAGTGGACGAGGAGGTCAATCTCGACGCGGTCATCGACCGGATCCTGCCGATGATGAACGACGTCGCAACAGTGGACAGCCCGATCCGGATTAGCCGGGTCGGTGAGCTGGGCGTCCTGGACGCCGACCGTGCCACCGCCCTGATGATGGTGATCACCGAACTCGTACAGAACGCGATCGAGCACGCGTTCGACACCACCACTGCGCAAGGCTGCGTCACGATCTGGGCCGAACGTTCCGCACGCTGGCTCGACGTCGTCGTTCACGACGACGGGTGCGGGTTGCCGGAAGGCTTCAGCCTGGAGAAGTCTGACCGCCTCGGGTTGCAAATCGTGCGCACGTTGGTGTCCGCCGAACTCGACGGTTCACTGGGGATGCACGACCACCCATCAGGTGGTACCGATGCGATCCTGCGGGTGCCACTCGGCCGACGGGGCCGGACGAGCCAGGGATGAGATCTCCCGGCGAACGGCGCCTCACCGCACCTGCGAAACAATGTCGTCACATAGTTACGGCCCCGACTGTCGTCGGGGCCGCGACTCAGGTGCTGGACCGGACTAGACCCCGCTACGCGCCCTGGTGCGCGCGTTGCGGCGCTTGAGCGCGCGGCGCTCGTCTTCGCCCATGCCGCCCCACACGCCGGCGTCCTGGCCGGACTCCAATGCCCAGCTCAGGCACTCGGCGGTGACCGGGCAACGGTTGCAGACGACCTTCGCGTCAGCGATCTGGGCGAGGGCTGGTCCGCTGTTTCCCACCGGGAAGAACAGCTCCGGATCTTCGTCGCGACAGACAGCCTTGTGGCGCCAATCCATCAGTCCTACTCCTTTTCATGTGCGCAGCAGAGCGCACGAGCTTCAATTCGGCTGTTAACGCAAGCGCACCAAATGTTTCCGCGCTGTTGTCCCCGATGCTGTCATAGGCTGAACAGATGTCAATAGCATCTCGTTAACACGTGGGCTATCTCACTACCCGGGGCTGTTAGCAGACCCTTAATCCGGCTGTACTACACTCAGCTCAGCTGCGCCGTAAATCCCGCCGATGAACACGCCCGGAACGGTTATTCATGCAGGTCAGACTAGCTGATCAAGTAGGATTGGTGGGTGGGGCGACAACCCCGAGGGCGTTGGGGACGGCGGTGAACTCCATTTTCTCGCGCAAGCCGACGTAGTCGCCGTCGATTTGACACGCGATGGGCGTGTCGCTAAGCACTGTCAACCGCGAGAGGTCGTCGTCGCGGATCAGGTGCTTGGCCTCGATACGGTGCTTGCGAGACCACATCCGTCGCGCCAGTCCCACGTTGGCCCAAATGTTCATGCTTTTCACGGCAAACACGCCCAGACCGGTTTCGAAAGTCGTGTCAGGGTTTGTCCATATCGGCCGCGCGTTCGCGTAGGTCCAGGGGCTGGCGTTCGACACGAACGCGAAATGCACGCCGGAGATTGGCTCGCGGCCGGGTAAGTGCAGCGTGATTGTCGGATCGCGGCGCGCGTTGGCCAGCATCTCGCGGATCGCAACCCGGATGTAGCGCGCCGCGGTGACCTTGCGCCCCTTCGCCCGTTGCGCCTCCACCGCAGCCACGACGTCTCCGTCAACGCCCATGCCCGCGGTGAACACCCCCCAGCGTTCCTGGCAGTCCATCAGGCCGATGCGCCGCCAGGACTTGCCGCGGAGGTGGTCGTCGAGTAGGTCGACGAGCTGGTTGGTCGCCTCGATCGGGTCCGGGCTGATCCCCAGCGCGCGCGCGAACACGTTGGCCGATCCGCCGGGCACGACACCGACCGCCGGTCCGGCGCCGGTCGGTCCCGCTTCCCCGATGATGCCGTTGGCCACCTCGTTTACCGTCCCGTCGCCGCCGTGCACGATCAGCACCTCCACCCCGCCCCGAGTGGCCTCCTGCGCGATCTCGACTGCATGGCCGCGACGGTCGGTGTGAACGACATTCAGCTGCACCCGGCTTTCCAGGGCGTGGGCCAGCAGATCGCGGCCCGCAGGGGTCGTGGAGGTTGCATTCGGGTTCACAATCAGGACGGCGCGCACGGGGGAAGAGCCTATCCGGGATTCGGGTGCGCCTGTTTTGGCGGCGTGTCGGGAGGTTTCTCGAGCAGGTTGGGCTCGCCGGTACCGTACAACGGTGACCGAATGTCGTCTGCTCCTCGTCAACGGGCCGAACCTGAATCTGCTCGGCACCCGGCAACCCGACGTGTACGGGTCGGCCACGCTGGCCGAGATCGAGTCGCGGGTGGCCGAACTGGCTGCGGAATCGGGTCTGCAGGTGCGGTCTGTGCAAAGCAACCACGAGGGTGTCCTCGTCGATGCGATCCATGCCGCCCGCGCCGACTGCGCCGGCATCATCATCAACCCGGCCGCCTACAGTCATACGTCGGTGGCGATCGCCGATGCGCTGAGATCGGTGGGGCTGCCGGTCGCCGAGGTGCACCTGAGCAACATCCACGCCCGTGAGGAGTTCCGACACCACTCATATGTCTCCGCGGTCGCCGAGATGGTGGTAGCGGGTGCGGGCCCGCTGGGCTACGACCTGGCAGTGCGCTATCTGGCGGGCAGGCTGTCGTCATGATTCCCCGGGCGCTGCAGGTGGCCGGCGTGATTACCGCGCTCCAAGGAGTTCTGGCGATCGGGATGGCCATCGTGCTCACGGTGCGCGAACTCGATGGCCATCACGAGGCCGCTATCAGCGGATACGGCACGGCCGCGTGGTTCGCGATCATGGGATCGGGAGTGATCGCGGCGGGCGCGGCGCTGTGGACCGGACGGCGGTGGGGCCGCGGAATCGCGGTGTTCGTCAACCTGCTGCTGCTGGGTGTCGCCTGGTACGTCTACAGCTCCGGTCAGTTGCGTTTCGCGGTGCCCGTGGCAGTGGTCTCGGTGACCGTGCTCGCGCTGTTGTTCAGTCCGTCGGTGCTGCACTGGGTGACTCAGGTACCGTCCGACGACGATCGTTGAGGAGTCGGACAATCAGGCACCGTCTGCCAGCTCCGGCAGGCGTGGTCCGGACACCCGGTAGGTGATCCACTCGGTCTGCGGCTGTCCCCCGACGCTGTCGTAGAGAGCGATCGCGTCGGCGTTCCAGTCCAGTACGGCCCAAGTCAGCCGGGTGTAGCCGCGATCGACGCATTCGGCGGCCAGGGTGGCGAGCAGCTTGCGGGCCAGGCCCCGTCGGCGGAAGCGCGGGCGCACAAACAAATCCTCCAGGTGGATACCGGCCGCACCGTCCCAGGTCGAGAAGTTGCGAAACCACAGCGCGCCGGCGGCTACCCGACCGTCCACCTCGGCGATGTGGCCGTGAACCGTGGGTTGCGCGCCGAAAAGCGCTTCGCGAATCTGGGTTTCGGTGACCGTGCAGTCCGCTGCGGCGTGTTCGAACTCGGCCAGCTCGTGGATCATCGCGGTCAGCTCGACCTCGTCTCCGGGGCGGACGGTGCGGATGTTCTCGCTCATGGCTGGACACCCAGCGCCGCGAGGATTGTTCCGAATTTGGTTGTGGTTTCCTCGACTTCGTCGTCCGGGTCGGATTCGGCGACGATGCCGCCACCGGAGTGCAGATCGGCTGTACGACGGTCGGCGGACAATTGCGCACACCGGATCGACACCACCCAGCGGCCATCGCCACGTTTATCGCACCAACCCACCGTGCCGGCGTAGAAGCCGCGGTCGCCCTCGATCTCATCGATCAACTCGGTGGCCTGGCGGGTGGGGGAGCCGCCCACGGCGGGGGTCGGGTGTAGTGCGATAGCCAGATCCAATGCGGTGGTGGACCTTTTGCGTAGTCGCCCGGAAATGGGGGTGTAGAGATGCCACACCGCCGCGGTCCTGCTGAGCTCGGGTTGCTCGGCGATGTGCAGGTCGGTGCACAGCGGTTCCAGCGTTTCGCGCAAGGCGTCGACAACGATCTGATGTTCGTGCAGGTTCTTGGCAGATCGAGCGAGCGCGGCACCGCTGGCCTCATCCTCGTCCGGATCGGGCAGCCGAGGTGCGGATCCAGCGAACGGGCGGCATTTCAGCTGCTGTCCATGCCGTGCGACCAAGAGTTCGGGGCTGGCTCCGACCAGCACGGTGCCCGAGTACCCTTCGCCGGCCGCGGACAGGTCGGCGAGGTACGAGCTGGCTCGCCCATCGTTGGCGACCAATCGGTGCAGCACGGTTCTCGCGTCCAGCGGTCCATCGGCGGTCACCCTCAGCGCGCGGGCCAGCACGACCTTGCGCAAGTCGTCGGTCGGGTCCCGCAGCCGCCGCAGTGCGGCAACGATGCGATCGCGGTGCTCATCGGCGGCCGGCATCGTCTCGGTGATCCGCGCGTCGCCCAGCGCGCGCACCGGCCACTTGGGCAGGGTCTGGGTGTATCCCGCCGATTGCGGCCGGATCAACGCAGCCGGCTTGGAGAGGTCGAACGGCAAGGCGCCCAGGATGATCGGTGCGCTGTGCGAAGCCAGGGCGGCGCGCGCATCGTCGATCCGGCTGAAGGCAGTGTGCACGCCGTCGGCAGTGACCACACCCTCCGGGCCGGTGAGAACGAACGTCGGTTCGCGGGTCACGCCGGTGCGGCCCGGTTGGGGTGGCCCGTCAGCGCCAGTGCGGCGAGCTGGCGCACTCCGTGCTCGAAGCCGCACACCGCGATGGACACGGCCGGCATCGAAAACCGAATACCTTCGTAGAGGGGCTGCTCGATCCAGCGGGTGATCGTCGCCCGGGAGAAGTGACCGTGCCCGACGAAGACCACGTCGCGGGACTCCATCTGGCTTAGAGCCATGGCGATGGCCCGGTCGGCGCGGTCACAGACCTGCGCCGAGGTCTCCCCGCCCGGGCATCCGTGCGTCCACACCAGCCAATTCGGCACCGTCTCGCGGATTTCCACGGTGGTGGTGCCCTCGTACTCTCCGTAATCCCACTCGCTGATCAGCGGATTGACTTCATCGACGGTAAGGCCGGCCAAGTCGGCGGTTGTCCTTGCCCGCGTGCGCGGGCTGCTCACCACGAATGGGTCCGCCAGCCGCAGCTGTCGCAGGGTCTGCGCCGCTGCCGCCGCCTGCTCGCGACCGCGTGGTGTGAGCTCAAGCTCGGTGCGGCTGGTGTGCTTACCAGCCTTCGACCACTCCGTTTCGCCATGTCGGAGCAAAATCAGCCGGTGCTGCAGGAGGCCCACGCCTCCGATTGTGCCGCACGCTTCGGCACCGCTCGCGGGCGCATGACAGGATGTCGGGGTGACGCGGGTACTTGCGGTCGCCAATCAAAAGGGCGGAGTCGCCAAAACAACGACGGTGGCATCGCTGGGCGCAGCGATGGTGGAGCTGGGTAAGCGGGTGCTGCTGGTAGACCTGGACCCACAGGGATGTCTGACGTTCTCGCTGGGTCAGGACCCGGACAAACTGGCCGTCTCGGTGCACGAGGTGCTGCTGGGCGACGTAGAACCGGACATGGCGCTGGTCGAGACGTCAGAGGGAATGACGCTGCTGCCCGCCAACATCGACCTCGCCGGCGCTGAGGCGATGCTGCTGATGCGGGCCGGTCGGGAGTACGCACTCAAACGAGCGCTCGCCAAGATTTCCGAGGGTTTCGACGTGATCCTCATCGACTGTCCGCCCTCGCTGGGGGTGCTCACGCTCAACGGCCTGACCGCCGCCGATGAAGTGATCGTGCCGCTGCAGTGCGAGACGCTGGCCCACCGGGGTGTCGGCCAGTTCCTGCGCACCATCACCGACGTTCAACAGATCACCAACGCCGACCTCGCACTGCTGGGTGCGCTGCCCACGCTGTACGACTCGCGCACCACACACAGCCGCGATGTGTTGCTCGATGTCGCCGACCGCTACAGCCTTCCGGTGCTGGCGCCGCCGATCCCGCGCACCGTTCGCTTCGCCGAAGCCACCGCGTCGGGCTCCTCGGTGCTCAAGGGGCGCAAGAACAAAGGCGCGATAGCGTACCGGGAACTGGCCGGCGCGCTGCTCAAGCACTGGAAGAGCGGGAAGGCGCTGGCGACCTTCAGCCCCGAGGTGTGATCGTCGTCTAACCGGTCTGGTTTGGTCAGACTCCTCAGCGCGGGCTCGTGCCTCGCCCGCTTGATCGTCGTCTAACCGAGCGCCACGAGCTCGTCGCCGCGCTGCTCCAACAGCATCGCCCCGGCGACGGCAGGCACCACGGGTCCCGGGGGATCGGCCGAATCTTCTCGGGGGGGCCGCTCCAGCGCAATGTGGCGGTCACCGGCACCGGTCACCGGATCGAAGACGTCGTATCCGCTGCTGACGGGCACCATCAACCGCCCGGCCATGATCGTCGCGGGACCGACAGGTATGTTCTCTCCCGCGGCCGCGACGGTGTACTTGTATTGAAGGTTGTTGGCGGAGAACACTATTACGCTTTCACCGGTCCACCAGGTGATCAGGTCCCCGGGTCGTGACACGGTGGCCTCCGGCGAGGGCGCTGCCGGCAGCACAGTGCTGTCGATCACCGTGCCGGTCTCGTCGACGATGTCCACCCTCGGTTTCGGGGTGGGAACGTACACCGCCGTCGTCGTATCGACCACCGCGACCACGCGGGCGCCGCTGCCGTCACTGACCCCGGTCTGCTGCACATACTTGAGTTCCGGGGTGTCTTCCTCGTCGGAGGGGCGCAGTAGCGTGAGCCGCAGATCGTCTTGGCCGTCGCACGCTTCCAGCACCGATGCCGCGGCCGAACTCGCCGCCGCCGAGACCAGCCGACACAACGGGGTCACCGGAATGCCCGGCTTGATGGGCGCGTCCAGCGCACCGTAGCTGAGCATCCGAACCATGTCGGAGCGCCACACCTCCAGCCGGGTGTTCCCGGCCGACAGCACTGTCGCACCGTCTCCGGACAGGGTGACCTGAGGATCTGCGTAGCTGGAGCGGGTTGGTCCGCGCTCGCCGGTCTTCGCGTTGACAGTGCTCACCTGCCCGCAGCCGCGTCCATCCGGGTACACGGCTACCGCGTAGCTGTACACCCAGGTGACACCGCACAGGTCCAGGTCACGGGAGAAGCTCCAGAGGGTTTCACCAGTGCTGGGATCTCGGCCTTCCACGCTGCGGCCGGCACCGGTCACCACGGCGCCACCGACCACCAGCGGCTGACGCGTCTCGGGGCTGGGCGCGCTCCAGCGTTGGGTGAGCGTGCCCGGCACCGACTGGACGGGTTTCAGACTGGGGACAGGGGCCGCGGCCGGCAGGCTGACGGTTGACCGTGCGTCGCTGGTCCACCAGACAAGCGCCGCGACCAGCGCGACGGCCGCGGCGATCGCCGCCGCGGCCACCAAGTCCGCCCGAGTCCGGCGTTCGGGTTTGACCATCGCGGGGTGGGTCTCGGCTAGCTGGGGCCTGCGGCCGCAGTTTTACTCGGGCGGCGACGGCGGCGACGGCGGCCCGACCGCTTGGCTTCCGACGCGTCGCCGGCGGCATCGGCCGATTGGGCCGGGGTGCTCGACTCGCCGGCACCGGTCTGGCCCTCCACGCGGGCACCGCCGGCGTTACCCGCGGCATTGCCGCCCCGGGTGCGTCGCCGTGTCCGATTGCTGCGACGGGCCGGTTTGTCGTCTCGCGCTTCAGACCGCCGGGGTGCTCTCTTGGTGCCGCTGGCACGCCGGGCCGAGCCGATCTTGCCGGTCGCCTCGGTCGGGATGTCCAGCTCCTCGTAGAGATGCGGCGAGCTCGAGTAGGTCTCGGCCGGGTCGGGTGTCTCCAGGCCCAGGGCCTTGTCGATCATCGCCCAGCGGGGCAGTTCGTCCCAGTCCACCAGGGTGACGGCGATACCGGTCTTGCCCGCCCGCCCGGTACGTCCGATGCGGTGCACATAGGCCTGCTCGTCCTCGGGGATCTGGTAGTTGATGACGTGCGTGATGTCGTCGATGTCGATACCGCGGGCCGCGACGTCGGTGGCGACGAGCACGTCAACCTCGCTGGTGCGGAAAGCTTTCAGCGCCTTCTCGCGCGCGACCTGGCCGAGGTCACCGTGCACTGCGCCGACCTTGAAACCTCGCTCCGCGAGTTCGTCGGCCACCTTCTGCGCGGTCCGTTTGGTGCGGGTGAAGATCATCGTTGCGCCTCGGCCGCGGGCCTGCAGAATTCGCCCGACCATCTCCACTTTGTCTAGGGCATGTGCGCGATACGCGAACTGCTTGGTCGTGTCGTGAGTGGCCGCTGAATGCGGTGCCTCGGCCCGAATGTGGGTCGGCTGATTCATGAACGTGCGGGCCAACGTGATGATCGGATCCGGCATGGTCGCCGAGAACAGCATCGCCTGACGCTTGGCCGGAATCTGTTTGAGAATCCGCTCGATGTCGGGCAGGAAGCCTAGATCGAGCATTTCGTCGGCTTCGTCGAGCACCAGCTTGGACAGGCCGCCAAGCTGCAGGTGACCTTGCTGGGCGAGGTCAAGTAGGCGACCGGGGGTACCTACCACGACGTCCGCGCCCTTCTGCAGCGCTTCGATCTGGGGCTCGTAGGGACGTCCGCCGTAGATAGCCACCACCGACAGCGGACGACTGCTGCCTTCGTGCTCGGCGACCAGGTACTTCGACGCCAACTCCAGGTCGCCGTGGACCTGCAGGCACAGCTCGCGGGTGGGGACGACGACCAGTGCCCGCGGAATGCCGCTGAGCGGACGATCCGTATCGGTGGTGATGCCATTGAGCAGCGGCACGCCGAAGGCGTAGGTCTTACCCATGCCGGTGCGGGCCTGACCGATGAGATCGTCCCCGGAGAGCGCGAGCGGCAGCGTCAGTTCCTGGATGGCGAAGGGTTGTTCGATGCTGGATTCGGACAGCGCGCGCACGATCTCTTCGCGGACTCCGAGTTGGGCAAACGACGGACTGGTATGCGGGACTACTGGTGTCATGCTAGGTAAACGAAGCCTTCCAATGTCATTCATTCCTCGTGGCTTTCACGCGCGCACGAGTTGTGAAGAGAACTTCGTTGGGCCCTGCGCTACGAAAGCGGGCCGTCGCCGTGCACGCACATTGTCAAAGTGTCTGAGGAGATTACCGGCGGGCTTGAACTGGATCGATCCGCCGACTCTCGCGCCGACACCGAACACATGGTAGCTGGTCGGCGCGCTCTCTGGTTATCGCGCTCGTCTGAGGCGCGTCGGCGCTCTACAGTTGGGCCATGACTTCGACGCCATCCGCCGCTGGTCCTGCGGCTGCGGGGGAGCGCAACACCCCCGTCGAGTCGGGCGGGTCCGCTGTGTCTGCTGTGTCTTCTGACCATCCGGGCATCAACGAGCTGTTTGCGTTGCTGGCGTACGGCGAGGTCGCGGCTTTCTACCGGCTCACCGACGAGGCGCGAATGGCGCCCAACTTGCTTGGCCGGATCAACATGGCCAGCATGGCGGCCGCCGAGATGAATCACTACGAGGTTCTGCGCGACGCCCTGGAGCGTCGGGGAGTCGACGTCGTTCCGGCGATGACGAGGTACGCGTCGGCGTTGGAGAACTACCACCGGCTGACCACACCGAGCACCTGGCTCGAGGCTCTGGTCAAGACTTATGTGGGCGACGCGATGGCCGCCGACCTCTACCTGGAGACGGCAGGCGCGATGCCCGACGAAATCGCCTGCGTGGTGCGATCGGTGCTCGCCGACACCGGCCACTCGCAGTTCGTCGTGGCCGAAGTTCAGGCTGCCGTGACCGCCAGCGACCGTCAGCGTCACCGGTTGGCGCTATGGTCGCGGCGGCTGTTGGGCGAGGCCATAACCCAGGCTCAGTTCGTGCTGGCAGAACACGACGAACTGGTCGAGCTGGTGATGGCCGGTGGGGATCTGTCGCACATGACGGACTTCTTCGACCGACTCCAGCACACGCACAGCACCCGGATGCGCGACTTGGGGCTGGCTTGAGCGCTCGGCTACCGCGTGCAGTTGGTGATGATCGAGTTGTTGTTCTGCGCGGCGATCAGTACACCGTTGGCGTCGGTGATGCTGCAGTTGAGCTTCCCGGCGACGCTGGTCGCGGTCACTGAACTCAGGGTGACGCCGGGATTCAGCACCACCGTCTTCGACCACGGCAGCGCGACGTTGATGTCGGTCACCAAAGCGCCCTGATGGTCTGTGTAGATGACGGTCACCATGTCGATGAGTCGCCGGTCACCGGTGACCTGGTAGGTGACGGTGCCGGGGGCGGCTGCCGCCGGTGGAGCTGCCTGCGGCTCCGGCAACAGGGGTTGGGCCACCGGGGCATCTACGGTCGGACTGGGCGACGGGGTCACCGTGGTGACAGTTTCGGCCGGCATGGAGGGCATGGTCGGCGCAACGGCCTGGGGCGAGGGTGACGGAGCGGCACTGGAGGTCGGTTCGGTGGACACGACGGTCGCCGATACCGACCCGCTGTCGCCGCCGCCCAGGATCAGGCTGGCGATGATGACGGAGACGAACAGAATCGCGCCGGTGACCCCAGCGATCCACATCCACCGGCGATCGATGCGGGCTTCGTCGATGTCGTAGTCATCGATGTCGTAGTCGTCGATGTCGAAGTCGTCGATGTCGAAGTCGAAGTCGGAATTCTCGGCCGAGGCGTAGTCGTCGTTTTCGCGATAGGCCGGTATGGCATCGGTGTTCAGGTCGAGGTAGTCGTCCTCGTCGTAACCACGGCCGTGGCGTCTCCGTTCTCGGCGGCCGCCAATGCGTTCGGTCGGAGTCAGGGAATACGGTGATTCTGCGGTGTAAGGCCTGTTCATCCAGCTGTCCCAGTCACTTCCGTAGGTTTTCGGGCCTGATGCTATCGAGGTAGAAGTGACGTATGAGGCCAACGCGCCTGGGTCGCGGTCACGGTCGGGACTCGGTTCGGTCGCCCTCATGTTTCCGTGTCCCGGCCGCGATTGTCGGTGGCGGCCTCGTGGCCGCGCGGAACTGTTCGCTGACCGCGAAGGTCCCGGCGCCGCACCGCCGGGCCGGTTTCCACTAGCCTCCTGATGAGAAGACGAGCAAACGAACAGAAGGGTTCTCACCGTGGAGGTCAAGATCGGTGTCACCGACAGCCCGCGCGAACTGGTCTTCACCAGCGCGCAGACGCCTGCCGAGGTGGAGAAGTTGGTCACCGACGCTCTGAGTGCCGAGACGGGCGTGCTGAGCCTCAACGACGAGAAGGGCCGGCGCTTTCTGGTGCAGTCGGCCAAACTCGCCTATGTCGAGATTGGCGCGGCCGACGCGCGCAGAGTGGGGTTTGGCGTGGGTGCACTGGGTGCCGACGCGGCCAAGACCAAGACCAAGGCCGCGGGCTGACCATTCCGTCGTCCCGCTCCGTCGAAATGGCAGCTAAGCAGAGAAACTTCGAGTAGCGCCCTGCCTAACTGCCATCTCGGCGCGAGTTCGCGTGAGCGGCGCCGGAGCGGCGCGCGAGCGGGTCAGGACCGCGTCAGGGGCACGTGCGACAACCCGCCCCAGATGAACTGCACCGTGCCTTCGACGGCGTCGTCCTTGGCGATCGGGCGCTCGTTGTTGAGCCAGTAGCGTGCCGAGTCGACGCTGATGCTCACCAGGCCCACTGCGATCATTCTGGCGCGGTGGGGCTCCAGCCCGGAGTCATGGCTGATCAGGTCGAAGACCGCGTCGGTGCATGACTCGGTGGCGACCTTGACCTGCGCGGCGACCTGAGGCTCGGTGACGTAGTCATTCTCGAAGATCAGCCGGTAGCCCTGGCTGTCGTGCTCGATGAAGTCGAAGAACGCCTCCACGGCGGCCCGCACCCGCTGGCGGTTGTCGGTGGTGGTCCGCAGCGCCTGACGCACCCCCGACACCAGGTTGTCGACGTGTCGCTGCAGCACCGCAAGGTAGAGCTCAACCTTGGATGAGAAATGTTGGTAAAGAACGGGTTTGCTAACGCCGGCCCGGTCGGCGATCTCGTCCATTCCGGCGGCGTGATAGCCACGATCGACGAAGACCTCGCTGGCAGCGATCAACAACTGTCCGCGGCGCTCGCCACGGGGCAACCGGTTGCCGCGGCGGGCCGCGGGCGCGGGCAGGCCGCGGCCGTTGGCCGGCTGCCCTCCCCGACGCTGCGCCGTCTTGGCGAGATCGCTCATCAGAACCTCTACGTTTGCGCCGCCGCTCCCGGCGTGTCTTGTCCGCTTTCAGAAAGACCCTACTACCGTCGTCCGGTTAGGGGCGCCAAGCGCGGAGCCCGTTGTCTGCGGGTCTCTGGTGGCGTGCCGAGAGTGCAAGTCGTCAGAGCTGTGTCATCCTGTGTCGGTGACCTACGACCCGGGGAGTCGCGGGAGCGGTCGCGTTCCTGTGCTGCGGGATGAGTTGCGAGAGCCGCTTCGCGCGCAGCGTGATCCGCTGGCTGAGCAGCCGGGTCGGGTCAGATCCAACCGGGACGACCGCAAGCGCTGGCGCAAGCAGACCGTGCTCGGTCGCTTCGTGTCCACATACGGATGGCGTGCCTATGCGCTTCCCGTGCTGCTGGCACTCACGGCGGTGGTCGTCTACCAGACCATCACCGGCACCAGCGTGCCGCAGGCGGCCGAGGACGGTCCCGTGCAGGGCCCGCCGACGATTGGCGTAGCCAGCACCGCGATCATCGGGGCGCCGCCCAAGGGCCTTACCGAGTTCGACGCCAATCTGCCGACCGGCATCCTGCCCGACGGCGGACCTTTCACCCCGGCCGGCGCCCGGACCTGGCATGTCGTCCCCGGCTCGAGCCCGCAGGTCGGTGAGGGCGCCACGAAGACGTTCACCTACACCGTCGAGGTGGAGGACGGCGTGGATACGACGACCTATGGCGGGGACGAGGGCTTTGCGAACATGGTCAGCGAGACGCTGGCCAATCCCAAGAGCTGGACCCACAACCCGCAGTTCGCCTTTGTCCGGGTCGACGGCACCTCAGGTGTCGAGCCCGATTTCCGGGTGTCGCTGACATCGCCGATGACGGTCCGGGAAGGCTGTGGCTACGACATCCCGCTGGAGGCGTCCTGCTACAACCCCGTTTACCAGGGTCAGCCCCGGGTGTTTGTCAACGAAGCTCGGTGGGTGCGCGGCGCAGTGCCGTTCCAGGGCGACGTCGGCTCCTACCGCCAGTACCTGATCAACCACGAGGTGGGCCACGCGATCGGCTACCAGCGTCACGAGCAGTGCGCCGCCAACGGCGAGTTGGCGCCGGTCATGATGCAGCAGACATTCTCGACCAGCAACAACGACGCAGCCAAATTCGATCCGGGCACGGTCACCGCTGACGGACGGACCTGCCGGTTCAACCCGTGGCCCTATCCGATCGCCTAACCCCCTTTCCCCGCGAGCGCGCGTGTCGGCACGGCGCCACGCCGGTGGAGGTGGGCAATCACGCACGCTCGCTGGCCGCGAGCGCCCGGGAAGTCTCAGACCCGCATTGTTGTTAACTGCAGTACCTGAGCACACCTGATTTGATGGTGCCCAAAGCCAACCAAGGAGAACTCGGTGTCGACACCGTTGCCGCCGCTGGTAGAGCCAGCGGCCGACCTCACCCGCGAAGAGGTGGCTCGTTACAGCCGCCACCTCATCATCCCCGATCTGGGCGTGGACGGGCAGAAGCGGTTGAAGAACGCCCGTGTCCTGGTGATCGGCGCCGGCGGCCTGGGGTCGCCGACCCTGCTCTATCTGGCCGCGGCCGGGGTGGGAACCATCGGGATCGTCGAGTTCGACGTGGTGGACGAATCCAATCTGCAGCGCCAGATCATCCACGGCCAGTCCGATATCGGAAGACCCAAGGCGCAGAGCGCGCGCGATGCGATCCGTGAGGTGAATCCCCTCGTCGAGGTGCGGCTGCACGAACTACGGCTGGAGCCGGGAAATGCCGTGAACCTCTTCCGGCAATACGACCTCATCCTCGACGGCACCGATAACTTCGCTACCCGATACCTGGTCAACGATGCCGCCGTGCTCGCCGGCAAACCGTACGTATGGGGCTCGATCTACCGCTTCGAAGGCCAGGTCTCGGTGTTCTGGGAGGACGCCCCCGACGCCCCGGATGGTCAACCCCAGGGGCTCAACTACCGCGACCTCTACCCGGAGCCGCCCCCGCCGGGGATGGTTCCGTCCTGCGCCGAAGGCGGCGTGCTGGGCATTTTGTGTGCGTCGATTGCCTCGGTGATGGGAACCGAGGCAATCAAACTGATCACCGGCATCGGCGAGACACTGCTGGGCCGGTTGATGGTTTACGACGCTCTGGACATGTCGTACCGGACGATCAAGATACGCAAGGATCCCGCCACCCCGAAGATTACCGAGCTCATCGACTACGAGGCGTTCTGCGGAGTCGTTTCAGAGGAAGCCGCCCAAGCCTCGATGGAGGCCACCGTCACGCCGCGTGAGCTGCGCGAGATGCTCGACTCGAGCAGTAAGTTCGCGCTGATCGACGTCCGCGAACCGGTGGAGTGGGACATCAACCGCATCGAGGGCGCCGAGCTCATTCCGATGTCGACGATCGAGTCCGGGGACGGCCTGGCGAAGCTGCCGCATGATCGAGTGCCGGTGCTGTACTGCAAGACCGGCGTGCGGTCGGCGGAGGCGCTCGCGGTGGTCAAGCAAGCCGGGTTCTCCGACGCCATTCACCTGCAGGGCGGCATCGTGGCCTGGGCCAAGCAACTCGAGCCCGACATGGTGATGTACTAACGCGGGGTTGGCGCCCGTTCCGCATAGGGTGGGGCGGTGACCGCTGAGCGCCCGCCAGACCATGTTCTTGCGGCATTCGGGCTGTCCGGGGTGCAACCGGATCCGCTGGGGTCCGGCTGGGAGGGTGGCTGGCGGTGCGGCGAAGTCGTGCTGTCCATGGTGGCCGACCATGCCCGCGCCGCCTGGTCGGCCAAGGTGCGCGAGACGTTGTTCATCGACGGGGTACGGCTGGCTCGTCCGGTGCGCTCCACCGACGGGCGCTACGTCGTTGCGGGTTGGCGCGCGGACACCTACGTTGCCGGCACCCCGGAACCGCGCCACGACGAGGTGATCTCCGCTGCGGTGCGACTGCACGAAGCCACCGCCAAACTCGAGCGGCCGCGGTTCCTGACCCAGCCCCCACTGGCGCCATGGTCCGACGTCGACGTCTTCGTTGCCGCCGACCGGTCGGCATGGGAGGAACGGCCGCTGCACTCGTTGTCGCGAGGGGGTCGAGAGGCGCCAGGAACCGAGAACGGGCGGCAATACGCCGAGTTGATCGATCAGCTCGCGACGCTGCGCCGGCCCACGAAAAGCTCGAGTCAACTCGTGCATGGAGACCTCTACGGCACAGTGCTTTTCGCCGGCACCGCGGCGCCGGGCATCACCGACATCACCCCGTACTGGCGGCCCCCGGCGTGGGCCGCAGGTGTTGTCGTGGTTGACGCGCTTTCCTGGGGTGATGCCGATGACGGTCTCATCGAACGGTGGACCCCGCTGCCGGAGTGGTCGCAGATGCTGCTGCGTGCCTTGATGTTCCGGTTAGCCGTTCATGCACTGCATCCCAACTCGACGGCTGCAGCGTTTCCGGGGCTGGCCCGCACTGCGGCATTGGTACGGCTCGTCCTCTGAGGCGTGAGGAAGCCGAACGTGCGCTCACCGTTGCGGTAACAGCTTTTTCGCGACCGCTGGCGCACCCTCGGCGTCAGAACGTGTGGCGGTATTCGCTGACCGGGACTCGGCCGCCGTTCGCCAGAACTCCCTCGGCCCGCAGCAGCTCCAACTGCCGCGTCGCCAGGTGTGGCGCAGGCTTTCCGGAGGCGGATATCACCCGGTGCCACGGCAGGTCTGCGGAGTCGGTACGCATGATCCAGCCGACCATCCGGGCACTGGACAGGCCTGCTGCCGAGGCGACATCGCCATAGGTGGTGATCTTCCCCGGCGGTACCGCCGCAACCAGTGCGCGTACTCCGTCGACCTGCTCCCCGGTAATCGCCGGCACCGGTCAAACCAGCCGTTCGCTGATCACCGCTGCGGTCTCAACGGGTTTGGCCAGCGGCACCATATGGTCGCAATCCCACTCCAGCAACGTGAAACTCGGCCCCAACTCGGTTTCGAGAGCGGTGATAAGTCCGTCGCCGGTGTAGGGCGGGCTGGTGCGCTGCGCCCGCACCAGTGTGACGGGCGTGCCGGGGCCGGGAAGCGATGGGGTTCGCGTGAGCTCACTCCAATAGGACAGCATCGCGGGAATGCTGATCCGCCACCCGACCCTGCCGTTGGGCAGTTCGACCAGGTGCTCGTCGAGTTCGCGGTCCAGTTCGGCATCGGCCACGTCGGCCCACGACCCGCTGGCCTTCTCGGCCCGCGCCTCCTGGCGATCGGCGTAGTCAGGTGACTCGAACATGCCGTCGGCGATTTCGCGCATCCACCGGCCGTTGAGGTTCGCCGCCGGATCCAGCAGAACCAGGCCCGCGGTGAGATCAGGACGCTCCGCCGCCAGGCGCAAGGCGATCGCACCACCAAAAGAATGGCCGACGACCACCACCGGGCCGACGGCCTCGGTCGCCACCAAGGCAGCGAGGGCCGCCGCGTTCGCCTCGATCGTCCACGGCGCATCCCATGACGACCGGCCATGGCCCAGCAGGTCGGGGGCGAGGGCCGTGGTGCCGGGCAGATGCCGGGTGAACATCGATTCCCAGCGTCTGCCATGCCCGGTCAACCCATGGATCGCCAGAACCCGGGGTGGCCCGGGCGGCCCGAATCGGTGAGTGTGCAGCACGGCGTCGATGCTGCCAGCTATGTCGGGGTGCCGGCCAGCTATCTCGACGTGGACGGGTTGTCGTACCCGCGTGATCTCATGCCCACATGTCCACGCCACACCTCGAGTTGACACCGGCCACGCTGGGTGGACGGGCCCTGCGCGGAACCGTCCGGGTGCTGGGTGGGGCCGGTACGGGCAAGAGCACCCTGCTCGTCGAGACCGCAGCCGCGCACATTTCAGCTGGATGCGATCCGGAATCGGTTCTCCTGCTGACGGGTTCGGCACGGCTGAGCGCGCAGGCCAAGGCCGCGATCACGGCCACCCTGTTGACCTCCGGTGACCGCGCCGCGGTGCGGGAGCCGCTGGTGCGCACCGTGCACTCCTACGCCTTCGCGGTACTGCGACTGGCCGCGCAGCGCAACGGGAGCCCACCGCCCAGGCTGATCACCAGCGCCGAACAGGACGGCATCATTCGCGAGTTGGTGGCCGGCAACGTCGAAGACGGTGATGCCTGCCTTGTGCGTTGGCCGGCGCGACTTCGCCCCGCGCTCACCACCGCCGGTTTCGCGACCGAACTGCGCGACCTGATGGCGCGCTGCAGCGAGCGCGGCGTAGATCCCGATGCATTGCAACGCATCGGCCGGGCGGCCGGCCGGGCCGAGTGGCAGGCGGCCGGCCGATTCGCCCGGGCCTACGAACAGGTCATGCTGCTGCGGTCAGCGGTGGGGATGGCCGCCCCTCAGGCCACCGTCCCCGCGCTGGGTGCCGCCGAACTCGTCGGCGCCGCGCTCGAGGCCTTCTCGACCGACGCGGATCTGCTCGCCGACGAACGGACCCGGGTCAAACTGCTGCTGGTCGACGATGCTCAGCATCTTGACCCGCAGGCAGCGCGACTGGTTCAGGTGCTGGCGGCCGGTGCCGAGCTCGCCGTGATCGCCGGAGACCCGCACCAGACCGTTTTCGGCTACCGGGGGGCAGACCCTGCTCTACTGCGTGGTGAGGGACCGGTGCTGGCGCTCACGGAGTCGCACCGCTGCGCAGCGCCGTTGGCCGAAGCCATCGGCGCGGTCGCGCGTCGACTGCCCGGGCGCGACACGGCGCCGGAGTTCACCGGCACCGACGGGCCCGGCGCGGGCGCAGCTGGCCTGACAGTGCGGATCGCCGCCTCGTCGCATGCCGAGGCCGCCCTGATCGCTGATGGGTTGCGACGCGCCCATCTCGTCGACGGCGTGCCATGGACACAGATGGCGGTCATCGTGCGGTCCGTGCCCCTGATGGGGGCGGCGCTCGGCCGCGCGCTGGCCGCTGCGGGTGTGCCCGTGGACGTGCCGCAAGGCGACACCACCCTGGCGGATCAACCGGCGGTGCGGGCGCTGCTGACCGTGCTGGAGGCGACCGCGGACGGCCTCGACGGGCAACGGGCCCTGGCACTGTTGACGGGGCCCATCGGCCGGGTGGACCCGGTATCGCTGCGCCAGCTTCGGCGTGCGCTGCGTCGAGCCGCACCGGGGTCGGATCTCGACTTCGGGGAGCTTCTTGCCGAAGCTGTGCGGCGCGGATCGGGCAGGCTCGCCGACGCGCAGGGACGTGCGCTGCGCCGGGTGCACGCGGTGCTGGCCGCCGCCCAGCGCAGCGCCGACCGTGGTGGCGACCCGCGGCATACGCTCTGGCAGGCCTGGCACCGTTCAGGGCTGCAGCGACGCTGGTTGACGGCCAGTGAGCGGGGCGGGCCGGCGGGCGCACAGGCAGACTGCGATCTCGCCGCCGTCACCGCGATGTTCGACGTCGCCGAGCGGTACGTCGAGCGTACGGCGGGCGCATCGCTGCGTGGGCTCATCGACCACGTCGCCGCGCTGGACTTACCGACGCTTCGGCGCGACGACGGCCCCCAGAGCGATGCGGTCGCCGTGCTCAGCGCGCACTCGGCGTTGGGTCGGGAGTGGGACTTCGTGGTAATTGCCGGGGTTCAGGAAGGGCTGTGGCCCAACGTGTCCCCACGGGGCGGTGTGCTGGCGACCCAAGAGCTGGTGGACGTGATCGACGGCGTAGCAGAGGCGGGGCAGCGTGGGCTGTCCAGCCGGGCGCCCCTACTGGCCGAGGAGCGCCGGCTGCTGATCTCGGCCATGGGCCGGGCCCGTCGCAGGCTCTTGGTGACTGCCGTGGACAGCGACGGCGACGATGCGATGCTGCCGTCATCTTTCTGTCGTGAACTCAACACCCTGGCAACAGATCCCGTCGCCGAGGACACCGTCCCGATCCGGGCTCCGCGGGTGCTGTCCCAGGCGGCGCTCGTCGGGCGCCTGCGTTCGGTGGTGTGCTCCCCGCCCGGCGCCGTAGACGATGTGGATCGAGACTGCGCGGCCCTGCAGTTGGCACGCCTGGCCGCGGCGGGGGTGCCCGGCAGCGACCCGGCATCCTGGTATGGCCTGCGCGAGTTGTCGAGTGACGCACCGCTGTGGGACGACGATGGCGGTGATGGCGACGGCCACGTGGTGACGTTGTCCCCGTCGACGCTGCAGACGCTCTCGGACTGCCCGCTGCGCTGGTTGCTCGAACGCCATGGGGGTTCTGCAGCGCGCGACGTGCGCTCCACGCTCGGATCATTGGTCCACGCGCTGGTTTCCGAGCCCGGGAAGCTCG
Organism: Actinomycetes bacterium; assembly: GCA_022601135.1. Classification (GTDB taxonomy): domain Bacteria; phylum Actinomycetota; class Actinomycetes; order Mycobacteriales; family Mycobacteriaceae; genus Mycobacterium. The sequence goes on along the minus strand of JAHZJB010000053.1, from coordinate 17,237 downwards.
AATCTCAGATGATCGACGAGCTCGAAAAGGTCTGGAGCCAGATCCCTTTCGATGCACAGTGGCACGCAGATAACGAACTGACCCGCCACCTCGAGATGCTGTCGACCTTCCTGCGCTGGCGCGAAGACACCCGCCACGAACTCACCGAGCTCGGCACCGAGGTTGACGTCGAGGGGGAACTGGCCGCAGCCGACGGAAGGCACCCCGCAGTTCGGGTGCGCGGTCGTCTCGACCGTCTGGAGCGCGACAGCGAGGGCCGGCTCGTGGTCGTCGACATCAAGACGGGCAAGAACCCGGTCAGCAAGGACGACGCTCAGAGCCATGCCCAGTTGGCGATGTACCAGTTGGCCGTGGCGCAGGGCCTGCTCGCCGACGGTGACAAACCCGGGGGCGGCCGTCTGGTCTATGTGGGCAAAGCCAGCAGCGGCGGCGCGACCGAACGCGACCAGACCGCGTTGACCCAGGAAGGCCGATCCGAATGGCAGGCACTGGTGTACCAGGCTGCCGCGGCGACCCAGGGTCCGCGGTTCCTCGCGCGGATCAACGACGGCTGCACGCACTGTCCGGTACGGGGCATGTGCCCCGCCCAGGACACCGGGAGAGATGCGCTGTGACGCGACGCTACAGCCCCGCCGAACTAGCCAGTGCGCTAGGTCTTTTCGCGCCGACCGATGAGCAATCCGCGGTGATCGCCGCGCCGCCGGGCCCGAGGGTGGTGATCGCCGGCGCCGGCGCCGGCAAGACCGAAACCATGGCTGCCAGGGTGGTGTGGCTGGTCGCCAACGGATATGCACGGCCTGGTGAAGTGCTGGGGCTGACGTTCACCCGCAAAGCTGCGGGCCAGTTGTTGCGCCGGGTGCGCACCCGACTGGCCCGCCTCGCCGGCGCGGGTCTGATGCTGGACCCGGCCAGCCTGCACGTCGACGACGACCCCGTCACGATCGGTACCTATCACGCATTCGCGGGCACCCTGCTCCGCGAGTACGGCCTGCTCCTGTCGATCGAGCCCGACACCCGGCTGCTCGGCGACACCGAGTTGTGGCAGTTGGCTTTCCGCGTGGTGTGCGAGCATCCGGATGCGCTGGATACCCAGAAGTCACCCGCCTCGATCACCGCGATGCTGCTCAGGTTGACCGGGCAGCTCTCCGAACATCTGGTAGACACCGCGCAGCTGCGCGACACCCACGTCGAGCTTGAGCGGCTCGTCCACTCATTGCCCGCCGGCCGGTATCAACGCGGCAGCGGTCCGAACCAGTCGCTGCTGCGGATGCTGGCCACGCAGAACGAACGCGTCGCACTGGTCCCGCTGATCGACGCGCTGCACCGGCGTATGCGCGACGAACGTGTCATCGACTTCGGCGGGCAGATGGCGGCTGCGGCGGCGCTGGCCGCACGGTTTCCCCAAGTCGGTGCGCAACTGCGCAAGCAGTATCGCGTCGTGCTGCTCGACGAATACCAAGACACTGGGCACGCCCAGCGGGTCGCGCTGTCGTCGTTGTTCGGCGGTGGCGTCGACGATGGGCTCGCGCTCACCGCCGTCGGTGACCCTATCCAGTCGATCTACGGCTGGCGCGGTGCGTCGGCGACCAACCTTCCGCGGTTCACCACGGACTTTCCCCGTTCGGACGGAACCCCGGCGCCGAGTCTGGAATTGCGCACCAGTTGGCGTAACCCACCCGAAGTGCTGGACCTGGCCAATGCGGTGTCCACGGAGGCGCGGCGCCGTTCCGTGGCGGTGCGATCGCTGCAGCCGCGGCCCGACGCCGGGCCCGGTTCCGTGCGCTGCGCACTTCTGCCCGACGTGGTTTCCGAACGCGAATGGGTGGCCGAGGCGGTGGCGAAGTTGTATCACGAGGGTGTGGCCGTGTCCGGTGAAGCGCCGACGGCGGCCGTCCTGGTGCGCCGTAATGCCGATGCTGCGCCGATGGCCGAGGCGCTCACCCGGCGCGGGGTCGCCGTCGAAGTGGTCGGTCTGGCGGGGCTGCTGTCGGTGCCGGAGGTCGCTGACGTGCTCGCGATGCTGCGGTTGGCCGCCGACCCGACCGCCGGGGCCGCCGCACTGCGGGTGCTCACCGGTCCTCGCTGGCGGCTCGGTGCCCGTGACATCGCCGCACTGTGGCGGCGCGCCCTGCTGCTCAACGACACAGGTGAGGAGGCGCATGCCGGCTGGGCTGACCAGATCCTGGCTCAGGTGGCGCCGGACGCCGATACGCCGTGCCTGGCCGACGCGATCTGCGATCCGGGCCCTGCCGCCACGTACTCACCGGCCGGGCACCTCAGGATCGTGGCGCTGGGTCGGGAACTGGCAGCGGTGCGTGCGCACCTGGACAGCCCGCTGCCCGATCTGGTGGCCGAGGTGCGCCGCCTGCTCGGAGTCGACGCCGAAGTCAGGGCGGCCCGGCCGGTCTCGGCGGGATGGTCGGGGACCGAGCACCTGGATGCGTTCGGTGAGGTGGTCGCCGACTTTTCCGCCCGACCCGGCGCCACGGTCTCGGCGCTGTTGGCGTTCCTCGGGACAGCCGAACAGGTCGAAAAGGGTCTGGCGCCCGCTGAGATTCCGGCGGCTAGCGACCGGGTGCAGATCCTGACCGTGCACGCGGCCAAAGGTCTGGAATGGCAGATCGTCGCGGTGCCGCACCTCAGCGGTCGGGTCTTCCCGTCGACCGCGTCGCCGCGCACCTGGTTGACCGATGCGGCCGATCTGCCTCCGTTGCTGCGCGGAGACTGCGCGAACGTATCCGCGCACGGTGTCCCGGTGCTCGAAACCTCCACCGTCGATGACCGGAAAGCTCTGTCGGACACAATCTCCGAGCACAAGCGCAGCCTCGACCAACGGCGAACCGATGAGGAACGCCGGCTGCTGTATGTGGCGATCACCCGGGCGGAACGCACGCTGCTGGTGTCGGGCCATCACTGGGGCGCCACCGAGTCCAAGCCCCGCGGCCCGTCGGCGTTCCTCTGCGAACTCAAAGATGTCATCGATGCGTCGGCCGCTACCGGAAGACCTTGTGGAGCCGTCGATGTCTGGGCCGACGCCCCCGCAGAGGGTGATCCGAACCCGGTACGCAATCGTGCCGTCGAGGCGATGTGGCCGATCGAACCGGCGGCCGGTCGCAGCCCGGACGTCGACCGGGGTGCCGAACGCGTGGTTCGGGCGATGTCAGCGGGATCTCGCGGTGACACGGCGGCGGATGCGCACGGCTGGGCCGCCGATGTCGACGCGCTGCTTGCCGAACGGGAACTCGCCGCGCACCGTCCCACCCCTGCGCTGCCCAGGCAGCTCTCGGTGAGCGCATTGATCGAACTCCGCCGCGATCCCCGCGCCGCGGCACAGCGACTGCATCGGCGGCTGCCGCGCCGTCCGGATTCACAGGCGCTGCTGGGCACGATGTTTCACGAATGGGTGCAGCGATACTTCCAGGCGGAAAAATTGTTCGACCTCGACGACCTGCCCGGCGCCGTGGATGCCGGCCGCCAGGACCAGGGAGAACTCGCCGAGTTGCAGGCCACGTTCGTGGTATCGGAGTGGGCAACGCGCACGCCGATCGAGGTGGAGGTCCCGTTCGACATGGTCATCGACGGCCGGGTGGTGCGCGGCCGCATCGACGCGGTGTTCGCCGACGAAGACGGCGGGTTCACCGTGGTTGACTGGAAAACGGGAGAGCTGCCGACGCCGGAAATACTGCAACGCAACGCGGTTCAGCTTGCCGCCTATCGAATCGCCTGGGCTCGGCTGCAAGGCTGTCCGGTGTCTTCGGTGCGCGCTGTGTTCCACTACGTACGTTGCGGGCGCACGGTGCGCCCCGACGGACTGCTCGGCGCCGACGAGGTCGCCGAGTTGATGGCCGGCCCCGCCTGATGGTCGTCCTTCAGCTCTCCCGGTAGACCTTCAGCGCCTGCACGATCATCGGAATCTGCAAGGGCAGTCGCGCGATGGCGGCAACCTTCATGGGCAGAGTCTTGGCCGGATCGTTGAACCACAGCCGGGCCATGTTGACATTGGCCGGGAATACGCCGACGAACAGCGCGACGGCACCCAGTGCACCGACCCGGCGGGTCTTGGGAGCTACCAGCAGACCGCCGACCGCGACTTCGGCGGCTCCCGAGGCGAGCGTGTAGAAACGCTGGCTGCCGGGAAGCTCAGCCGGGACGATGGAGTCGAACGGCCTGGGTGCAACGAAGTGCAGCACCCCCATCCCGATCAGCCAGATGCCCATCCTGGCGCCACGCGACGATTTGGTGGTCCGCTGCAGTTCGGGAGTAAGCGAGGTCATGGTTACATTGTGCGGGTGCGACCACCTCATCCGGTGACCGGTCCCCGTGGCTAGGGCTCGCCTGCGCCATAGGCTGCGTCGATTCGACCAACCGCTAGCCGATCTGCCGGTCCACGCGCTCACCGATCGGGTACAGATCCCGACCACGCTCGTCAGCCCGGTCCGTCGCATCACCCGGCGTGTGGCGTATGCGCTGCTCGCGCTGCTCGCGGCGGTGCTCATCGTGTACATCGATCGGGAGGGCTATCGAGACAGCTTCGACGATCACGTGTCGTTCCTCGACTGCGTCTACTACGCGACGGTGTCGCTGTCGACCACCGGATACGGTGACATCACCCCCGTGACGGAGGGGGCCCGACTGGTCAACATCCTGGCGATCACTCCGCTGCGCATCGCCTTCCTGGTCGTGTTGATCGGTACCACCGTCGAGACCCTCACCACGCAGTCGCGTCAGGTCTACCAAATCCAGCGATGGAGGAGCAGATTGCGCAACCACATCATCATCGTCGGCTACGGCACCAAGGGCCGGACGGCCGCCACGGCGATGGTGGGCGACGAGATCGCGCCCGCTGACATCGTGGTCGTCGACGAGGACTCCAAGGCCCTGGACCGAGCCAAGAGCGCCGGGTTGGTCACCGTGCGCGGCAGTGCCACCGACTCCGAAGTCCTGCGGTTGGCCGGTGCCCAGCATGCCAAGTCGATCATCGTGGCCCCCAATAGCGACGACACCGCCGTTCTGGTCACGCTGACGGCACGTGAACTCGCTCCCAACGCCAAGATCATCGCAGCGGTGCGCGAGGCCGAGAACCAGCACCTGCTTCTTCAGTCCGGCGCGGACTCGACTGTGGTGACCTCCGAGACGGCCGGTCGCCTGCTCGGCATCGCGGTGCAGACACCCAGCGTGGTGGAGATGATGGAAGACTTGCTCACTCCGGATGCGGGGTTCGCGATCGGCGAGCGGGAGGTCACGCCGAAGGAGGCCGGTAGCTCGCCTCGACACCAAAGCGACATCGTCCTGGGCGTGGTGCGTGACGACAGGCTCATCCGTGTCGATGATCCCGAGGTCGATTGCTTGGAAATCGGCGACCGACTGCTGTTCATCCGCAGCGCGGATACGGAGCGATGAGCAGCCGGTCGCGATGAGCCACTCTGGGTTCCGGCTGCGCAACGTTCCGCTGCTCTCGCGGGTGGGCGCTGATCGGGCCGACGCGTTGCGCACCGACGTGGATGCTGCGCGGGCGGGCTGGCCGGACGCGCTGCTGCTGCGCGTGGACCGACGAAACCAGGTGCTGATCTCTGAGGGCAGGGCGGTGCTCGGCCAGGCCAGCGCGCTGGGCGACACACCGCCGCGGGACGCCGTATTTCTCGGTCGACTCGATGATGGCCGCCATGCGTGGGCGATTCGCGCCGAACTGCAAGCCCCGGAGAACGCCGGTGCGCCCACCGAAGTGCTCGACCTGCGCCGGGCCGGCCAGATCTTCGACGATGTCAGCGCGCAACTGGTCGCTACCGCCACCGCGCTGCTGAACTGGCATGACAGTGCGCGCTTCAGTCCCTACGACGGAGTGCCAACCACGTCGGCCAGGGCGGGATGGTCACGACTCAACCCGGCGACCGGTCGCGAAGATTTCCCGCGCATCGACCCCGCGGTGATCTGTCTGGTGCACGACGGCCACGACCGCGCCGTGCTGGCCCGCCAGGCGGTCTGGCCTGAGCGGTTGTTCTCGATCCTTGCCGGGTTCGTCGAGGCCGGTGAGTCGTTCGAATCCTGCGTGGTTCGCGAGATCGCCGAGGAGATCGGCCTGACCGTCACCGATGTCGAGTATCTGGGTAGCCAGCCGTGGCCGTTCCCGCGGTCGCTGATGGTCGGTTTTCACGCCCTCGGCGACCCCGAACAGGAGTTCTCGTTCACCGACGGCGAGATCGCCGAGGCGGACTGGTTCACCCGCGGTGAGATCCGGGAAGCCCTGGAGCAGGGGGACTGGAGCAGTGATCGTCCCGGGCGGTTGCTGCTGCCGGGATCAATCTCGATTGCCCGGGAGATCATCGAATCCTGGGTGGCTTTGGACTAAGGCGTGTCGAACAACAGTCCCGCCCGGTGGAAATCCTCGACGATCGCGGGCGCCTCGCGCGAATCCTGTTCCAAATCCCCTGCGAAGCATCGTTGATGACGATCGCCACCCCCGGAAAACACAATTCGTCGCCGTGATATGAATCGGTTGGCTCGCCCATTCCGTTGAGAGCCAATATCGACAGGTCCTGCAGCGCCGGGGACGGCGAACCGGCCCGCACGTACAGCTACCGTCGCTGTGCGGTGAAGACCGTCACACTCGTGGACATTACGTTCAACCGCTTTCCCTGCGTTGGTCTCGGTTGACCGGCGGCGGTGTCTTGGACGGTGGGATATGTCCTTGGGGTTTGCCGGCGTTCATCACCAACAGCGTCGCAACACCCATTACCGCTATGACCAGGGCGGACACCGCCATCGTGGTATCGAAGCCTTGGGTGTAAGCCTTTTCGGCTGCTTGCAGGGCCGCTCGTCCCAGGGCAGTTGTGGGTTCGACCTGGTGTTGTGCGAAGTGTCGAACATCATCGATTCCGGCTGCTACTTGCGAGGGGGTGACAATCCCTGCATCTTGCAGATCCTCGGCATACCTTTGGTGGCCGAAGGTCTGGACGAACACCACACTCAACGCCAGACCGGCTGCATATCCGATCTGTCCGACCGTGGTGCGAAACGACGTGACAGCGCCCAGATCTCGCGCCGGGGCCTCGGCGACGAACATCGCGGCCTGCGGCACTGAGATCAGGGCCAGGCCGACACCAGCTACGGTAGCGCCAGGCACCACTACCCAGGCGGGCCAGCTTTGTCTGGTCAACATCATCAACAGCAGCCCGAATACACAGCATGTGAACCCCAACGCAAGAATCCGACGAAGCTGCTCTCCGTGGCGGTCGAGATAACTGCCCACCGCAACCGACGCTGCGAAGAGCACGATCAGCATCGGCAGTTGCAGCACCGTCACCCCCAACGGTGAACTGCCCTTGGTGAATTGCCACAGATTACTGGTCGAGAGCTGTACGACAGCCTGGGCAAAGTTCCACGCCACCCCCGCGATTACCGCCGCAACAAAAAGGCCACCGGCGAACAATCGGATCGGGAAAGCCGGAAACGTGGTGCGTACCTCAACGATGCCGAAAAGTACGAAGCCGATCACACCCGCAAACACAGGTCCGTAGAACGCCGGTGAACTCAGCGAGGTCGCCGCCTGACTGAGACCATAGAGCAACGAAACCGTCGCAGCCCCGACGAGGACCAACCCGGCATAGTCCACCGGACCGTCGCCGGAGCGCGGCATGACCGGCAACAGACGCGGAACGAAAACGACGAGCGCCCCGCCCAGCACCGGCACAAGCAGCATCGCAACGCGCCACGAGTGAGCGGCAAGGGCGCCGCCGATCGGTGAGGCCACAATGAGCAGCCCGATCATGATCGCACTCCACAAACCCAGCGCCGCAGTGATCTTCGACGCGGGAGTGACAAAACGCACATATGCAAACGTTGCGGCTAGTGCCGCGCCGAGGCCGACTCCGGCAAGGGCCCGGCCGGCCAAGTACACCTCGGTGACTGGCGCCAGCGCCACAATCACGTCACCGGCGACCGCTAACAGCACAGAACAGATCAACACCCGGCGCCGGCCAAGGCGATCCGCGGCCACACCGGCAGCCAAGACCGTCGCCGCCAGGGCCAAAGTCGATACGCTGGCACCCAGTGCACGTTGGGAAGCGGTAAACCCCAACGCTTTGCCCGCCTCGATGATCGCCGTATTGGCGACCGCCGGATCCACAAGTTGTAGACCGGCGATCAAACCGAGGAGATAAACCGCCGCCTTAGGCATTGGCGCACCCTCGCCGGCCGGACCGGACTGAGAAGCCACGTCGTTCCCCATCTCACCTTAGCCACATCAAACCGACCAGCGACCAAAAATCCCGCCACCTGCGCCCGTACGCGCACAGTTGGGCTCTGACATTATTGCGGGAACACGATCACGGTTGCAGCCGATCATCAATATCGGTTCTTGGTCGCAGCGCTGGGCCTGACGTGCTGCGGTGATCCGTTGATCTCGAAATGCTCATGGATGCCTTTCGCGTCAATGGAATCGGGACCGTCAGTCCGCTGAGTGGCCGCCGGTGCGGGTATCAGTGATTGCAGGTCGGTGCTCCCGGGGCTCGTCGTTTCTGGGTCCCAGGCGCTGCGGACGTCGCCCCGCCGGTTGCCGAAGCCGTGACTGTCTCGGTTTTCGTGGCGCCTGAGCAGCGCTGAGACGTTCCATCATGGCGGGCTGGACCTAGCACGATCTGCGCCCGCGGTGACAGGCTCGAAAATGGGCGGGGGCGCGGGAAAAAAGAGAAAAAGTGAAGGGCCGAAAGCCGCAGCCTCTATGACCCTTCGCGAGCAACCGCACGGATGCGGGTTCCGCGCCCCCTGTGGCGATGGAACCCGATGTCGGCGGTCACCGCAAGTTCCGCAGCGCTACCAGCGACACCAGGCCCATATCGCGCCGCAGTACTGCCGGCGGTAGCAGACGAAAGCCCCGCACCCCGGGCCGTTCTGTGGCAACCTGCGCGATCTTGCGGGCAATCCGAAAGTCCAGGTCCTTGAGGACACCTCGATCCGTCGTCGTGTCGAGGAGAGCGGACAGGCCGGCAACCGCGAACGGGTTCGCAACATCCAGCATGACGTTTACCGCCTGCACGAGGTGCCGCGCTCGTTCGCTGGCCGGCAGCGATGACAGCGCGGGCGCGGAGGCATCGATGCGGGTGGCGATGCGTCCGACGAACCGGCGCAGCCGATGTGGCCCCACCGTCATCGTCCCGGCATGACCGACCGACAGGCCAAGGCTGTCGATCCGGTTGCGCCCGCGATAGGCGGGATCCTCGGCGCAGGGTCGGCCATGTCCGCTGAGGGCGGTGCGGCGCTCCTTGGCGAGTTTTCGTTTGACACCCAAATCATCGACCAGTGCGTCGATCCGCGCATCTGCCTCGCGGAGTGCGGCGAGGTCCGAATGAGCCAGGATGAAGTCATCGTTGTATCGGGCGTAGAAAATGCCCTCGACCGCACAGATCGCTTCGTCCATCGGCACGACCGCCAGATTCCCCAGTATCGGGACGAGAGGGGTTCCCATGGCCGCCCCGTACCGGCGGGTGAATTCGGCACCATCGCCGTCCCGCACCACGGGACGCACCAGGGAGATGATGAGTTGCCATGCGGCCGAACCGATTTCGCCGCCTGGACTGCCGAGCGAAGCTACCTCGTGCAGGATGCGCCACAGTGCTGCGTCGGGGCCCACGGGGAGATCGTCTCCGTAATGCTCGAAATCGGATTGCAGGACGTAAAGAGGTGGGCCAGCGGCGCCCACCCGCTTGCGGTGAGCGCGAACAAACGTCGCAAGGGCGCGCATCGCTGCGACGTTGGTCAAACCGGGCAGGTAGGAGTAGACGCCGGGAAGGCCGTAGCAGCGCGCATTATGTGAAAGAAGCTGAAACAGAGCCGAACCGACGACATGGTCGATGAAGGCGGGCATGTGAGCCGCGCGGCGCTTGCCGTCGCTTTCGAGAAACCAAAGCTCTACCGGCTCGGGCCGGTAGTCTCCGTCGGCCACACTGCGGGCGATCAACCGCGACAGGGTCTGCCTCTCGGTCGCGGTGCTGAAATAGGTGACGCCGCCACCAGCCTCGCCAAATGCCAATCCCCGCTGACTCCGCTTGGCGAAAATCCGCAGGATGGTTTCTTCGTAGGTCTTCGGGTCCGTGAGCATGGCCCCGATGTCGAGTGGTTCAGCCATCGGAAGTGCTCCTGGCGGTCTGCGTTGCGCCCCAGCGGATATGCCAGGCCTGCACGATCCGTAGCCAGCTCTCCAGCAGTGCGTCCTCGGGGTCGGGCGGCAAGAGCAGGAGTAGGCGCAACCTTCCCCGGTGAAAGATGGGGGTGAGCCAGCGCCCCGACAGCGGAACCACGATGGCGCCATCCTCAAGGCCCTTCATGGCCGTTGGCAGGGCCCCGGCCAGCAGACTCCGCTTCAGGCTACGCATGTCCCGGGTGCCCTCGAGTGTTTCCAGGTCGAATACGACACCCTCTGGAAAGAGCGTCCGGAATTTGGACCTGAGGATTCCCGGATCTTCCGGCCTCGACGAGACATCGCCAAGCGGCTGTATCCATTTCTCGGTGGCCAGCCGCTCAAGCGCCTCCGATCCGTTTCTCGTCGGTGCCGCCAGGACCTTGCCGTGGTTGGCCGCACCGCCAGTCAGCTCTTGAAACCTCAGGTGTGGTGGTGGCTGGGCTTCGTCGTTGGAGGTTCGGATGTAGTAGACGAGCGTCGTCGAGGACCGGAACGAAAAGTACCCTGTGCCGTGCAACGATTGCTGCATCAACGTGACCACAGCGGATCTTTGGCGCGGCGGGATCCATTTCGGGATAACGATTTTGCCCACCAGGACCGGCCCGGTCTCGCGGGCCAGCGTGCCCATCCAGTCTCCCATGGCAAGAAGCGTGGGAAGCGGGCGCTGACGGTCCTGAAAATGCTGCAGGTTGATCAGAACGATGAGCAGGGTGATCATGGCGGCGGTGACCTCGAGGAGGTCAGACGCGGGATGGGCGTCCAGCCATACCAGCCATAACAATGCGGCCAGCAGCACCACGCTGGCGATCAGGGTGCCGAAGCGGCCCTCGGCGAACAGGCGGATCTGGTAGATGCCGGTCACGCTGCGAACAACGAAGAGTGGGAGGAGCGCAAGCAGGAAGCTGATCGGTATTTCCTTCAGGACGAACAATCCGAGCGCAGCGGCCAGCAACCAGAAATACACGGCGATGACGGGTGTCGTCCACAGCAGCCTTCGAAAGAACAGGAGCCGCAATTCCCTCAGCGCGGGAGCGCGTCGCAGGCGTACGAAGTCGAAATAGAAGAGGGCGGTTCCCTCGTACGCGCCGCGGAACAACGGCAGGACCAGATAGAAGAACTGGAAGGCATCGATACCCCGCCAGGCCGTGACACCTTCGGTCAGGTCCAGGGCCCGGGTGTTCGTCCCATAGATGCCGAGTATCGCCAGAACGATCACGCCGTCGAGGCGCAGGCTGAGTCCGGCAACCGTGGTCTTGACGCCCAGCGAGAGCGGGATCCGCGGGAGCCGCCACCACGGTTCCCGCGTGCGCGCCCCGTACTTTGGCCACAGGCCGACCAGACGATAAACCTTGAGCGTGTAGTGAACGGTGATCCAGGTTCCCAGCGCGTTCGATGCGATGATCCCGATGATGAGTGCGGCAGCCGGAAACAAGTAGTAGCCAACGCCGAGAACCACAATCTGCACCAAGGTCGGCGCGAACATCGACCAAAGAGGTCTGTAGATGCGCCGGGTGGCGTACATGCCGGAATGAAGCACCCGGACGGGAAGACGAATCGCGAGCTCAAGGACGACCAGAACCGCATAAACGTGCCCGACCACGCCGTGGTCGGGCGGAAGTAGCAGGTCCAGTACGGCGAGGATGACGATCGTCAACACCGATGCCGCGACGGCCGACAGGATCAGCCAACGGCCAATTTCGTGCTCGGCGGCGTCTCGGTCACCGGACCCGGAAAACACCCGGAGTCGCTCCCGCATGACCTCGAGGAGCCCCCACCAGCCGCCGTTGATGATCAGGCTGCCGACCCGCAGGACGATGACGGTGAACGCAGCCAACCCGCCCAGGGCCGTGAGCAGGATCAGGAATTCGATGGCGTGGACGAGAAATCGTGCCGTGTCGAGCAGGAGCGAGTAGCGCAGGCGGTAGCGAAAGTATGCGAAGAGCCGGCCGGTGAGAAGGCTCGTATACAACGAGACCACGCGGTTTTCTCGGCGCGCCGTGCGCTCGAACCACCGGTCGATATCGTTCACTGGACAGGCCCGCCGTGAAGTTTCGCGAACACAAGGCAAGTCCGGGACACCGTTGGATACCGACAAGTTCGAATGACGATTCTGCTACCTTTCGCCGGCGATCCTTCCACGTTGCAGTGGGGCCCTGGAAAGCTGCCCCGTCGTGGGTCAAGATCACAGTGCGGGCGTTTCCTGACCTGCCGCATTGAGAAGAGTGAACCATGAAGCGAGGCGACGTCACCGTCTTCGCCATATCGGCCGTATTGGCCGCCATCGTCGTCGCGACGGTGGCCTACAGCCTGCTCGTCGTCGATCGGTCGCCGGGCTCGACCGCGCTCGGACCCGGAACCAGCAGCTCGAGCCTGCTTGCCGTGACCTGGGGCCCCAGTCTTTGCCAGGTGGAGCCGTCCAACCGGGGATGCGCAACCGGCCATGTCGGCACACTGGGGCGGACGTTTCTGCTGCACGGCCTTTGGCCCCAGCCGCCCATCGAACAGTTCTGCGGCGTGCCAAAGAGGGTCGCCGATCGGGCCAGTGATCTGCAGAAGGACGACATGCCATCCGTGAAGCTGCCGGCGGACGTCCGCACCGATTTGGAGGCGGTGATGTCCGACGTCGCGCTCATGGCGCCCCACGAGTGGTACACCCATGGCACCTGTTCGGACGTCACACCGTCGGTGTATTTCAGCGATGCCGTCGCGCTGACCGGGGAGGCCAGGAGAATCCTCGATCCGCTCTTCCAGCAGGCTCAGGGCCAGCGGTTGTCGCCGGGCGTGGTGCGTGACCGATTCGATGCCGAGTTTGGCGCGGGGGCCGGGGAGCGAGTCGGCCTCGTCTGTGGCCAAGTCGACGGGGAAGGGACCGTCGTCAATGACGTGCACCTGTCGCTTCCCCCGGTCGCCGATCTCAGAGCCGGGGAGGGGACTTTGCCGCTGGAAGACCTGCTCACAAGGGGACCGGCGATACCCGAGGGGTGTTCCACCGGGACCGTGCCATGAGGCGCGGGCCCGACTTCCCCGTAGGTGTCGGTCGGTACGGCTGACACCGGGCGGCGCCTGCCCGCGTCGCGAACTGCGATTGTCGGGCCGCGCTGCCATGATGGTCGGCATGTCTCCGACGGCCTCAGGTGACCGGCTGGTGGCCGACCTCGACGAAGAGCAGCGCGAGGCAGTACTTGCCGCCCGTGGACCGGTCTGTGTGCTCGCCGGGGCCGGCACCGGGAAGACCCGAACGATTACCCGCCGCATTGCCCATCTGGTGTCGGCCGGCCACGTCGCTCCGGCTCAGGTGCTCGCGGTGACGTTCACCCAGCGCGCAGCGGGCGAGATGCGTGGCCGGTTGCGCGCGCTGAGCGGCGAGGCGGCCGGACCGTCCACCGAATCGGTGCAGGCGATGACATTCCATGCTGCCGCGCGCCGCCAGCTGTCGTATTTCTGGCCGCGAGTGGTGGGAAGCACCCAATGGCAATTGCTGGATACCAAGTTCTCGGTTGTCGCCCAGGCCGCCAACCGGGCGGGTCTGCCCACCAGTACCGATGACGTGCGTGACCTGGCGGGCGAAATCGAATGGGCCAAGGCCTCGCTCATCAGTCCCGAGGACTACGCCGCGACCGTCGCCCGAGTCGGGCGGGACACCCCGTTCGACGGGGCGAAGGTCGCGGCGGTCTACGCCGGCTACGAGGCGCTCAAAGCCCGCGGTGACGATCGTATGCTGCTGGATTTCGACGACCTGCTGCTGCACACCGCGGCCGCGATCGAGAACGACGCGGCGGTGGCCCAGGAGTTTCGCGACCGCTACCGCTGCTTCGTGGTCGACGAGTACCAGGATGTCACCCCGCTGCAGCAGCGGGTGCTGGACGCCTGGCTCGGCACTCGCGATGATCTCACCGTCGTTGGCGACGCCAATCAGACCATCTACTCCTTCACCGGCGCATCGCCGCGCTACCTGCTCGATTTCTCCAGAAGGTTCCCGGAAGCGACGGTGGTCCGGCTGGAGCGCGACTACCGCTCCACCCCGCAGGTGGTGTCGTTGGCCAACAGGGTCATCGCCGACGCACGGGGACGGATGGCGGGCAGCCGGCTGCATCTGGTCGGTCAGCGGGCACCCGGCCCCGAGCCGGCGTTCAGCGAATACGCCGACGAGGTGGCGGAGGCGGCGGCGGTGGCCCGCAAGGTCAAGAAGCTGCTCGAATCCGGCACTGCCGCTTCGGAAATCGCGGTGCTTTATCGCATCAATGCGCAGTCGGAGGTGTACGAAGAGGCACTTACCGAAGTTGGTGTCCCGTTTCAGGTTCGTGGCGGTGAGGGTTTCTTCAGCCGGCAGGAAATCCGGCAAGCATTGCTGGCTCTACAGCGCGCCGCCGAGCGGGACGGCGGGCAGTCCGAGGGGGCGTTGGCCGAGGTCGTCCGCGCGACGCTGGAGCCGCTGGGTTTGACCGCCGAGCCGCCGCCGGGCAGTCGCGCGCGGGAGCGCTGGGAGGCGCTGGTCGCGCTGGTTGATCTGGTCGATGAAGAAGTCGCGCAGCGCCCGCAGATCGACCTGCCCGCCCTGGTTGCCGAGCTGCGTCAGCGTGCTGATGCCCGCCACCCGCCGGTTGTGCAGGGCGTCACGCTGGCATCGCTGCACGCCGCCAAGGGTTTGGAGTGGGATGCGGTGTTTCTGGTCGGCCTGGCTGACGGCACGTTGCCGATCTCTCACGCGCTGTCCCACGGCCCCGACAGCGAGCCGGTGGAGGAGGAGCGGCGACTGCTGTATGTCGGAGTCACCAGGGCGCGGGCGCATTTGGCGCTCAGCTGGGCGTTGGCCCGCGCCCCGGGCGGGCGGCAGGGCCGGCGTCCGTCGCGATTCCTCAACGGCATCGCACCACACTCGCAACGGGACGCCGGTCCCAGTCGGCCGCGCAAGCCGCGCGGTCCGGCGCCGCGCTGCCGGATCTGCAACTCCGCTCTGAGCGTGCCCGCGGCGATCATGCTGCGCCGGTGCGAGACTTGCCCCTGCGACCTCGACGAGCAGCTGTTGTCGGAACTGAAGGACTGGCGGCTGCGGATCTCCAAGGACATGAGCGTGCCGGCCTACGTCGTGTTCACCGACAACACCTTGATCGCCATCGCGGAGTCACAACCGACCGACGATGCCGCGCTGGTGGCCATCCCTGGCATCGGCGCGCGCAAGCTCGAACAGTTCGGCCCCGATGTGTTGGCCATGGTCCGGGCCCGCCAAAGCTCGCCGGAAGTTCAGTGACCGAAACCGCAGTTCAGAAAATCACTTGTGGGTTTCGGCCGCCAGCCTCTAGCCTCGAGCACACACGGACGACGGCCATGTGCGAAGGGAGGGTTCCACGATAATGACGACCAATTGCGCTTTCACCGGCGTAGCTGTCGCCGGCAGGTCGTGGTTCTTCCACGCTCCCGCCTTTGCCGCCGCCACGATTGCGGCGGCTAAGCACCGCGCCGCAGCCGGTGCTACTGCCGCGTCCGTGAATCGGGGCTCGACCTAACCAGAGCCCACGAAACGCCTGAAGGCCACGGACCCGCAATCGCCCGGATCCGTGGCCAGATGCTTTCACGGGCTTCCCACCAGCCTACGAAATGGAAAGACCTGGTCGCAGATCCATCACCCAGCAGATGGCCAACAACACGACCAGGAAGCAGAGGACTCGACATGTCTAGAGCGGCAGGTGAGAGAACGACGCCGGCGGTGCCGTGCCGCGTCGAGGACCCTGACCTGTGGTTCGCCGAGGATCCGCGAGATCTCGAGCAGGCCAAGGCGTTGTGCACCGACTGCCCCGTCCGTCGAGAGTGTCTGGATGCCGCTCTGGAGCGGCAGGAGCCGTGGGGTGTCTGGGGCGGCGAGATATTACTCAGGGGCGCAGTCGTCGCCCGGAAGCGGCCGCGGGGGCGTCCGCGCAAAGGCGCGAAAGGTCCTGTTGCGGCATGATTTCCAACTAACTCTTCGTTACACCGCCTCGGGGGTCGCGAACCCCGGCAACGATTCCTGGGCGATGCGTTGGGTGGGGACATGCGCGTCGAGCTGGCAGGAGATCGCCACGATCGAGGCGGTTACCCGCATCGGGATCGCCAACTTCGGCGGGATGTCCATCTGCCGCGCGGCCTTGATCTGGCCGGCCGCCTTGTCGAGTTCGACGGCGGTCATCCGTTGCAGCCACTGGCGGGTGTAATGGAACACCGGCACCTGCAACGGCTCCACATACTGCTTGAGCATGTCGTCGATCTCGCGGGTGGATACGTCCTGGCCCTTCTGGATGAATCCCATCCGGCGCATGGTGGGCAGCAGCTCGTCGTAATTCTTGTCGCTTGCGTACCGCAGGATCTGACCCATCTCGACGGGCCAGCCGCCTGGCATCGGGGCCACCGCACCGAAGTCGATGACCCCCATGCGGCCTCCGGCTATCAGCATGAAATTGCCGGGATGGGCGTCTCCGTGGACCATCCCGAGCCGCCGCGGGGCGTCGTTGGCGAACTCGAACAGCCGGGTAGCCATCAGGTCCCGCCGTTCCTGGGTGCCTTCTCTGATGATGTGCGACAGCGGGATGCCGTCGATCCACTCTTGGACCACGACCTTGGGGGCGCTGGCCACCACGCGTGGCACCACGAACTTCGGATCGCCCCGGTAGGCCTTGGCGAACGCGCGCTGATTGTCGGCCTCCAGCCGGTAGTCGAGCTCCATCTCGGTGCGCTCGATCAACTCATCGACGACGCCCTGCACGTCGGCGCCGGGGGAGAGCTGCCGGAGCACTCCGACCATCCGCTGCATCGTCTTGAGATCCGCGCGCAGTGCCTCATCCGCGCCGGGATATTGGATCTTGACGGCGACCTCCCGGCCGTCGGCCCAGACCGCCTTGTGGACTTGGCCGATGCTGGCCGACGCGATCGACGTGTCGTCGAACGACTCGAATCGCTCCCGCCACCTGGTGCCCAATTGCGCGTCGAGCACCCGGTGCACCTTGGCCGCGGGCAGTGGAGGGGCCTCGCGCTGCAGCTTGGTGAGTGCCTCGCGGTAGGGCTTGCCGTACTGCTCGGGGATCGCGGCCTCCAT
>JAHZJB010000052.1 GCA_022601135.1 Actinomycetes bacterium | reverse complement strand
TGGCCCTATGTTGATCTCGACGTCCGGATCGGCCTTGAGGTTGTGATACCAACCGGGTGCCTTGGGGTCGCCCCCCTTGGAGGCGACGACGTAGTAGTGCCCGCCGTCAGGGAAGTAGGACAACGTGGTCGTTCGCCGTCTACCGGTCTTCGCCCCGACGGTGTGAAGCAGCAGGCTCAGCGGGGCTCCGGGCAACGGCATACGGTGGCCGATGCGGCCCTCGGTGCGCTGATATATCTTGTCGTGCAGCCTCAGCAGCCGAAATCCGGCACGCTCTTCGATCCAGTTCGCGATGCTCATCACGTCAATCTTTCTCGGTTGCGTCCAATTGCGCCAGTGCCTGGCGCAGCAGCCGGCCGGTTGCCTCCCGGTCGGTATCCCGGCGAACGAGTAGGCCCTTGGCGAACGACAGCTTGTCGCCGTCGCGTCGCGGTACCACATGCAGATGGATGTGGAAGACGGACTGGAATGCCGCCTTTCCGTCGTTTATGGCGATGTTGGTGCCGTCGGCATGCAGGCCGGAGATGCGTGCCGCCTTGGCGATGCGCTGTCCGATCGTGGTCATCCGCGCCACGGTTTCCGGCGCTGTGTCGCGCAGGTCGACGGAGTGGCGCTTGGGGATGACCAGGGTGTGGCCCCGGGTGAACGGTCGAATGTCGAGGATGGCGAGATGGTCGTCGTCTTCGTAGATCCGGACGGCTGGGGCGTCACCGGCGGCGACCGCGCAGAACACGCATGTCATCCCGTTACGCTAACCGGGCGGAATGGCCACGGTCTACCGTGGTCCGGCGCAAAATGATCGTCGTGACCCCCGATGAGCTTCCGTTCGCTGGTGCCGCGCAGCAGGCCCGCCTGTTGGCGGAGGGCGCGATTACCGCGCCCGCCCTGCTCGAGCTGTATCTCAACCGCATCGCTGCACTGGACCCGATGCTGCGTTGCTATCGGGTGGTGATGGCCGAAAGCGCGTGGCTCGCGGCGGCCGAAGCACAGCGCAGACTCGATGCCGGGGAGCGGCGGCCGCTGTTGGGTGTTCCCATCGCGATCAAGGACGACGTCGATATCGCCGGCGAGTTGACCGCCTATGGCAGCGCCGCGCACGGGCCGCCCCGAACCCAGGATGCCGAGGTGGTTCGGCGTCTTCGCGACGCGGGTGCCGTGCTGATCGGAAAGACGGCGGTTCCGGAAATGATGATCTGGTCCTTCACCGAAACCGTGACTTACGGCGCAACGCGTAACCCGTACAACACCGATTTCACGCCGGGAGGCAGTTCCGGCGGCAGCGGTTCCGCGGTTGCGGCGGGTCTTGCGGCGATGGCGCTGGGCTCCGACGGCATGGGATCGATCCGGATCCCCTCCACGTGGTGCGGCCTCTTCGGCATCAAACCCCAACGCGACCGGGTTTCGCTGGCTCCGCACCACGGTGCCTGGAGTGGGCTGAGCGTCAACGGTCCGATGGCGCGCACCGTCGAGGACGCGGCGTTGTTCCTGGATGCGACGTCGACGCTGCCGGTACCCGAGGGTGGGTACGTCGGCGCGGCCCGCCGGGCACCCGGCCGTCTGCGAATAGCGTTGAGCACCAGGGTTCCTCCTCCCTTAGTCGCCCGGGTGGGCAAGGCGCAACGCCGAGCGGTCATCGAGGCCGGCGCGCTCCTTCGGGATCTGGGACACCACGTGGTCGAACGCGACCCGGACTATCCCCCCGCGGCGCTCTATTCCCAGCTGCTGCCGCGCTACTTTCGCGGCGTTCGCGATGACGTCGCAACGCTGCCGCGGCCCGAGCGGCTGGACCCCCGGACCCGTTCCTTCGCGCGCATCGGCAGATTGGTCTCTGACCGCAGAATGCGGCGGATCCGGGCCGCCGGTGGGGAGCTCACCACCCGCATCATGTCGATCTTCGACGATGTCGACGTGCTGATCACGCCGGGAACCGCAACCGGCCCGTCGAAGATCGGTGCCTATCAGCGTCGCGGGGCGATCCGCACTCTGTCGCTGGTATCGGCCCGGGTACCGTTCCAGGCGATGTTCAACCTGACGGGCCAACCCGCCGCGGTGGTGCCGTGGGGACAGGACGCCCTCGGCATTCCGACCTCGATACAGGTGGTGGGCAGGCCGTGCGACGAGGAGACGTTGATCTCCCTGAGCGCTCAAATCGAGCAGGCCAGGCCGTGGCGGCAACGTCGGCCTGCAGTCTCCTAGGCGGCGCATCGTGGCCGGAGACTTCGATCTGGACGCAGCCGGTCTGCTCGACGGCCTCGACGGCACGGCACGGGCTGAACGAGCCGAATTGATCCCCTGGCTGGTAGAGCGAGGTGTCGGCATCGACCAGATCCGGGACGACTCCGCGCCCATGCTGCTGGGCTCGCGCCGGGTCATCGGCGATGACGGCGTGTATATCTGTGCGCGGGAAGCAGCCGAGCGAGTGGGGGTCGACCTTGAGTTGTTCGAACGCATTCAGCAGGCCGCTGGCCTTCCGCGAGTAGAGGACCCCGACGCCGCGGTGTTCCTGCGAGCCGACGCCGAGGTGGCCAAGTTCGCTCGCGAATTCTTGGAAGCGGGGATTCGTCCCGATGATTTGGTACAGGTCACCCGCCTCCTGGGTGACGGCCTCTCGCGGGCGGCGGAGGCAATGCGCCATGCCGCGCTGGCTGCCGTGATACAGCCGGGCGCAACAGAACTGGAACTCGCCAAGGCGTCCGAGGCACTCGCCGAGAACCTCGCGCCGCGCCTGGGTCCGATGATCGAAGAGGTTCTCCTGTTGCAGTTGCGGCACGCAATCGAGACCGAGGCCGTCAACGCCGGCGAGCGGGCAGCAGGCCAGCACCTGCCCGGTGCCCGTCTGGTGACGACCGCCTTCGCTGAC
Source organism: Actinomycetes bacterium (assembly GCA_022601135.1). Taxonomy (GTDB): domain Bacteria; phylum Actinomycetota; class Actinomycetes; order Mycobacteriales; family Mycobacteriaceae; genus Mycobacterium. The sequence goes on along the minus strand of JAHZJB010000052.1, from coordinate 32,913 downwards.
CTCGTGGGGTTCACTCGGCTCGGCGAGGCGGTCCCTCCGGAGAATCTCGAGCGCTTGTCCCAACGGTTAGAGGATCTGACCCGCGACGTCGCGGTCGCGCCTGTTCGATTCATCAAGGCCATCGGCGACGAGGTCATGCTGGTCAGTCCGGAGCCGGTGCCAATACTCGATGCCGTGTTGAACCTCGTCGACGCGACAGAGGATGACGAGACCTTGCCTCAGCTGCGGGTGGGTGTGGCCACGGGGATGGCGGTGAGCCGGGCGGGGGACTGGTTCGGCAGCTCGGTGAACCTGGCCGCCAGGGTGACGGGAGTGGCGCGGCCGGGTTCTGTGCTGCTCGCGGAGGCGACGCAGGAAGCGATCGGTGATGACCAAGGATTCACTTGGTCATACGCCGGGGCACGACACCTCAAGGGTATCCAGACAGCGGTGAAGCTCTACCGTGCGCGCAGGGCCCCTGTCGACCCTGGTTCAATCAAATAGTATGGGTAACTTCAGGTTCCGCAGTCATGCAGGCCGTCTTTCAGTTCCATGTCGGTGGGTGGCGCTAGTCTTCGGTGTGTGGGTGAGGTATCTAGCGCGGTGGATGCAATCCGTTCTGGGCTGGAGGTTTTGCGTGGCTCATGTGACGTTCTCTCCCATGGTGAGCTGATCGGGCTGTTGGGAGAGTTGACCTCGGTGATGTGGTCGGTTCCCGCGATCGAGCATCGGGCGCTGGCTCGGCTCACCGGCGAGACCGAACCCGCCCGGCTCGGTGAGGCGTCGTGGCCCAAGGTGTTGACGACGGCGTTGCGAGTCTCCACGAAGGATGCCCGGCGTCGGCTAGCCGAGGCCAAGAGTTTGGGGCCGCGCCAGGCCATGACCGGCGAGCCGTTGGCGCCGCTGTGGGAGGCCACCGCCGCCGCCCAGGCCGAGGGGCTGTTGGGGCCTGAGCATGTGGCGGTGATCGCGAAGTTCCACAAGGATCTACCAGGTTGGGTCGACGTCGGCACCCGCGAAGCCGTCGACACCCAACTCGCCGATCTCGGTGCCGGGTTGGGGCCTGAGGCGCTGGGCAAGGTCGCACACCGGTTGGCCGCCATGATCGACCAAGACGGGCCCGAACCCTGCGAGAAGGAACGTGCCCGCACACGCGGGATCTGTCTAGGTCCCCAGCACACCGACGGCTCCAGATCCATCCCGGGCCGTCTCGACGCCGAGGCCAGCGCCTACTGGGAGGCGATCCTGGCCAAAGAAGCTGCACCCGGGGCGAACACGCCAGACCAGCAGTCTTCGGCCGCAGCCGGGCAGCCGAGCGCCGAGCAGGCCCGGTCCGATCACCGCACCCTGGCCCAACGCCATCACGACGCCTTCAAAGCCGTCGGCCGCTCCATGTTGGCCTCCGGGAAACTGGGACAGCACAACGGCCTACCTGTCACCGTGATCGTGTCGACCACGCTGCAGGAGCTTCACAAGGCTGCCGGTGTCGCGGTCACCGGCGGGGGTGGCGTGCTACCCATCCCGGATTTGATCCGGATGGCTGCCCCGGCCCGTCACTACCTCTACGTCTACGACCAGCACACCGGAGCCAGCCTCTACCTGGGCCGCACCAAACGGTTGGCAACCCCGGCCCAACGCATTGTGCTCCACGCCCGGGACCGCGGCTGCACTCGCCCCGGCTGCAGCGCACCGGGCTATTGGTGCCAAGCCCACCATGCGGTCGCCGACTGGAAAGACGGCGGGCAAACCAACATCGACGACCTCACCCTGGCCTGCGGACCTGACAACCCGCCTCATCGACAACACCGGCTGGACCACCCGTAAGAACAACAGCAATCAGACCGAATGGCTCCCACCGATCGAACTCGACACCGGCCAACGACGCACGAACAACTACCATCACCCCCATCGCTACCTCCTCCCCGAAAACAACGCGGATCCTTGATCAGCGCGCAGGGGCGAAAGTGCGCAATCGCAGGCTGTTACTGACAACAAAGACCGAGCTGAAAGCCATTGCGGCACCGGCAATCATCGGGTTGAGCAATCCGGCGGCGGCCAGCGGCAGAGCGGCGACGTTGTAGGCGAAGGCCCAGAACAGGTTGCCCTTTATCGTGCTTAATGTTCTGCGGGACAACCGGATGGCGTCGGACACCCCTCGCAGGTCGTCCCCGATGATGGTGAGATCGCTCGCCTCGATTGCCACGTCTGTGCCGCTGCCCATCGCCAGCCCGAGGTCGGCTTGGGCCAGCGCGGCGGCATCGTTGACCCCATCGCCCACCATGGCCACCACGTTGCCGCTGGCCTGCAGGCGCTTGACGGTGTCGATCTTGTCTTGCGGTAGCACTCCGGCAATCACCTCGTCGATACCGACCTGCCTGGCCACGGTGCGCGCCACCGCCTCGTTGTCGCCGGTGACCATGACCGGCGACAGGCCCAGTGACCTGAGCAAGGAAACAGCCTCGGCTGAAGTGGGTTTCACCGAGTCGGCCACCATCAACAATCCGCGGGCCCGCCCTTCCCAACCGACGGCTACCACGGTGCGGCCGTCGGCTTCTGCCCGCCGGGCGGCGTCGGTCAACTCGTCGGGGATGACATACGAGCGCTCGGCCAGCAGCGCAATGCGGCCCAGCAGGACCGAATGCCCGTCGACCTCGCCCTGTACGCCGAGGCCGCGCAGGTTCGCGAACATATCGACGGCCGGCAGCTCTCCCAGCTTGTTGCGGGCACCGCTGGTGATCGCTCGGGCGATCGGATGCTCTGACGGGCTCTCCACTGCCCCAGCGATTCTCAAGATCTGATCCGCGTCTTCGGAGGTCGAGGCGTAAACATCGAACAGCGTCATGGTGCCCGTTGTGATGGTGCCGGTCTTGTCGAGGATGACCGTGTCAACCTGGCGTGTGGATTCCAGGACCTCGGGTCCCTTGATGACGATGCCCAGTTGTGCGCCGCGGCCCGTCCCAACCATCAGCGCGGTGGGCGTCGCCAACCCCAGCGCGCACGGGCAGGCGATGATCAACACCGCCACCGCTGCGGTGAACGCGGCGGCTGCCGATGCTCCGGTGCCGAGCCAAAATCCGAAGGTCGCCAGCGACAGCGCGATCACGATCGGTACGAACACCGCCGATATCCGGTCCGCGAGGCGCTGCGTCCGGGCCTTACCGTTCTGTGCGGCCTCGACCAGCCGTGCCATTTGGGCCAACTGGGTGTCAGCGCCAACGCGGCTGGCCTGCACCACTAATCGGCCGTCGACGTTGACCGTCGCACCTGCCACCCGGTCGCCCGCAGCGACCTCCACCGGCAATGACTCGCCGGTGAGCATGGACGCATCGATTGCCGAGGCACCCTCGATGATCGTGCCGTCCGCGGCTATCTTCTCGCCGGGGCGAACGACGAACTCGTCTCCCGCGTTGAGCAAGTCGATCGGAATGCGAAATTCTCGCCCTCCTCTGCGGACCGAAACGTCTTTTGCGCCCATCTCCAGAAGTGTCCGTAAGGCTGCGCCCGCCCGACGCTTGGCGCGTGCTTCGAAGTACCGGCCCGCCACGATGAACGTCGTCACCCCGGCCGCCACCTCGAGGTAGATATTGCCGGAGCCGTTGCTGCGGTCGATGGTCAGCTCAAACGAATGTGTCATCCCCGGCATCCCGGCGGTACCCCAGAACAGTGCATAGACAGACCAGCCCAACGCGGAAAGAGTGCCCAGCGAAATCAAGGTGTCCATGGTGGCGGTTCGGTGCCGCAGGTTTGTCCACGCCGCCCGGTGGAAGGGCCAGGCACCCCACAGCACGACGGGCGCGGCCAGGGTCAAAGACAACCACTGCCAGTTCCTGAACTGCAACGCCGGCGCCATCGCCATCGCGATCACCGGGACCGACAGCACCAGGCAGATCAACAGGCGTTGCCGTAACGCGGCAGCCGGATCATCAGACGACCCGTCCGGTTCGGCGACGGGCTCGGGCAACCGAGCGTGGTAGCCGGTTTCCTCGACAACCGCAACGAGCTGAGCGGGCGTGACGGTGTTGCCGAACTCGACGTGAGCCCGCTCGGTGGCGAAGTTGACGGTGGCGGTCACGTCGTCAAGGTTGTTGAGTTTCTTTTCCACACGTGCCGCACATGACGCACAGGTCATCCCGTCAATCGACAACTCGACGCTGGTCATCGGCCGGTCCTTCCAGTGGGGGTGCGGGAGTCTCCGCCCGAACCCTGTCTAGCATACCCCCCTGGGGTATGCAAAGCTTTCTCGATAATCCATCGCGTGGCACCATCGCGGGCATGCGAGTTCTCGTCCAGCGGGTGACCTCCGCCCGAGTGTTATCCCAGGGTGAGCTCGTTGGCGAGATTGATCCAGACGGTCAGGGGCTGCTGGCATTGGTCGGAGTCACCCATTCCGACGACCCGGACAAGGCGCGCAGGATGGCCGAAAAGCTCTGGAAGTTGCGAATCCTCGACGATGAGGCGTCTGCGAGCGAGGTCGGTGCACCGATCCTGGTGGTGAGTCAGTTCACGCTCTACGGAAACACCGCCAAGGGTCGGCGGCCGACCTGGAACGCCGCCGCGCCAGGTGCGTTCGCCGAACCTCTGGTCGATGCGTTCGCCCAAGCTTTGACGGCTCTCGGCGCCCAGGTAAGCACCGGTGTCTTCGGTGCGGACATGCAAGTTGAGCTGGTCAACGACGGTCCCGTGACGGTGCTGCTCGAGCTGTGATTCGAGTCGCTATTGGGTCACCGCGGTGAAGCCCTCGGAGGGTTGCACGATCACGAATCCGTTGCCGTGGAAGGACACCTGCACAGCCTCGCCCGACCCGCGGCCGATCAGGGCACCGGCCTTGAAGCTTGTCTTCAGCTGCGTCTGCAGGTTCGCCGACCAGGCGACCACCGCATTGGTGTCCGCGAAGGTCGGTGCTTCGGCCGCGTTGAGGACGACCGGCGGGCCGTCGGTGGTGAGCGCCACCCAGCCGGTGCCGCGCAGTGTGGTGTTGAACAGGCCGCCGGTCGCGATGCTGCCTCCCTTCACCCGCTCGATGTTCCAGTCCAGGCTCGATGAGAACGCCAGGACGTTCTTACCGCTGATGGACATTCCGGAGTTGGTCAAGTTGAGCAGGTGCACGTCGTAGGAGCGCTCGGCGAGGAATACATCGCCCTGGCCGGCGCAACGCATCAGCGGCAGGCCCTCGCCGGTGAGGGCCTTCTTGATGAACTTCGATGCCCCTCCACCCTCGAACGAGAAGTCCACATTGCCCTGGTAGGCGACCATGGATCCCTGCCGGGCCATGAACGGTTCGCCGAGGCGCACCCGCAGCAGCTTCGAGTTCTGGTTGGCGATCGCCTTGGCCTCTTTCTCGCTGAACCGGCCGTCAACCAGATCACCGCTGATTCCGGCGAACCCGTCGCCGCCACCGCTGGGAACGGGCTGAGCCTGGCTGGCTTGCTGTTGAGGTTGTTCCGCTGGCGAGGCCTGCGGATGCGGCGCTGCGCCCAGTGGCGCCCGGCCCACCTGGCCCTGCTGGGAGACCTGATCGGTCCAGCGCTGCCCGTCGAACCACCGGTATTCGTAGCGGCCCTCGGGGTCGGGCTGCCAGCTGCCCTGTCCAGCTCCTGTCACCACTGCCTCCTTACGAGCGTTTCACCGTATTCCCAATTCCCACACTATGCGGAGACGAACTCGCGGGCTGGCATCCTTGAGTGATGCCAAGAGAAATCGACCGTCAGCGAGCACAAGGTGCCCTCGCCGTCATCAAGCAGCACCCTTGGCTGGTGCTTTTCGCGTTGTCGCCGGCACTGCTGGGGCTTGCTGCCGTCTGGTGGCTGCTCGGCGCGGGTTGGGCGGCGTTGCTGTTGATCGTCGGGATCGTCGGCGCCGGAGCGGCCGTCATGATGAAGCTCGGCTGACGCGCCCTCGGAGCTCGAATGGTTTCGCCGGTGGCGAACATCGGCCCTAGGGTATTCAACACTGTAATGATGTAATCATGAAACGTCATCACCATGGCCGGCGCTCCGGGGGAGCCGGCGGCTGGCAGCAATCCGACCAACCCGATGCCACCGAGTCTGCCGATTGGTTCGCCGGCCGCCTCCCCGATGACTGGTTCGTCGGCGACCCGGAGGTCATCGTCGACCGCGAAGAGATCACCGTGATCGGCCGGCTGCCGAATCCGGAAAACCCGGACGGTGAAACCAGTGAAGCCCGCACGTCGGGCCGGGCGGCACGGTTCCGTGAGCAGACGCGGGCACAACGCATGAGCATCGCCGACGAGGCTGAGGCGAAGTACGGTCGCAAGGTCGCGTGGGGTGTGGAGGTTGCGGCGACCGGCGCAGAAGCTGGGCCGCAACGAATCCTGTTCACCCATATGGCGGTACCGGTGATGACCCGCCTTCGGCAGCCGGAGCGTCAGGTGCTCGACACCCTGGTGGACGCCGGGGTGGCCAGGTCCCGCTCCGACGCCCTCGGGTGGGCGGTCCGGCTGGTAGGCGAGCATGCCGAGGAGTGGCTCGCCGAGCTGCGTGACGCGATGAGGAGCGTCGACGACCTGCGCGCCAAGGGCCCGCAACTCTAAGCTGAACGTGGGTCGTGTTCACGTTCACCGGCGTACCTGCCTCCAGGAGAGGTACCCGCCGATCACCCCGTAGTGCCCGTCGTATTGGCGGCACAGCACGTCGATGCTTGATCGTCGTCGGCCTGGTCCCGACGCCCGTATGATCGGTGAAGTTGGAGGGTGCTGGCTTGAACGAGGCGAGATGACCGACGAGCAGCGACGCCACGCGTTAGGTCGAATTCACGCGAAACGCAGTTTCTGGTGGCACCTGGGCGCCTATCTTCTCGGCATCTTCGTCATGGTCGCGATTTGGTATTCCAGCTCGGGAGGATACTTCTGGCCGGTGTGGCCCGCGCTGGGCTGGGGAATCGGCCTCGCCTTTCACGGTCTCGGTGTCTTCGTCGGGATGAGACCGATAACCGAAGAGCAGATTCAGCGCGAGATCGACCGCGGCCACCAGCCGTGAGAAGTCCTTCCCCAACAAGTTCTGCCCGACACATAGCCCTGCGGAGTAGGGGCGACCTCCGGCCGCTGCCGAGCACGCAGCGTGATGAAGTCAGGCCTGCGTCATCTCCCAGTATTCACCGCGGCGGGCGATGAGCTCAGCGTGGCTGCCCCGCTCGACGATCCTGCCGGACTCCATCACCAGAATTACGTCGGCATCACGGATGGTTGAAAGCCTGTGCGCGATGACAAAGCTCGTGCGGTCGCGACGCAGCTGGGTCATCGCCTGCTGAATCAGCAGCTCGGTCCTCGTGTCCACCGAGCTCGTCGCCTCGTCCAGAATCAATAGCTCGGGTCGGGCCAGCATGGCGCGGGCGATCGTGATGAGCTGTTTTTCACCGACGCTGATGTTCGCACCGCCGTTTTTCACGTTGGTGCGGTATCCGTCGGGCAGCGTTCGTACGAAGCGATCCACGTAGGCCGCTTTGGCCGCCTGCATCACCTCCTCGCTGGTGGCGTCCGGCCGCCCGTAGGCGATGTTGTCGTACACCGTCCCGGCGAACAGCCAGGTGTCCTGCAGCACCATCCCGATACGCGAGCGCAGGGAACCGCGACTGACCGACGAAATGTCCACCCCGTCGAGCAGGATCCGCCCGGAGTCGACGTCGTAGAACCGCATCAGCAGGTTCACCAGTGTCGTCTTGCCGGCGCCCGTAGGGCCGACGATGGCCACCGTGGTACCCGGTTCGGCAACCATGCAGAGATCCTCGATCACCGGCGTGTCCGGTCGGTAGCTGAACCAGACGTGCTCGAACTCGACCCGTCCGCTGTCCCGACCGTCCAGCGCAGGCAAGGGCTCACGGGGGTCCGGTGGTTCCTCCTCGGCATCGAGTAGCTCGAAGATCCGCTCGGCGCTGGCGATCCCGGACTGCATGCTGTTGTACATGCCGGCGATTTGAGTGAGGGGCTGGTTGAACTGGCGAAGGTATTGGATGAACGCCTGCATGTTGCCGAGGGTGATCTGGCCGGTGGCGACCTGCAGTCCGCCGACGACTGCCACCGCCACGTAGCTCAGGTTTCCGACGAAGATCGTCGCGGGTGCCACCAGCCCAGAAAGGAACTGGGCTCCGAAGCTGGCGTGGTAGACGTCGTCGTTGAGTTCTTCGAACTGATCCTCGGCCCGTCCCCGCTGCCCGAAGGTCTTGACCACCGTGGCACCGCTGTAGGTCTCCTCGATGTGTGCGCTGAGCCGACCGGTATTGCGCCACTGCGCGACGAACAGCTTCCGGGAGCGCCGGGCGATCGAGCGAGTGACCCACAGCGACAGCGGAACCGTGACCACCGTGAGCAGCGTCAGCAGCGGCGAGATGGTCAACATCATCACCAATACCGCGAACACCGTCAGAATCGAGGACAGCAACTGGGTGATCACCATCGACAGCGATGTCTGCACGTTGTCGACGTCATTGGTCAACCTGCTGAGCACCTCGCCGCGTTGCCGCGAGTCGAAATACCGCAACGGAAGTCGGTGCACCTTGTCCTCGACTTCGGCCCGCAGTGCCACCATCGTTCGCTGCACGACGACGATCAACAGCCGAGCCTGCAACCAGACCATCAGGGCGGCAACCAGATACAGCGCCAGCGCCAATACCAGGGTGCGGCCGATCGCGACGAAGTCGACGCCCTGCCCGGGTGTGACATTCATGCCGGAGAGCAAGTCGGCGAAGTTGTCGTCGCCGCGGTCCCGCGCGGCGTCGACAGCCTGCTGCTTGGACAGGCCGGCCGGCAGTTGCCGACCGATAACACCGTTGAAAAGCAGATCGGTGGCATGGCCGAGGATGCGGGGTCCGACCACGCCGAGGGCAATGCCGCCGACGCCGAGTAACATCACCGCGGCGGTCAGACCGCGCTGGGGAATGAGGCGTTTGAGCAGTCGGAGGGCCGAACCTTTGAAGTCTCGGGACCGGAGTTGTCCCGATTCGGGCGGCCGCATCGGTCCCACCGGGGATCCGCTCATGAGTGACCGGCAATCACCGACTGGGATTCCGCAAACTCGCGGTAGGCGTCGCACGTCCGGAGCAACTGGTCATGGGTTCCGGTGCCGACCACTCTGCCGTCGTCGATGACGACGATCTGGTCGGCCTCGGCGACAGTCGAAATACGCTGCGAGACAATCACCACGGTAGCGTTGCCGGATACGTTGCGTAACGCGGCGCGAACGCGCGCATCAGTGCGCACGTCGAGAGCCGAGAACGCGTCGTCGAAGAGGTAGATCGCGGGACGTCGGATGACGGCGCGGGCGATCGCCAAGCGCTGGCGCTGTCCGCCGGAGAAGTTGATACCGCCCTGCGCGACCTGCATCTGGAGGCCGTCGGGGTGGGCGCCGACGAAATCGTCTGCCGCGGCGACCCGTAACGCGTCCCACATCTCATCCTCGGTGGCCACGTGTCCCGGAGCCGCGCCCAGTTGCAGGTTGTCGGCGACCGTGCCCGAGAACAGGTAGCCGCGCTGGGGCACCAACCCGAGAGTCGACCAGAGCTGTTCGATATCGAAGTCGCGTACATCGATTCCGTCCACGCTGACCGAGCCGGAGGTGACGTCATACAGCCGACAGATCAACGACAACAGCGTCGACTTACCCGACCCGGTGGACCCCACAACCGCGGTCGTGGTTCCGGGCGGTACCGTCAGCGAGACATCCTGGAGTACCGGGCGTTCGGCGCCGAGGTAGCTGAACGTTGCTGAATCCAAGCGAATCTCGCCGGCGATCGTCGTCGGCGACACCGCATCCGGTTCGCTGGTGATCGCGGGCGCGGTGCAGAGCACCTCGGTGATCCGCTCGGCACACGCCGCCGCCCTCGGGATGATCACGAGAATGAAAGTGGCCATCAGCACCGCGGTCAGAATCTGCATGAAGTAGGACAGGAAGGCGATCAGCGCACCGATCTGCATCTGGCCCGCGTCGATCCGAAGGCCGCCGAACCAGATCAAGGCCACACTGGAAACATTGATCACCAGGGTCGTTGCCGGCAGCATCAGAGCCTGCCACCGGCCGGCCTCCAGTGCGGTTGCCGCAAGCGCATCATTGGTTTCGGCGAATCGGTTGCGCTCGAACGGCTCCCGCGCGAATGCGCGGACCACCCGGAGCCCGGTGAGCTGCTCGCGCATCACACGATTGATCCCGTCGATCTGGCGCTGTACCCGCCGGAAGATCGGCAGCAAATGCGACGCGATCCAGTAGTTGGCTACCGCGAGCAACGGCACACTGACGAGTAGCAGCCAGGAAAGGCCGGCGTCGAGATGGATCGCCATGACGATCCCGCCGACGCACATGATCGGCGCGGTTATCAGCATCGTGCAGGTGAGCTGCACAAACAGCTGGACCTGCTGGACGTCGTTGGTGGTACGAGTCAGCAGCGACGGGGCGCCGAAACGGGCCGTATCCTCGGCCGACAAGCTGGTGACATGGTGGAAGATCGCCGAACGCAGATCGCGGCCGACGCCCATGCTCGCCCGAGATCCGAAATAGACCGCCCCGACAGCGCACACCACCTGCAGTGCGGTGACCGCAAGCATCACCATGCCGAGTTCGACGATGCGACCCAGGTCACCCTGCGCGACGCCGTCGTCGATGATCGCGGCATTGACAGTCGGCAGGTACAGCGTCGCGAGAGTGCTGATCACCTGGAACACCGCGACCAACGCCAGCAGCCCCCGGTACGGTCGCACGTGCTGTCGGAGCAGCCCCCAAAGCATCCCGCTACTGTCGCATACCCGCCCCGTCGGCAACGTGTTCGGCCGCCTCACCTGAGAGTCCGATAAATGAGCAGGTCAATCGGCATGTCGTTGGTTGGCCCTTGAGACGGCCGCTACAGTGCATGGCGTGACACCCAGCAAGCCGGCGCATGCTGCCTTTGCGCCCCGCGCACGCGGGGCGCTGGCCATTGCGGCTGTGACAATGTTCCCGCTACTCGCCGCATGCTCGGACTCCGAGCCGGCTGCCCCGGAACTGCCGTCCACCGAGGCGCCGTCACAAGACATCACCCACGGACCGTTCTTTCCCGAGTGTGGCGGCGTCAGCGATGAGGAGATGACCGAACAGACGCAGGTGGTGGGTCTGGTCAACACCGCACGGACGTCGGTGGGATGCCAGTGGTTGTCCGGTGGCAGCATCCTGGGCCCGCACTTTTCCTTCACCTGGTTCCGGGGCAGCCCGATCGGCCGCGAACGCAAGACGATGGAGCTTTCCCGCACCAGCGTGGAAGACATCAGTATCGAAGGCCATGATGGCTTCATAGGGATCAACGAAGACATGACCAGTGGCGTCGTGAACCTCTGCGAGATCGGCATCCAGTTCGACGATGATTTCATCGAGTGGTCGATCAGTTTTGCGCAGGAGCCGTTCCCCGATGCTTGTGAAGTCGCCAAGGAACTGACCCGTCAGTCGATTGTGAACTCCAAATGAGCGCCCGCCGCACACCGGTACGTCGCGCACTGATCGGTGCGTCCGCCGCCATGGCCAGTCTTGTCATGCTGACCGGCTGCACACAAACCGTCGATGGCACCGCCGCCAAGTCGGGTTCTTCGAGCGTGCCCCGCAACAATGACTCGCAGCGTAAGTACCCGAACCTGTTGAAGGAATGCGACGTCCTGACCGAGGACATCCTGGCCGAGACGGTCGGTGCCGACCCGCTGGACATTCAGAGCACGTTCGTCGGCGCGGTATGTCGTTGGCAGGCGGCTAATCCCGCCGGGCTCGTCGACATCACCCGTTTCTGGTTCGAGCAGGGCACTCTGGACAACGAGCGCAAGGTCACCGAGGAGCTGGGTTACCAGATCGAGAACCGGTCCATCGCGGGTATCTCGTCGTTCGTGATGCGGCCCGACGATCCGAACGGCTCGTGCGGCGTTGCCAGCGAAGCCGTCGGGGTGGTGGGCTGGTGGGTCAATCCCCAGACGCCCGGTTTGGATGCGTGCGGGATGGCGATCAAGCTGATGGAGCTGACCTTGGCGACCCGCGCTTAGCGCGCAATGTGGAAATTCACCAGCTCCGCGCTGCCGAGTGCCAGCTGATCCCACGGCTCGGTGGCCCGCAGGAGCGCCACCGACGACGTCGGGAACTTCGCCAAGATCTTCTGGGCAACAGCACTGTTGCGGGTCGCCTCGTTTGCCAGGTTGAGGGCCAGCGATGACATCACCGGCTCGTGGCCGACGACGAGCAGTGTCGCGATATCCCCGGCGAACAGCGACTGCACTCGGTGCATCTCGTCCAGGACCATCCCCGGTGTCGAATCGTAGATGCGATCCACGTACTGCATTGGGGCGGTGATGCCGGTGTGCTGCAGCGTCTGCCGGGTGCGGGTGGCTGTCGAGCACAGCACCGCGTCGACCTTTCCGGTCCCGGTCAGCGTCGCCTTGATCCAGTCACCCGCCAGCGCGGCCTCCCGGATGCCTCGGGCGGCCAAGGGGCGGTCGTGGTCGGCGACACCGCACGGATAGTCCGATTTGGCGTGTCGAAGCAACAGCAGCGTGCGAGGCGAATCGGGGGGAATTGCGGAGCTCATCCGAACAACGGTAGGGCATGCCGATGCAGGTCCCGGGACTTGTCGGTGGGCCGCCCTACACTCGCGGTGCCGTCGCAAACATGCGGCGGACACGGTGGGGAAGGAGGTGCTGAGATGCGGTTTCTGCACACTGCCGACTGGCAACTCGGGATGACCCGCCACTTCCTCGGCGGGGAGGCGCAGGCGAGGTATTCGGCGGCGCGCCGCTCCGCCGTCGCCGCTCTCGGCCCACTGGCCGAGGAGGTCGATGCGGAGTTCGTCGTCGTCGCCGGCGATGTCTTCGAGCACAACCAGCTTGCTCCCCGCGATGTCAGCCAGTCGCTGGAGGCCATGCGCGGTATTTCGGTACCGGTGTACCTGTTGCCCGGTAACCACGACCCCCTGGACGCATCGTCGGTGTACACCGGCGCGCTATTTGCCGCCGAGCGCCCCGCCGACGTGATCGTCCTGGACCGCCCCGGAGTCCATGAAGTGCGGCCAGGGTTACAGTTCGTCGTGGCGCCGTGGTACTCCAAGGCGCCTACCACCGACCTCCTCGGCCAGGCCGTCAGCGGCATCGATGCGGCGCCCGGCGACGGGGTTACTCGCATTGCCGTCGGTCATGGCGCGGTAGACATCCTCGTTCCGGACAAGGACCGGGCGTCGCTGATCCGGCTGTCGGCCCTTGAATCCGCCGTCGCCCGGGGCGCGGTGCACTATGTCGCGTTGGGGGACAAGCACTCCCGGATGAGCGTGGGCTCGACCGGCCGAGTGTGGTACTCGGGCTCGCCGGAGGTGACGAACTACGACGACATCGAGCCGGACCCGGGGCAGGTGCTCGTCGTCGACATCGATGAAGCCGATCCGCTTCGGTCCGTACGGGTCCAGGCCCGCCGTGTCGGTGGCTGGCGGTTCGTTTCGCTGTGCCGCGCGGTGGACGACGGTCGCGACATTGCCGATCTCGACATCAACCTCGACCTCATGCCGGACAAAGAACGCACGGTGATTCGGCTGGGGCTCACCGGTTCCCTCACGGTCACCGACAGGGCGGCATTGGATGCCTGTCTGGAGCGCTACGCGCGATTGTTTGCAGCACTCGTTCCGTGGGACAAGCAGACCGACATCGCCGTGATGCCCGCCGATGGAGAGTTCGACGATCTCGGCGTCGCAGGGTTCGCCGCCGCCGCGGTCGGCGAGCTGGTGGCCACCGCGCGCTTGTCCGGCGATGACTCCGAGGACGCGAGGGCGGCGCTGGCACTGCTCCTGCGGCTCGCGGACGGGGGAGCGGCATGAGGTTGCACCGACTCACCCTGACGAACTACCGCGGCATTGCCCACCGCGATATCGAGTTCCCCGATCACGGCGTCGTCATCGTCAGCGGTGCCAACGAGATCGGCAAGACCTCGATGCTGGAAGCGCTCGACCTACTGCTTGAGGCCAAGGACCGGTCCGCCAAGAAGGAGGTCAAGCAGGTCAAGCCGACCCACGCCGATGTCGGTGCCGAGGTCACAGCTGAGATTTCCACCGGCCCTTACCGTTTCGTCTACCGCAAGCGTTTCCACAAGCGTGCCGAGACGGAATTGACGTTGCTGGCGCCGCGGCATGAGCAACTCACCGGTGACGACGCCCACCATCGGGTGCGGGCCATGCTCGCCGAGACTGTCGACCTGGACCTGTGGCAGGCACAACGGGTGTTGCAGTCGGCGCCGACCTCAGCCGCGGATCTCTCGGGATGCAACGCGCTGGCTCGCGCGCTTGACGTGGTGGCCGGCGAGGCCGACGATGCGGCCGAACACGCCGCCGGAACGGGCGGGGGCGCCGACACCCTGCTGATCGACCGGATCGACGTGGAGTACCGGCGGTATTTCACCGCGACGGGAAAACCGACCGGGGAATGGGCCGCCGCGACCAACAGGTTGCACTCCGCCGAGGAGGACGTGGCCAGGTGCGCCGCGGCCGTCGCCGAGGTAGACGAGGCGGTCCGCAGCCACACCGCGCTCACCGATCAGGTCGCGGGGTTGGCGGTCGAAAGCAACCAGGCTGCCGAGCGCCTCGTGCTCGCCCGCGCTGCTGCCCAATCGGTCGCTACCTTGAGCGGTGAGCTCGACCAGGCCAAAGTGGTCGCTGATGCGGCGCAGTCGAGGCATGCCGCGTCGCTGGCGGTGCTGACCGAGCGGCGCCGATCACGGGCAGATATCGACGAGCGGACGGCGGCGATCGTGGGCCTGCAAGCCGCCCACGATGCGGCGGCAGCGGAACTGGCGACCGCCGGTGAGGTGCAGGCGGCTGCGAACGAGGCGGCGGTGCAGGCCCGCTCTGTGCTGGAGGCCGGCCAGGCTCGCGTCGAGGCGGCCCGTGGTGCGTTGCAGCGCCTGGCAGACCAGGAGCTGGTGGCTCGTCTCACCGGTCGGATCAGCGAGATCGAGTCCCATCAACGCGACCTCGCTTCGGTCCAGAGCGACTTGGCCGCGATCGCGCTTACCGCTCAACTGATGCAGACCATCGAAGACGCCGCCGGCGCCGTCAGCCGGGCCACCTCCGCCGCCGAACAAGCCTGTGCCCACATCGAGGTGGTCGCCGAGACCGACCTGGAGCTGCGGATCGGCGGCCAACCGGTCACCTTGCGCGCGGGCGGGAGCTGGTCGGCGGCGCTCAGCGATCCGACAGGAGTCGAGATGCCCGGTGCGCTCTCGGTAAGGGTGACGCCAGGCATCCCGGCCGCCAGCACGGCAGCAGCGCTCGACACCGCCCAGGCTGCGCTGGCTGCCGCCCTGCAGCAGGCCGGTGTGGCCGACATCGCTGCTGCGCGGGTGCTCGATACACACCGTCGCGGGCTGGCCAGCACCAGTGAGCGGCTGCGCGGGATTCTCGATGTGTTGACCGCTGAGGGCGACGCCGATGAGCTGCGGTCGCGATTGTCCGAGCTGAGCCCCGGTCTGCCCCGCGAAGAGGGTCTGCAGGGTTCCGCGACGGAACAGACGCAGGATCCCGCAGAGCTGCCCGCTGAACTCCAGGCCGCCACCATCGCGCACCAGCAGGCCGTGCGTGATTGCGAAACGTGCAGGAAGGCCGCCGAGGAAGCGGCCGGGCTACTGGCGGAGTGCGGGATGCGGTCGGCTCGAACCGCAGAGAAGCTCGAGGCCGCCCGGGCGGAGCTGGCCCTCGCAGGCCGGCGACTCGACGCCCAGCGCGAGTGCGCCGGCGACGACCAACTGGCCGTCGAAGCCGAGGCCGACGCCGAGGCATCCACCAAGGCTCAGGAGTTGGTTGTCCGGCTCGGCGAAGAACTAGCCCGCCTCCAGCCAGAACTTGTGGCCACCGAACTCGCGGATGCCGAGCGTGAGGCCGCGGGTATTGAGCAGCGACGGGACCAAGCCGCGGCGGCGTTGCAAGAGGTCGCCATTCAGCTGAAGGTGTATGGCAGCGAGGGGCGTAAAGGCAGGTTGGATGCCGCTGAGACGGAACGCCAGCACGCCGCAGGAGAGTTCCGGCAAGTGCGGCGTCGTGCTCGCGCCGCGCAACTGCTCAGGACCGTCATGGGCCGGCACCGTGACGCCATGCGGCAGCGCTACGTCGACCCGTTCCGCGCCGAGGTGGAACGATTGGGGCGACTCGTGTTCGGTGAGAGCTTCGCGGTGGACGTCGACAGCGAGTTGCGCATCGGACATCGCACGCTGTCGGGTTGCACCGTCCCCTATGAGTCTTTGTCCGGGGGCGCCAAGGAGCAACTGGGCATCGTCGCACGGCTGGCCGGTGCAGCCTTGGTTGCCAAGGAGGACAGCGTGCCAGTGGTGATCGATGACGCGCTGGGCTTCACCGACGCGGACCGGCTGACGAAGATGGCGGAGGTCTTCGACGCGGTCGCAAGTGACAGCCAGGTCATCATCCTGACGTGCAGTCCGCAACGGTACGAAGGTGTCCGTTGCGCCAAGCACATCGAGTTGGTCGCGACGGGGTCTGATTGACAGCTCGGTGTGCGCCAGGCCCTAGACTGCGGCTCGTGGACGCCGACTACGTGATCGTTGGAACAGGTTCCGCCGGCGCAGTCGTCGCCAACCTGCTCAGCGCCGATCCCGCCGCACAGGTCGTCGTGCTCGAGGCCGGCGCCCGGGACAAGAACAAGTTCGTCCACATCCCGGCCGCCTTCCCCCAACTCATGCGGGGGCCGCTCGATTGGGACTACCTGACCGAGCCACAGCCGGGGCTGGGCGGACGCCGGATCTACTGGCCGCGGGGCAAGATGCTCGGCGGCTCGTCATCGATGAACGCGATGATGTGGGTGCGCGGCTTTGCCGCCGACTACGACGAGTGGGGTGAGCACGCCGGCGCGGAATGGAACTACGCCCACGTCGAGCCGTATCTGCGCCGCATCGAAGCTGGGCCACTCGTGATATCGCGCCAGCGCAGCCCGCGGCCCTCGACCGCAGATTGGCTGACCGCGGTGCAGGAATGCGGCCACCGCGTCGAGGGGCCGAACCAGGATGAGCCGCAAGGATTCTGCGAGACGCTGGTCACGCAGCGCCGCGGCGCCAGATGGAGTGCGGCCGACGCCTATCTCAAACCGATCCGCAGACGCACGAACCTGACCGTGCTCACCCAGGCCACCGCGACCCGGGTGGTGTTCGCCGGTGACCGGGCGATCGGGGTCGAGTTCGACGGCAAGGGCGGCCGCGCCGTGGCCACCGCTCGCCGCGAGGTGGTGCTGTGCGCCGGGGCGGTCAACACCCCGCAGTTGCTGATGCTGTCCGGAGTGGGTGACCGCCATCAGCTCGCCCGGCACGGGATCCCCAGCGTTGCGCACACGCCGGAGGTGGGCGCCAACCTGCTCGACCATCTCGTGATACCGCTGGGTTTCGACGTGCCCTACGACTCGCTGGCGGATGCGCAAAGGCCGCTGGAACTGCTGAAATACCTGCTGCGACGGCGGGGCATGCTTACCTCGAACGTGGGAGAGGCCTATGGCTTCGTCAAGAGCAGACCCGATCTCGATCTACCGGACCTGGAGCTGATTTTCGCTCCCGCTCCATACTTCGATGAGGGAATCGGGGATCCCTACGTCGGCCATGCCGTCGTGATGGGACCGATCCTGCTCAAGCCCCAGAGTCGGGGAACGATCACCCTGAACACCGCCGACCCCCATGACAAGCCGTTGATAGACCCGCGATACCTGACCGACGACGCCGGGGCTGACCGAGAGGCGTTGATGGCGGGACTGCGCATGTGCGCCGACATCGCCCGAGCGCCGGCGCTGCGAGGCACCGTCGGCAGAATCGCCCGACCGCTGGACGCGCACGACCTCGACGACGAAACACTGGCCAGAGCGCTGCAATCGGTGTCGCACACGCTGTACCACCCGGTCGGCACCTGTCGGATGGGCAGCGACGACGCAAGCGTCGTTGATCCGGAACTGAGGGTCCGCGGCGTGAAGGCACTACGGGTAGCCGACGCGTCGGTGATGCCGACGATCATCCGCGGCCACACCCATGCGCCCAGCGTGCTGATCGGCGCGAAGGCCGCCGACCTCATCCGCCGCAGCCACTAACCGCGAGCGCGCGTGTCTGTGCGGCGACACACCGCCAACCGCGGGCATTTCGTGCGCGGTCGGCGCCGTCGAGAGCGCCCAGAAGCTGCCGTGCACAATAGAACGCAATGACGATGAACCCTTCACGTCGCCGGACGCACGACAAGCTGGCCGGCCTGGCCGGCGTGCGCCCGATCCGCAGACCCGTGCACCGTGGCGGCGACGAGGAGTTCGACCTTTACTACGTGCGGGCCGGGCGCAAGTCCGCCCACCCGCTGGTCATCATCCCGGGAGGACCCGGTGCGGCCTCGATAGCGTTGTACCGGGCGTTTCGGCGGCGCGCTGCGATCGATGGGCTCGACGTCATCATGGTCGAGCACCGAGGGGTGGGGTTGTCTCGCCACGACGACGCGGGCCAGGACTTGCCCCCCGAGGCGCTGAGCATCGACCCGGTCGTCGACGACATTGCCGCCGTGCTCGACGACGCTGGGGTCGATCGGGCCGTGGTCTACGGAACGTCCTACGGCAGTTACCTGGCCGCGGGCCTCGGCGTCCGTCACCCGGCGCGGGTACACAAGATGGTGCTCGACTCTCCGCTTCTGTCGGCTCACGACATCGACGATGTGCGGGCACAGATCCGGCGGGTGTTGTGGGATGGTGCCGTGCCCGGCGGCGCCGACCTGGCGGCCAAAGTGCGTCGATCGGTCACCGACGGTGTGCTCGCCCCGACCAGCGTGCTGCGCGCCGCGAACATGTACGGCATCGCCGGCCCGGACGTGCTGCGACGTCAGCTGGATTTGCTGTTGGCTGGTCATGACTGGCTGTGGGCGGCGGTGGGCCTCGGGACCAGGCTGCTGTTGGAACGCCAGACGCCGTACCATCACGAACCCGACCTCGTCGAGCGCATCGCGTATCGCGAACTGAACTATGGCGCCGTGCCCGATGGTGGGCCGCTGGACCCCGCGCCGGCGTTCCGTGAGATCGCCAGTGGCAATGTCGACTTCGTCGCCGAACCGTATGATCTGGCGTCGGAAATGTCGGGATTCACGTGGTCCACCGTGGTGATCTCCGGCGGCCGCGACCTCACCACACCACCGGCGGTGGCTCGGCGCATCGCCGATCTGATACCGGACTCCGTCCTCATCGAGCTGCCCACCGCAGGGCATAGCGTGCTCGACACGCGCGAACAGGCCGCCCTGCGGATCTGCAAGGCGGCGTGTGCCGGAGACATACGCGAACTACCCTCCCGCTCAGCCGAACTGGACGCGCTGCCGGCGAATCTCACGGTACGGCTGCTGGTCCGCGGAATCGATATCGCGGCGCGGGCGGAGTCGGTGATGCCCGATGCCGTCCCGCGCGCGGTACGGCCGACTGTTACTTCATGAAGCCGATCGCGGTGTAGTTGAGGTCGCCGATGCCGGCGGGGCCGTAGTTGGCCAAGTTGCTGCGCACCGCGACGTTCCCCGGGGACTGGAACAGGGGGAGGCTGAACCCGATGTCCCAGATCATCTTGTCGAGTTCGTTGGCCAGCACGCGTGCTTTGGCCGGGTCGAGCTCCGATAGTGTTTCCTCGATCTTGGCGTCGATCTGTGGGCTGCCGATCTTGCCGTAGTTGCTTTCGCCCTCCGAGGCATAGATCTGGGTAAGGCTGGCCAGAGGGAATGCATCACCGCCCCAAGCGAACTGAGCGATATCGAAGTTTCCCGGCGTCACATAGTCGCTGAACAGGGTGCCACCTGCTACGGCATTGAGCTCGAGGTCTACGCCGATCTGCGCCAGGTTGTTCTGGGCGATCTGGCCGATCTGTCGAGTGCTCTGGGCGTCGTAGAACACGTCGCGGATGGTGAGCCTGCGGCCATCCTTCTCGCGAAACTGGCTATCCCCAGAGTCGCTGAGTTGCCATCCCAGCGCATCCAGTTCGCGTTTGGCTGCCTCCGGATCGAAACCGATGGCGTTGTCCTGGTAGCCCTCCTGGCCGGCCAGGTAGATGTGATTGTTCAGCGGAACCGGGTTGTCGGTGAGACCGCGCTGGGTGATCGCGGCGATCGCCTGTCGGTCGATGCCCTTGGTGATAGCGGTCCGCAGTGCCGGATCGGACAGGATCGAACCCTGAGCGCCATTGAACGTCAGGTGATACCAGCTCGGCGCCGGCGCGCGTCGGATTGAGATGCCGTCGGTGCGCCGCGCGATCGTCAGGTCGTCCAGAGATCCCAGTCCGACCGCATCGAGTGCGTTGTTCTGTAGGGCGGGAATCTTGGCTGCGTCATCGAGCACCGTATAGGTGATCGAATCCAGAACCGGGGGGGTGCCCCACCATTTCGGGTTGCGGGTCAACACGATGCGCTGCGCGGCCCGGTCGACTGAGCTGATGATGAACGGCCCCGCCGACGGTCCCGGTCCATTGAGAAAGCCCCTGTTGAACGTCTCCGGATCGGCGGTCATCGCTTTGGGCGCCAGCATGGCGTTGCCGGCGAACATGCCCCGCCAATCGGCGAAGTGTTTGGCGAAGGTGATGACGGCCTGCCGGTCGTCGACGCCCTTGGTCACCGAAGCGACGCGCTCGCTGCCGTTCGGGGAGGCGAACAGGTATGCCTTGTTCTTGCCGCTGGTCGCGTTGACCTGGGAGGCGACGTCCTCCCAGGTAATCGGCGTGCCATCCGACCACACCGCCTGCGGGTTGATCGTGTAGGTGACGACTTGGGGGTCAGTGCTGGTCAGCTCGACACTGGTGAAGTAGTCGCTGTTCACCGTCATCTCGCCGTCGGGTTTGATGAAGAACGCGCGCGGAAGCGTGGCGCGCAGCATCGCGCCCAGTTCCCCGAGGTTGCCGTCGACGTGCAGGTAGTTGAAGTTGGGCGGGAAACCCGAGAGTGCGAGCCGAAGGTTGCCACCTTGGCGCAGCGTGGCCGGATCCTGTGGGTTTATGTCGGCGGTCGCGCCGATCTCGGCCGCGCCACCGGCAGGAGGAACGTCGTTGGCTGTGGAGGAGCAGCCGCTCAGCACCAGGGCGGCCACCAATGCAACGCCGAGCAGACGCGAGGTTGCGCTCTTGAGCGGCGTGTTGTACCACTGTGTGTCTGCTCGCGGCCTCAGGGTGGTCATACCGAACGACTTTAACCGTGATCCGCCAGCGGCTGCGGCACGGCCGACAGCAACCTGCGGGTGTATTCGTGGCGGGGGGCACTGAACACCTGGTCGCTGTCACCTTGCTCGACGATCTTTCCGTTGTGCATCACTGCCACCCGATGGGCCAGGTGCTTGACCACGGACAGGTCGTGGGAGACGAAGAGGTATGCCAGCCCAAAGCGGTCCTGCAGGTCGAGCAGCAGATTGATGATCCCCGCTTGGATTGACACATCCAGTGCCGACACCGGTTCGTCGAGCGCCAGCACTTTCGGATGCAGCGCCAAGGCTCGGGCAATACCGATGCGCTGCTTCTGTCCCCCGGAAAACTCCGCCGGGTACCTGCTGGCGTCCTCTTGCCGCAACCCAACGACGTTGAGTAGTTCGCCGACCCGTTCGTCGGCGGTCCGCTTGTCGAAACCGTTGGCTCGCAACGGCTCTGCCAGTACGTCGAATACCGGTAGCCGGGGATCCAGGGAGGCCACCGGATCCTGAAAGACCACCTGCAGGTCGCCGCGCAGCGCTTTGCGGGTGCGTCTATCCAGCCCGGCGACATCGGTGCCCAGAATTTCAATGGTCCCGGCTTGCGGCGCGGTGAGTTCGAGGATCTGGTGCAGCGTCGTCGACTTGCCGGAACCCGATTCGCCGACGATGCCCAGAGTGCGGCCCTGCTGCAGTTCGAAGCTGACCCCGTCGACCGCGCGCACCTCGCCGATGCGGCGGCGAAACACCACGCCCTTGGTCAGGGTGTAGGTCTTGACCAGATCGCCGACCCGCAGCACGGCCGGCTCTCCGGTGCTCGGGCTGGTCTTTGATACCGGCGCGGTCGAAACGGCGTAAATCTCGGCCGCACTGCGACCGGCGACCTGTTCACTCCTTATGCAGGCGACCTGGTGACCGGCCTCCACCTCTTCCAGCTCGGGTTCGCCCACGTGGCACGCGTCTACGCTGAGCGGACATCGGGGCGCAAACGGGCATCCTGGCGGCAGCGCCGTCAGTGACGGGGGAGCGCCGGGGATCGGCACCAAGCGAGCGCCCTGCGGTGCGTCCAGGCGGGGTGCCGAGCCTAAGAGTCCTGCGGTGTAGGGCATTCGGCGGCGACGGTACAGGTCGGCTACCGCGGCCGTCTCCACGGCGCGGCCCGCGTACATCACCAGGGCGCGATCGGCGAACTCGGCGACGACGCCGAGGTCGTGAGTGATGATCAGCACGCCGGCGCCGGTTACGTCGCGTGCCGTGCGCAACACATCGAGGATCTGCGCCTGGACCGTCACGTCCAACGCCGTCGTCGGTTCGTCGCAGATCAGCAGATCGGGGTCGTTGGCGATCGCGATCGCGATCACGACCCGTTGCCGTTCGCCGCCGGACAGTTCGTGCGGGAACGCGCGCGACCGTTGCGCCGGTTGGGCGATGCCGACCAGCTCGAGCAGCTCGATCGCACGTTCCTGGGCGGCGCGCTTGCCCATGTCGCGACGATGAATCTGGATTGCTTCGGCGATCTGGTCGCCGACGGTGTACACCGGCGTCAGTGCCGACATCGGATCCTGGAAGACGGTCCCGATCCTGTTGCCTCGAACGCGCGACATCTGCTGATCGGACAACCCGAGCAGTTCGTCGCCGTCCAAGTGCACCGAACCGGAAACCTCGGCGTACTCAGGGAGCAGCCCGATCACGGCCATGGCGCCCGCTGATTTTCCCGCGCCGGACTCGCCGACCAGTGCGACGACCTCGCCGGCCTCGACGTGGTAAGACAGGCCACGTACTGCGGCGACGCGTTCGGAGTCGGTAGGGAAGGTGACCGTCAGGTCGCTTACCTCGAGCAGCGTCATGAGCGAACCTTGCTGGTGCGGCGCGCAGCGGGGCGTGCGCTCGGATCCAGTGCGTCTCGCAGCCCGTCGCCGACGAGGTTGGCGCACAGGACGATGAGCACCAGGACCCCGGCTGGGAACAGGAACACCCATGGGAAGGTCGTGACCGACCGCGTGCCGTCGGCGATCAGGGTCCCCAGCGATACGTCCGGTGGCTGGACCCCGAATCCCAGGAAACTCAGCCCCGTCTCGGCCAGGATCGCCATGCCGACGTTCAGAGCGGTGTCGATGATCAGGATGGATGCCACATTGGGGAGGATGTGGCGAACGATGATGCGCCAGTGGCTGACGCCCATATATCGCGCTGCTACTACGAATTCGCGCTCCCGCAGGCTCATTGTCATTCCACGTACCATCCGCGAGCTGATCATCCAGCTGAACGCCGCGAGCAACAAGATGAGCCACACGATGGTTCCAGACTGCTTGGTACGGGGCGTGACGATCGCTATCAGAATGAAGCTGGGGACGACGAGCAGTAGGTCGACGATCCACATCAACGTGCGGTCCCGCCAGCCTCCGAAGTAGCCGGCGATCGCGCCGACGGTGGCCGCGATGATCGTCGAGATGAATGCAACGCAGACGCCGATCAACATCGACTTCTGCATCCCGCGCAGCGTTTGCGCCAACAGATCCTGGCCGAGAGCGTTGGTGCCGAACCAGTGGGTGGTGGTCGGTGGCTGTTGCAGGGCGTAGTAGTCCAGGTCGCTGTAGGAGTGGGGCAGTAGCGGCGGCAGGGCGTAGCAGCCAATGAAAAGTACGCACAGCACAACCAGCGCCGCCACCGCCGTCCTGTTTCCTAAAAACCGGCGCAGCACCAGGGTGCGCCGCGACACGAACTGGTACTCGGCGACGCTCACGAGACCCGCACCCGAGGGTCCAGTACGGCGTAGATCACATCGGAGAGCAACCCCGCGAGCAGGATGGTTGCTCCGGAAAACACCGTGATCGCGGCGATGATGTTGGTGTCCTGGGAGGCGACGCCCTGCACCACCCATTCACCCATGCCGTGCCACCCGAAGATCTTCTCGGTGAATACCGCGCCGGTGACCAGGGCGCTGACACCGTAGGCGAATAGCGTGGCCATCGGGATCAACGCCGTGCGCAGTCCGTGCTTGAACAGTGCCCGGCGCCGGGTCAGCCCCTTGGCCCGCGCCGTCCGGATGAAGTCCTGCCCCAACACGTCCAGCATCGCATTGCGCTGATATCGGCTGAATCCGGCGATGGACGCCAGGGCCAGGGTGAAAGTGGGCAACACCAGGTGCTGGAGCCGATCAACGAACCGGGCCCAGGCGCCGCCAACCGCGTCGGGCGATGTTTCCCCGGTGTACTCGAACAGCTGTACCCCCAGGGTTGAGTTCACTTTCAGTGCGCCCAGGATCAGCAGGTTGGCCACCACGAAGGTGGGGGTGCTCAGGATCAGCAGCGACAGCACGGTGATCACCCGGTCCGACAGCCGATACTGGCGTATTGCTCCCCACGCACCGACCACCACGCCGATGACAGTGCCGACCACCGATCCGGTGATCACCAACCGCAGGCTGACACCGATGCGCCGCCACAGCTCCTCGGTCACGGGTTGGCCGGTCACCGTGGTTCCGAAATCCCCTTTGACGGCACCTGAAGCCCAGTTCACGTATCGCACGGGAATCGGCTTGTCGAGATCGAGTTCGGCAGCCTTGGCGTCGATGACAGCTTGGGGAGGTCGCGGGTTGCGTTCGAGCAGACTGTCAAGCGGCTCGAACGTCAGCGAGGTGAGGCAAAACGTGAGGAACGACGCAAGCCCTAGCAGCACGACGTAGTTGAGCAGCCGGCGCGCGAGAAAACGGGTCACCTGGTGACCCCGGCGCTGCTCTGCATCCGCTCAGGTTAGGAGAAATATGCGGCGGCGGCCCGTTCATGTGGCCCGGCGTGGCTTGAACGCCCTCGGCGTCGGGTGATTCTGGGGCAGCCTCACAGCTCGCGCATAGGAAGGACTCAGATAACGTCTAGGGCCCGGACGCATAATCGGGTAGTGGCCCCTATCCCGGCGTCCGCCGCAGCCGTCGACGGTGATGACCTCACGCGGGTCGTGATGCGCCGCGCCGACGGCAGTCCGATCCGCGTGCTTGTCGTCGATGACGAACCGGTGCTGGCCGAACTGCTGTCCATGGCGCTGCGCTATGAGGGTTGGGAGATCGCGACGGCCGGGGATGGAACGACCGCCATCGCGCTGGCCCGCGAAACCCCACCGGACGTGGTCGTTCTCGACGTGATGTTGCCGGATATGAGCGGTTTGGACGTACTGCGCAAGTTGCGCGAGCAGATTCCGGGACTGCCTCTGTTGCTGCTCACAGCCAAGGATTCGGTCGAGGACCGTATTGCCGGCTTGACTGCCGGCGGGGACGACTACGTGACGAAGCCCTTCAGCCTCGAAGAGGTGGTGCTGCGGCTGCGGGCTGTGCTGCGGCGCACCGGAGTCAGCACCGACATCGGCGGCGCCAAGATCACCGTCGGGGACCTCGTTCTCGACGAAGACAGCCATGAGGTGACGCGTGCCGGTGAGATGATCTCGCTCACTGCGACCGAATTTGAATTGCTGCGCTTCATGATGCGCAACGCCAAGCGGGTCTTGAGCAAGGCGCAGATTCTCGATCGGGTGTGGAGCTACGATTTCGGCGGCCGATCCAACATCGTGGAGTTGTACGTGTCCTACCTGCGCAAGAAAATCGACACCGGGCGCGAACCGATGATTCACACGTTGCGTGGTGCTGGGTATGTCCTCAAACCCGCCCGCTGACCGTCACGGCGCTGCTCGCTCTCCCCGTTCTTCGGTCGTCTCCTTCGCGCCACGTGGATGGACGTTGCGGACCCGGCTGCTTGTCACGCAGGTCGTTCTTCTCGCGGTGGCTTGCGCGGGTATCGGGATTGCGACGGAGTTTGCGCTGCAACGCTTTTTGACGAACCAACTCGACGATCAGGTGGTGGAGGCCGGCAGGCGGTCGGCGGGGATTTTCGCCTTTGGGCCACCACCGCCACCGCCGGGCATGGGCCGGCCCGGTATGGGGCCACGCGATATCCACAGGATGCCCCCGCCATTTGGCCCCGGCCGGCGGGTAGCGATTCGCGACGACCAGGGGCCAGGCCCGGGGTTCCTGAACGCGCCGGGCCAGGCCATCCGCACGGTCGGAGCCGTGGTTGCGGACGGAACGGCGACCGAAGCCGGCGTGATCACCACCGAGGGGGCTCGCAGCGAGATCTCCGCCTCCGCGGCCGAGCAACTCGCCGCTCTTGCTGCTGACATGCAGCCAAGAACGGTCGAACTGGACGGACTGGGTCGCTACCGGGTGGTGAGCTTTCCGGTTCCCCACTCCGGCGAGGCCATCGTGACCGGCCTGCCCACCGCCGATATTGATGACACGCTGCTGCGGGTCCTGGTGATTTTCTGTGTCGTTGCGGCCATCGCCTTGGTGGCAGCAGCGTCGGCGGGCATGGTCATCATTCGTCGCCAACTTGCACCTCTGGCACGGGTTGCGGCGGCCTCGCAGCAGATCGTCGACCTGGAACTCGACCGGGGCGAGGTGCGATTGCCCACCCCGATCGTCAAAGTCGATCCGGCGGCGACCCACACTGAAGTCGGACAACTTGGCGGTGCGCTCAATCGGATGCTCGACCGCATCGCGGGGGCCCTGTCTGCGCGACAGGCCAGCGAGACCCGGGTACGCCAGTTTGTGGCCGATGCCAGCCACGAATTGCGAACACCGTTGGCTGCTATCCGCGGTTACACCGAACTGGCACAACGCAAACAGAGCCAGCTCCCCGAGGACGTTGCGCACGCCATGAACCGCGTGGAGTCGGAGACCGGTCGGATGACCCAGCTGGTCGAAGACATGCTGTTGCTGGCGCGGTTGGATACCGGGCGTCCGTTGCAGCGCGAACAGGTCGACCTGACGCGACTCGTCATGGACGCGGTCAGCGACGCGCACATCGCCGGTCCTGATCACACCTGGGAACTGGACCTACCCGACGAACCCATCCTGATCACCGGGGACGCGGCGCGGCTGCATCAGGTGCTGGCGAACCTGCTGGCGAATGTCCATGTTCACACCCCGCCGGGCACATCGGTCACCACGTCGCTGGCCGCTGACGACGCCGGCGTGGTGCTGACGGTCCTCGACGACGGCCCGGGCATCCC
Source organism: Actinomycetes bacterium (assembly GCA_022601135.1). GTDB lineage: Bacteria > Actinomycetota > Actinomycetes > Mycobacteriales > Mycobacteriaceae > Mycobacterium. The sequence goes on along the minus strand of JAHZJB010000052.1, from coordinate 5,735 downwards.
CGCCGGGCTGCTGCCGGAGATTTTCGAGAGGTTCGCCCGCGGTGATTCTTCTCGCTCCCGGCGTGGCGGCAGTACGGGATTGGGCCTGGCGATTGTCGATGCTGTCGTACGGGCGCACGGTGGCGTGATCGAGGCGCGCAGTGCTCCGGGAAGAACGGAGTTCGTCATCCGGCTGCCCGCCTGAATTGCGCCGGTCGAAGCTGAGGCCAAGTGCGAGAAGTGCCGGCAACTGTCGTACCCAAGCTCAGTCTCGGGGCTCGGTGCGTGCGGGCTTTGACATCTCCACTGGAGGCTCGCTACATTTCCAGCAAATGATCGTTAATCTGGTCATATCTACCATCTTTATGGAGAAGCGATGACCGTAGCCGAGAGTCCAGCCCAAAACACCGGCCGCTACGAACTGAGCCACCTGCGAGTGTTGGAGGCAGAAGCCATCCACATCATCAGGGAGGTCGCTGCGGAGTTCGAGCGGCCGGTCTTGCTGTTCTCCGGCGGCAAGGATTCGATCGTCATGTTGCATCTGGCTCTGAAGGCCTTCCGGCCAGGCCGGCTGCCTTTCCCGGTGATGCATGTCGATACCGGTCACAACTTCGATGAGGTGCTGGCTGTTCGCGACCAACTCGTCGCGGAGTCCGGAGTACGTCTGGTGGTCGCCAAGGTGCAGGACGACATCGATGCGGGCCGAATCGTCGAGACCACCCCATCGCGCAACCCGATGCAGACCTTCACGCTGCTGCGCGCCATCCGGGAGAACAAGTTCGACGCCGCCTTCGGTGGCGCGCGGCGCGATGAGGAGAAGGCCCGCGCCAAGGAGCGTGTCTTCTCGTTCCGGGACGAGTTCGGTCAATGGGACCCCAAAGCGCAACGCCCCGAGCTGTGGAACCTCTACAACGGGCGCCACCACAAGGGGGAACACATCCGGGCGTTCCCGATATCGAACTGGACCGAGTTCGACATCTGGTCCTATATCGGCGCCGAGGACATCCTGTTGCCGTCGATCTACTACGCGCACCAGCGCGAGGTGTTCGAACGCGATGGCATGCTGCTGGCCGTCCACCGGCACTTACAGCCACGCGAGGACGAGAGGATCTTCGAGAAGACCGTACGGTTCCGCACGGTAGGAGACGTCACCTGCACCGGCTGCGTCGAATCCCGGGCGGTCACCGTCTCCGAGGTGATCGCCGAGACCGCCGTCTCGCGTCTCACCGAGCGTGGCGCCACTCGCGCCGACGACCGCATCTCCGAGGCGGGGATGGAAGACCGCAAGCGAGAAGGCTACTTCTAATGGGGCGAGCGAAGCGACGGGGAAAATAGGCATGGGGCGAGCGAAGCGACGGGGGAAATAAACATGGCCACTTTGCTTCGCATCGCGACGGCCGGTTCGGTCGATGACGGCAAGTCCACGCTGATCGGTCGGCTGTTGTTCGATTCCAAGGCCGTCATGGAGGATCAGCTGGCCGCCGTCGAACGCACCTCCAAAGAACGCGGACACGACTACACCGACCTGGCTCTGGTCACCGACGGCCTGCGTGCCGAGCGTGAGCAGGGCATCACCATCGACGTCGCGTACCGATACTTCGCCACGGCTAAGCGGAAATTCATCATCGCCGACACTCCGGGGCACATTCAGTACACGCGCAACATGGTCACCGGCACCTCGACGGCCCAACTTGCGATCGTGTTGGTAGATGCCCGCCACGGCTTGCTCGAGCAATCGCGACGGCACGCGTTCCTGGCATCGCTGCTCGGCATCCAGCATGTCGTGCTGGCGGTCAACAAGATGGACCTGATTGATTGGGACCAGGAGAGATTCGACAAGATCCGGGACGACTTTCACGATTTCGCCGCACGTTTGGACATCCATGACGTGATGACGATTCCGTTGTCCGCCCTCACCGGCGACAACGTCGTGACCACCTCCGACGTGACCCCGTGGTACGAAGGTCCCTCGCTGCTCAATCATCTCGAAGAGGTGTACATCGCCGGCGATCGCAACCTCGTCGACGTTCGGTTCCCGGTGCAGTACGTGATCCGACCCCAAACCCGCGACCACCACGATCACCGCAGCTACGCGGGAACGGTTGCCAGCGGCGTTATGCGCGTGGGCGATGATGTCGTCGTCCTGCCGTCGGGCAAGACGAGCCAGATCGAGGTGATCGAGGGCCCCGGCGGCCCAGTGCGGGAAGCGTTTCCGCCGATGGCGGTGTCGGTCAGCTTGGCCGACGATATCGACATCTCACGGGGTGACCTGATCGCACGACCCAACAATCAGCCACGGGTCACCCAGGAGTTCGATGCCACGGTGTGTTGGATGTCCGACGACACAGCGCTCGAACCCGGTCGCGACTACCTGATCAAGCAGACCACCCGCACCACCCGGGCGAAAGTGATGGGCCTGGATTACCGGCTCGATGTCAACACCTTGCACCGGGACAAATCGGCGACTGCGCTCAAACTCAATGAGCTGGGCCGTATTTCATTGCGTACCCAGGTTCCGCTGCTGTTGGACGAATACAGCCGCAATGCGGCGACCGGCTCCTTCATCCTGATCGATCCGAACACCAACGGGACGGTCGCCGCCGGCATGGTGTTGCGAGACGTCACCGCTCGCGCGGCGAGCCCCAACACGGTGCGGCACGGATCTTTGTGCACGGCCGAGGACCGCGCGACCAAGGGGCGAGCGGTGTGGTTTACCGGTCTGTCCGGATCGGGCAAGTCTTCGGTGGCCATGCTCGTCGAGCGGAAGCTGATCGAACGGGGTATTCCGGCCTATGTTCTCGACGGCGACAACCTGCGCCACGGGCTTAACTCCGACCTTGGCTTCTCGATGGCAGACCGGTCGGAGAACCTGCGAAGGCTGGCGCATGTGGCCGCGATCCTCGCCGACTCGGGTCAGGTGGTACTGGTACCGGCGATTAGCCCGCTGGCCGAGCATCGCGCGCTGGCCCGCCAGGTGGCCACCGCTGCCGGAGTCGAATTCTTCGAGGTGTTCTGCGACACGTCGCTGGAGGACTGCGAGCGGAGGGACCCAAAGGGACTGTACGCCAAGGCCCGCGCCGGCGAGATCACTCACTTCACCGGAATCGACAGTCCCTACGAGCGGCCCAAGAATCCAGATCTGCGTCTCACCCCGGATCGGACACCCGAAGAACTGGCGGCCTCGGTCATCGAGCTTCTCGGCGATCACAGGTGAGCGATCATGAGCTTGCTGCCCGACTGGCGACCGAGGCTGGTGCGCTACTGCTCGGCATTCGCACCAGGCTCGCCGGCGCTTCGGCAGAGGAAAGAAAAGAATCAGGAGATAAGGGCTCGCACGATTTCCTCCTCAGTGCGTTGGCGACCGAGCGACCCGGGGATGCGGTCCTCTCGGAGGAAGGGCCACCTGAAGAGGCGGATCCGATCCGGTTGACTGCCGATCGGGTCTGGATCGTCGACCCGCTCGACGGTACCCGGGAGTTCTCCGAGCCTGGGCGCACTGACTGGGCCGTGCACGTGGCTCTTTGGCAGCGCAATGGCATTTCCGGCGACCTGGTCGCGGGCGCAGTCGCGCTGCCTGCCGAGGGGGTCACACTCGCTACCCCGAAGGTGGCGGCCCCACCGGCTGCTACCGAGGTTCCGCGGATCGTTGTGTCGCGCACCCGTCCACCCGCTGTCGCACTTGAGGTGCGAGAGGAGCTCAATGGTGTTCTCGTCGAGATGGGTTCCGCAGGAGCGAAAGTCGCGTCGGTCATCCAGGGACTCTCGGATGTCTACGTGCATGCAGGAGGCCAGTACGAGTGGGACTCGGCCGCTCCTGTCGCCGTGGCGCGGGCAGCCGGCCTGCACACTTCACGCATCGACGGCACGCCTTTGGCGTACAACCAACGGGATTCCAAGCTGCCCGACCTATTGGTGTGCCGTCCCGAATTCGCCAACGCCGTGTTGGCGGTAACTGCGAGCTGAACCCCGACTAGCCTTGCCTCATGCGGATGTCGGCCAAGGCGGAATATGCCATCCGGGCCATGGTTCAGCTGGCCACGGTCGACGATGGCGCCCTCGTCAAGACCGAGGACCTGGCGAAGGCTCAGGGCATCCCACCGCAGTTCCTCGTCGACATTCTCTCCGACCTGCGTAGCAACCGGCTGGTGCGCAGCCACCGCGGCCGCGAAGGCGGATACGCCCTGGCCAGACCTGCTGCAGACATCGGCATAGCGGACGTCTTGCGCTGCATCGACGGCCCGCTGGCCAGCGTGCGCGATATCGGCTTGGGTGATTTGCCCTACTCGGGTCCCACCGCATCGCTCACCGACGTGTGGCGGGCCCTGCGCGCCAGCATGCGCTCGGTGCTCGAGCAGACCACCCTCGCCGATGTCGCCTCCGGCGCGTTACCCGGGCACGTGCAGGCGCTGGCCGATGACTACCGCAGCCAGGAGGATGAGCGCGGTCACTCGATCGGCTAGCGAGGCCACCGATCAGACCACGCTGCGGTATTCGTGCGGCCGCCGGAGGAGTCCGTGATACGAAGAGCCAATGGTGTTTGACTTTCGCGATTTGGCCGCCCCGGTCCTCGTCGCCCCGATGGCCGGCGGCCCGTCCACCTCAGAGTTGGTGGCGGCCGGATCCAACGCGGGTGGGCTCGGGTTCGTGCCGGCGGGCTACCTGTCTGCAGAGGTATTCGCCGAGCGTCTTCGCGCGGCACGGCAGCTGACGACCGGGCCGATTGGCGCAAATCTCTTTGTGCCGCAACCCAGTGCGGCAACCCCAGAGGCGATCGCGGCCTACGCCGGCAGGTTGTCTGCGGAAGCGCAACGCTACGGCGTACGGCTCGGAGAGCCCCGCTACGATGACGACGACTGGGCCGCCAAGATCGAGGTGCTGCTGGAGTTGCGACCGGCGGTGGCATCGTTCACCTTTGGTCTTCCCAGCGCAGATGAGCGGCGGCGCCTCACCGATGCGGGTATCACTACCGTGGCCACCGTGACCACCCGGGACGAGGCGCGGGTCGCGGCCGATCGTGGCGTTGATGCCATGGTTGTGCAGGGCCCGTCGGCGGGCGGGCACCGCGGCACTTTCGATGCGACCGCACGGCCGTCCGAAGAGCCGCTGGACGAACTGCTCGCCGCCATCACCACAGCATTCGATGTGCCCGTCGTCGCTGCGGGCGGACTGATGGACGGCCGCGATGTGCACCGCGTGCAGCAATCCGGGGCGGTGGCTGCTCAACTGGGAACCGCGTTCCTGCTGGCCGATGAAGCCGGTAGCAGCGCCGTTCATCGAGCAGCGCTGTGCGATTCGCAGTTCACCGAAACGGTTGTGACAAAGGCTTTCTCCGGCCGCTGCGCGCGGGCATTACGCAACGAGTTCATCGACGACCACGAGCTCGACGCGCCCTGTGGATACCCTGAGGTTCACTATCTCACCGGTCCGTTGCGGGCGGCATCGGTTCGGGCGGGCGATCCTCGCGCGGCCAGCATGTGGGCCGGCACAGGATATCGACGGGCCCGGTCTGCACCCGCGGCCGCGATCATCGAAATGCTGGCCGGTTGATGCCCCGCAGCCCTCTCCGCGAGCTCGCGTAGTAACAGGGTTATGTCGCGTGTTGTGGCTCAGAATCGCGACGTCCCCCTGTTGTCGTTAGAGGGCTTGGTGTCCCAAGACAACGAGGAGGACGTCGTGGTCAACGATAATGCTTTGTCCCGTGGAGATAGACGGCGTAACGCGCGGTTATCCCGGCTGCGGGAGTTGGTGGCTGTCGG
>JAHZJB010000051.1 GCA_022601135.1 Actinomycetes bacterium | reverse complement strand
TCAAGAACATCGCCACGACGTCGTCATTGTCGGCGCGGGCGGCGCCGGCATGCGCGCCGCAGTCGAGGCGGGCCCGCGTGCCCGCACCGCGGTGCTGACCAAGCTGTATCCGACACGTAGTCACACCGGTGCAGCCCAGGGTGGCATGTGCGCAGCGCTGGCCAATGTCGAAGAGGACAACTGGGAGTGGCACACGTTCGACACCGTCAAGGGTGGTGACTACCTAGCCGACCAGGATGCCGTCGAGATCATGGCCAAGGAGGCCATTGATGCGGTGCTCGATCTCGAGAAGATGGGTATGCCGTTCAACCGGACCCCTGAGGGCCGCATCGATCAGCGCCGGTTCGGCGGGCACACCCGCGACCACGGCAAGGCGCCCGTGCGGCGGGCGTGCTACGCCGCCGACCGCACCGGGCACATGATCCTGCAGACGCTCTACCAGAACTGCGTGAAGCATGACGTCGAGTTCTTCAATGAGTTCTACGCGCTCGACATCGCAATGACGCGGACCGCGGCCGGCCCGGTGGCCACCGGCGTCATCGCCTATGAGCTGGCCACCGGTGACATTCATGTCTTCCATGCCAAGGCGATCGTCTTCGCCACCGGCGGCTCGGGCCGGATGTACAAGACCACCTCCAACGCGCACACGTTGACCGGCGACGGTTTGGGCATCATCTTCCGTAAAGGACTCCCCTTGGAGGACATGGAGTTTCACCAGTTCCATCCGACCGGCCTGGCCGGACTGGGCATCCTGATCTCCGAGGCCGTGCGCGGCGAGGGCGGCAGGCTTCTCAACGGCGACGGTGAGCGGTTCATGGAGCGTTACGCACCGACGATCGTCGACCTGGCCCCGCGCGACATCGTGGCCCGCTCGATGGTGCTCGAAGTGCTGGAAGGCCGCGGCGCCGGGCCCAACAAGGACTATGTGTACATCGACGTACGTCACCTCGGTGCGGACGTACTCGAAGCCAAGTTGCCTGACATCACCGAATTCGCCCGCACCTATCTCGGCGTGGACCCGGTCACTGAACTCGTGCCGGTGTACCCGACGTGTCACTACGTGATGGGCGGCATCCCGACCACAATCAACGGCCAGGTGCTCAGCGACAACACCACCGTCGTGCCCGGCCTGTACGCCGCCGGCGAATGCGCGTGTGTGTCGGTGCACGGCGCCAATCGCCTCGGCACCAATTCACTGCTCGATATCAATGTGTTCGGCCGGCGCGCCGGCATTGCGGCGGCCAACTACGCGCTGGGCCGCGATTTCGTGGCGCTACCCCCAGATCCGGCCGCGATGGTTACCAGTTGGGTGGGAGACATTCTCTCCGAACACGGCAACGAGCGCGTTGCCGACATCCGTGGCGCTCTCCAGCGATCGATGGACAACAACGCCGCGGTCTTCCGCACCGAGGAGACGCTCAAGCAGGCGCTGACCGATATCCACGCCCTCAAGGAGCGGTACGCCCGACTTACCGTGCAGGACAAGGGCAAGCGCTACAACAGCGACCTACTCGAAGCAATCGAGCTGGGCTTCCTGCTGGAGCTTGCCGAGGTCACCGTGGCAGGGGCGCTGAACCGAAAGGAGTCACGGGGCGGGCACGCCCGGGAGGACTACCCCAATCGCGACGACACCAACTACATGCGTCACACGATGGCGTACAAAGAGGGAGCTCATCTGCTCTCAGATATTCGGTTGGACTACAAGCCGGTGGTCCAGACGCGGTACGAACCGATGGAACGGAAGTACTGATGACTGCTGTCGCAGCACAACAGACGAAGGATTCAGAGCTGCCACCCGTGCCCGAGGGTGCGGTGATGGTCACTCTGAAGATCGCCCGGTTCAATCCAGAGGACCCCGACGCACATGCGGACTCAGGGGGTTGGCAGAGCTTCCGGGTGCCGTGTCTGCCGTCCGACCGGCTGCTCAACCTGCTGCACTACGTGAAGTGGTACCTGGACGGCACCCTGACATTCCGGCGGTCCTGCGCGCACGGCGTGTGCGGATCCGATGCGATGCGCATCAACGGGGTGAACCGGCTGGCCTGCAAGGTGCTGATGCGCGACCTGCTGCCCAAGAAGGAAGGCAAGCAGCTCACCATCACTATCGAGCCGATTCGCGGCCTACCGGTGGAGAAGGACCTCGTGGTGGACATGGAACCGTTCTTCGACGCGTTCCGTGCGATCAAGCCCTACTTGATCACGACCGGCAATCAGCCGACCCGTGAACGGATTCAGAGCCAGACCGACCGGGCCCGCTACGACGACACCACCAAATGCATCCTGTGCGCATGCTGTACCACCAGCTGCCCGGTGTACTGGAACGAGGGGTCCTACTTCGGTCCGGCCGCGATCGTCAATGCCCACCGGTTCATCTTCGACAGCCGGGATGAGGGGGCCGCCGAGCGGCTCGACATTCTCAACGACGTCGACGGGGTGTGGCGCTGCCGCACCACGTTCAACTGCACGGAGGCCTGTCCGCGCGGCATCCAGGTGACCCAGGCGATTCAGGAAGTCAAACGGGCGCTGATGTTCGCGCGCTAGGTTTCGCATCGAGCGCTAACATCGACCGGTGCCGGATGGAGAACGCCCGCGAGGTACGTGGTTACGCCAGACTTCCGGCATCGCCATCGTCGTCCTCTTCTACATCGCCTCGCTGGTCGGATACTGGTGGGTCAACAGCTCGTCGCAGTCACTGAGCCCCTATGACCCCACTCCGGCAGATTCTCTGGCGGTCTCAGTCAACGTGCATGCCATCGAGACCACGACGAACACGTTGCAGATCACCGTCTTGCTCATCCCGCCGGAGCGCTACATCGACGAGCGGCTGGGCGTACTCAACACCGACATCACCGTTCGCCTGTACCCATGGATCGACGTCGGCGAGATCACGTACGAAGAGGGGCAGACCCCGCCAACAACACGGGCGACGATCGAGGCGCGCGGCGATGTCAACTACTGGCCGTTCGACAGCTATCGCACCAAACCGGTCAGAGCCGATGCGATCGTCGGATCGGGCGATGCGCGCGTCCTGGCGCCCGCCGAGGTCCGATTCAGCGGCGGAATCGAGGGTTGGGACATCCACATCGACGACGTCCCGTGGCAGCCGAGCGCGTCGGTCGTGTCGCTGCATCGAGACCGCGGGACGCTGGCCTTCGACCTGGGCATCGTCCTGGTGCTCATCACCCTGCCCGCACTGGCGATGTTCGTGGCCGTCGAGACCCTCACGGGTAAGCGGAAGTTCCTGCCGCCGCTGACGACGTGGTTCGCCGCCATGTTGTTCGCCGTCGTCCCACTGCGCACCTTCTTGCCGGGTGCACCCCCACCGGGCGCCTGGATCGATCAGGCGATCGTGCTGTGGGTGCTCATCGGTCTGGTATCGGCGATGGCGATCTACATCGTGGCCTGGTACCGCTTCTCCGACTAATCCAGCCCGTCCCCGGATCCCGGAACCGTATATTGCGCGCATGGCAATCACGGAGGAACCTCCGACTCCTGCCGTTGGCGGCAAGGGCCTGCAGGCGGGAGCGCTGGGCCTGGTAGGAAACGTCGTGATCGGCCTGGCCGCCGTAGCGCCCGCCTACAGTCTGGCGGCCACCCTCGGCTACGTCGTGTTGGCTGTCGGCGAGAAGGCGCCATCGATGTTCGTCCTGGCGTTCATTCCGATGCTGCTCGTCGCGTTCGCCTACAAGGAACTGTCACAGGACACACCCGACTGCGGCACTACCTTCACCTGGGGCACAAAGGCATTCGGGCCGTGGGTTGGCTGGATCGGCGGCTGGGGCCTGGCGGTGTCGGCGATCATCGTGCTCGCCAATGTCGCCGAGATCGCGGCGGTCTATCTGTTCAAGTTCCTCGGCCTCGACGAGCTGGCCGACAACGTCGTCGCGAAGGTCCTCCTGGGATCGTTCTTCATCCTGGGCATGACACTGGTGTCGGCGCGCGGCATCGTCGTCAGCGAACGGATGCAGAACGTTCTGATGGCGATTCAGTTCGGCGTGCTCATCGTCGTCAGCATCATCGCCCTTGTCCGGGTGTTCGCCGGCAACGCCGGCGCCCAGGCCGTCGACCCCCAGTGGTCCTGGCTGTGGCCCAGTGGGCTGGACGCATCCTCGATCGCCGCGGCGATCATCCTGTGCATCTTCATCTACTGGGGCTGGGACGCCTGCCTGGCCATCGGCGAAGAGACCAAGGATCCGGGCAGGACCCCCGGGATCGCAGCGTTGATCACCACCGTCATCCTCGTCTGCACCTATGTACTGGTGGCCTACGCCATCCAGTCGTTCGCCGGATTCGGTGATGTTGGTATCGGCCTGAACAACGCGATGAACACCGACGACGTCCTCACGGTCCTGGGCAAACCGGTCGCGGGCAGCATCGCGGCATCATTGCTGCTGCTGACGGTGTGCGTCTCGGCATTGTCGTCGACGCAGACCACGATCCTGCCGACGGCACGTGGCACGCTGTCGATGGCGGTCTACGAAGCGCTCCCGAGGCGGTTCGCCTACGTGCACCCGCGCTATATGACCCCGGCGTTCGGAACCATCGTGATGGGTGCTTCGGCGCTGGCCTTCTACCTGATGCTGGCCCTCCTCTCGGAGAACGCACTCCTGGACTCGGTGGCCTCGCTGGGCCTGGCAGTGGCGTTCTACTACGGAATCACCGCCTTCTCCTGCGTCTGGTACTTCCGCCGGACGCTGTTCGCATCGGCGCGAAACCTGTTCTTCCGTGGCGTCTTCCCGCTGCTGGGCGGGTTGGCGATGGCGGTGGCGTTCGGCATCAGCGCCAAGGACATGATCAAGCCCGATTACGGCTACACCGCCTTCGGCCCGGTCGGCGGAGTGTTCGTGCTCGGTATCGGCATGCTGGTGCTCGGCATTCCGCTGATGCTGGCGTGCTTCGCCTTCGGCACCAAGCGGTTCTTCCGCGGCGAGACACTGAACGCGAGTACCGAGGTCAAAGTTCCCGATATCTATTGAGTAGACCGGAAAGAACAGGAATGGCAATGCATTTGACTGTCGGCTACCTCGCGACTCCGACCGGCGACGATGGGATCGCACTGGCCAGTGCGCTGGCCAAGACCTTCGATGCGACCGTCGACGTCCTACTCGTCGTCCGCGAGGAGCTACCCGACGGCCACCCCGGTCGGGCGCAGTATCAGGAGCTTCTAGTCAAACGCGGCGAGCAATGGGTATCCCGAGCGTTGGCGCGGCTGTCGGCGGACGGCGTGACGGCTGAGTCCACCGTGACCGTCGGCGATTCGTTCGCTCAATCGCTGATCGACTTCGCCCAGCAGAAGTCGTCGGATCTGATCGTGGTGGGCGGCGCGCGGGACGGCTTCTTCGGACGTCACACCATCGGCCCGGTCGCCGGGGCGCTGCTACATTCCTCACCAATCCCGGTGGCGCTCGCCCCGCGCGGTTACGCCGAAGACCCCGACGAGATGATCGAAGCCCTCACCGCCGCGGTGCCCACCCGCGCCACCGACGACAACCCCTTGCCGTTCGCCATCGCGCTGGCCGCCGGCGCCGAGCTACCGATCCGGATGCTGTCGCTGGTGTCGGCCGAGAACCTCGCCGAGGCCGGCAGCGCCCGGGCGCTACGGCAACTGCAGGTTGCGGCCGTCGAGGAGAACCTCGCCGCCGCCGTCCGCGCACTTCCGGATGCACCCGAGATCAGCGCGATGGTCGCCGACGGCATGACGCTGGAGTCGGCGCTCAAGAAGCTCAATTGGGACGACGGCGATCTGCTCGTCGTCGGCTCCAGCAGGTTCGCGGCGCCGCAACGCATCTTCCTGGGTTCGACGGCGGCGCGCATTCTCGCCGGTGTCGATATTCCGGTGATCGTGGTCCCGCGCTCCGATGGGCCGCAGTCTGTCAGCGTTGAGTGAGTTTCGCCCATTACGGCGATGTCACTCATCACTTGATCGCGGTGCGCATGAGCGCAACGCATTGCGGCCGCAGACGCCGCCCTGGACAAGCGAATTCACGGTGATGGTTTGCTTGCCACGACGGATTCCGTGCACAATCACCGTCATGGCTACCATGGGCGTTCCCTACTCCGCCGACCCCGTCTCCGTCCGGAGAAACCAGTACCGCCCCGATGCCTCCTTTCCGCTGGACGACCTGTCCAAAGCAATCATCGAGAAGCTGCAACAGGACGGCCGCCGCTCCTACGCGGGGATCGGCAAGGCCGTGGGCCTGTCTGAAGCCGCCGTCCGGCAACGGGTCCAGCGCATGGTCGAAGCCGGAGTGATGCAGATCGTCGCGGTGACCGATCCCATGCAGTTGGGCTTCGCTCGACAAGCCATGATCGGAATTCGCTGCACCGGCGACACCACCCAGATCGCCGAGCGGCTCGCGGCGATCGAATCGGTCGATTACGTTGTGCTCACGGCAGGTTCCTTCGACGCTATCGTCGAGGTGGTCTGCGAAGACGATGACAGCCTGCTCGACGTGCTCAACACCAAGATCCGAGCGCTGCCCGGGGTAATCAGCACCGAAACCCTCGTCTACCTGAAACTTATCAAGCAACAATATAATTGGGGCACGCGATGACACTCGGCGACATCGCGCCACCGGCCGCGTCCGATCTCGCGGCCACCGCAAAACGTCACCTCTGGGGCCATTTTTCGCGGCACGGCGCGGGTATCACCCCACCGATCATCACCCGCGGCGAAGGTCCGCACATCTGGGATGACCAGGGACGCCAATACATCGATGGCCTCTCCGGGCTGTTCGTGGTCCAGGTCGGGCATGGCCGCAAGGAGTTGGCCGAGGCTGCCGCCAAACAGGCCGAGACACTGGCCTTCTTCCCGTTGTGGTCCTATGCGACGCCAGCAGCGATCGAATTGTCCCAACGGATCGCCGACTACGCACCGGGTGATCTCAACCGAGTTTTCTTCACCACTGGTGGCGGCGAGGCTGTCGAGAGCGCGTGGAAGCTGGCCAAGCAGTACTACAAGCTGACCGGGAAACCCGGCAAACACAAGGTGATTTCACGTTCGATCGCCTATCACGGCACACCGCAGGGCGCGTTGTCGATCACCGGCATCCCGGCGTTCAAAGCACCGTTCGAACCGCTGGTCCCGGGCGGCTTCCGAGTGCCCAACACAAATTTCTACCGGGCACCGGCGCCCTACGACACCGACATCAAAGCCTTCGGAAGCTACTGCGCCGACCGCATCGCCGAGGCCATCGAGTTCGAAGGGCCGGACACGGTGTGCGCGGTGTTCCTCGAGCCCGTCCAGAACGCCGGCGGATGCTTCCCGCCGCCACCCGGATACTTCGAGCAGGTGCGTGAGATCTGCGACGAGTACGACGTGCTCCTGGTCTCCGACGAGGTCATCTGCGCGTTCGGCCGGATCGGATCGATGTTCGCGTGCGCCAGCACACTCGGGGATTTCGGCTACGTTCCGGACATCATCACTTGCGCCAAGGGGCTGTCGTCGGGCTACTCGCCGATCGGCGCGATGGTTGCCCACGATCGGCTCTTCGAGCCCTTCAACGACGGTCACACGGTCTTCGGGCACGGTTACACGTTCGGCGGACATCCGGTGTCATCGGCGGTCGCGCTGGCCAATCTCGATATTTTCGAGCGCGAGGGTATCAACGATCACGTCGAAAAGATGGGCCCGGCTTTTCGTTCCACGCTCGAGCAGCTCTCCTGCCTGCCCATCGTGGGCGACGTCCGCGGTGAAGGCTTCTTCTACGGCATCGAGTTGGTCAAGGACAAGGCCACCAAAGAGACTTTCGACGACGCCGAGTCCGAGCGCCTCCTGCGCGGTTTCCTGACACCCGCACTGTGGGAGGCCGGTCTGTACTGCCGCGCCGATGACCGCGGCGACCCGGTGATTCAGCTGGCGCCACCGCTGATCTGTGGGCAGCCGGAGTTCGACGCCATCTACGACATCCTGCGGGGTGTGCTCACCGAGGCCAGCCGGCGAATGTAACGACCACACCTGTCGAGCTGGCACTTGCGCAGCGAAAATGCGAGTAGCGGCCTGCGTGGATGCGACTTCGGCGAGACTGGGCGCATGTCGAAGCCGCGCATCGATCCGGTCCGGTGGCAGGCACCGCCTGTCGACCCGCTGCCCGAGTTCCCGGCCGCCCAGATCACGCTGGTTCCGGTGCCCGGCGGTGAGCCGGAAGATGTCGTCGTCGACGCCGACGGATGCCTGTGGACCGGTGCGCTCGACGGGAGCATTGTCGCCCTGCGCCCCGGTGACGGGGGACCACGGGTCGTCGGGAACACCGGGGGCCGCCCGCTCGGGTTGGCTGTCGCCCGCGATGGACGGCTGCTGGTGTGTGACAGCCCCCGGGGGCTGCTCGCGATGGACACTCGCACCGGTGCATTCGAGACGTTGGTCGAGACAGTGCACGGCCGGAAGTTGCAGTTCTGCTCGAATGTCACCGAGACAGCCGATGGAACAGTGTATTTCAGCGAATCGACCACTTCATTTACGGTGGCCGACTACGTTGGCGCCATCCTGGAGGCCCGCGGCCGCGGAAGTCTGTACCGGCTGGATTCCGGCGGAGCGGTGACCCCGGTTGTCGACGGCCTGTACTTCGCCAACGGCGTCACGCCCACGGCGGACGGCTCGGCGCTGGTCATCGCCGAATCTCAGGGGCGTCGGCTGTCCAAGTACTGGCTGACCGGCCCGCGCGCGGGTGCGGTGACGCCGCTGGCGGTGAACCTGCCTGCGATGCCCGACAATCTGTCCACAGGCGCCGACGGCCGGATCTGGTGCGCGATGGTCACGCCGGCCAACCCACTGGCCGATCGGCTCGCGGCGGGTCCACCGCTGCTGCGAAAAATGGTGTGGCGACTCCCGGCGTTCCTGCAACCGAAACCCGAGGCGGTGGTGTGGGTGGTCGCGTTCGACCCGGACTCCGGCGATGCCGTCGCGGGTATGCGCACCACCCATCCGGCGTTCAGCATGGTGACCAGCGTGGTCGAGGCCGACGACCAGCTGTGGATGGGCAGCATCGGTGCGCCCTATCTAGGCCGCGTCGACCTGCGCGCCACCGCGCTCTGAACGCCCCCCGGCCTCAGCTGGCCCCGAGCCCTTGTGCCGTTCCATCGCCGCTGTTGACGGGCAGGTTTCGGGATTGAAAGGCCGGATGCCGGCGCATCGCGGCGGCGAGCTCAGCCGAGCGACGCTGACCAGCGCGCCAAGCCGGATGCGAGTCCAAGCGTATGACGGTCGCACCGACGGTTTGTGTCGTCATAATCCAGGCCTCCTGCTCGAAGTCGCTTTCAGACTGATCGGCGTACCTGAGCATTACCGTCAGATTTAGCCGTGAGCTTGCTAAGAAATTCAAGTCACATTTGAAACTCCAACCACACCAGCACCGCGTGGCTCCTGCGCAAAAACTCGTTGATCGCCTAACCTGCGCAGACGATGACGACGTTCAGGGTGCTCTCCACGCGGGTGTCTACGCTGGTCACGGCGCTGGCACTCGGGATGATGGCGTCCGCCCCAGCGGCTCTCGCCGAACCGGACGCCGCAGCGGGTGCCGAAACCTGCCCCTACCGGGTAACGACACCACCGGCCGTCGATTCTTCGGAAGTCCCGGAGTTCGGCGATCCTCCCGCACCACTGCCGGTGCCCGCGAAGCCCCTCGGCGGCGATGCACTGCGGGGCTGCGGAATCATCACCGCGCCCGGCACCCCCCCGGTGCCCGGCGACCTGTCCGCGGAGGCCTGGCTGGTCGCCGACCTCGACACCGGCGACGTCATCGCCGCCCGCGATCCACACGGCAGACACCGTCCGGCCAGCGTCATCAAAGTGCTCACCGCAATGCAGGCCATCCGCGACCTGCCGTTGCACAAGGTGGTTGCCGGTACCGCTGACGATGCAGCGCAGGAAGGCACCAAGGTCGGCATCGGCGAGGGAGGCTTCTACTCGATCAACGACCTTCTGCACGGCCTGCTCATGTACTCGGGCAACGACACGGCGTACGCGCTGGCGATGCAGATGGGCGGCATGGACGCCGCCCTGAAAAAGTTGAACGTCCTGGCGGGCAAGCTGGGAGCACGCGACACCCGGGTGGCGACGCCGTCGGGACTCGACGGCCCCGGCATGAGCACCTCGGCCTACGATATGGGCCTGTTCTATCGGTACGCCTGGCAGAACCCGGTCTTCGCCGATATCGTCGCCACCCAGTCGTTCCCATTTCCAGGCCGTGGGGGCGCCGGCTATCCGATTGAGAACGACAACAAGCTGCTCGACAACTACCCGGTCGCCATCGGCGGAAAGACCGGCTACCCCGACGACGCGAGGCAGACGTTCGTCGGCGCCGCCGACCGAGACGGCCGCCGGTTGGTGGC
>JAHZJB010000001.1 GCA_022601135.1 Actinomycetes bacterium | reverse complement strand
TACCTGGTACGAAGCCGGCATCGATGACGTCGATGTCAAAAGACAGGTAAACCGCCTTCGCGCCCTTCCAGGCGATCTCGAGAGCCGTCTCGGCGATCTTCTCGATGCCGACCCGTTCGACGTCGCCGACGGTGATCACCGTCGACTGACGTTCGCGGCCCACCTTCACGCCTTCCCGGGGGCTCTGCCAGCCGCCGATACCGATCTGGACCAGGTTGGTCGCGGGTGCGTTCTTGATATTGGTGGCGTGGAACCACGGAGTGGTGTGCATCCGCTCGTCGAGGTCGGTTTCCTGGGTATCGACGTGGCGGTCGAAATGGATGATGCCTATGTTGCCGTCCATGTAGGGGGCCAGCCCGCGGACGGTCGGAAAGCCGATGGAGTGGTCGCCTCCCAGAACCACGGGAACGATTCCTCTTGAAGCGACGTGCGCCATCGCCTGGCTGATCTGGTCGAAAGACTTCTCCAGGTTGCCCGGGATGGTGAAGACATCGCCGATGTCGACCATGTTGAGCTGCTCGCGCAGGTCGACGCCTGATTCGTAGTTGTACGTGCCGAACAGGTTCGTCGAGCGCCGGATGCCTTGCGGACCGAACCGGGCACCCGGCCGGTAGGTGGCACCAGCATCCAGCGGCACACCGAAGATGGCTACCTCGGCGTCGTCGACCTCGTTGACGTCCTCGATGAACGGGCACTTGAGGAACGTGCCGCGCTCGCCGGCGAAGTGCGGTTTCTCACCGCGGACGAAGGTCGAGATGGTCCGGTCATTGATGGTCGGGGCCGCCTGAAGGCCGTGGCTGAGACTGCGGTCGATCTCCTCGCGCAGGCGGCGGTCGGACAGCTTGGCCTCGGCTTGCTGAGCCCAGGCGCCCTGGGCGTTGGGCAGATTCAGGTCCGGCTCGTCGGTCACGGGGTTGCTCCTCACGCGCCATCGGGTCGGCTGACCGGAGTCCGCCCGGCGCGAAGGCACCTGGTCCGGGGAGCCGGCTTGTCCCGGTCCCTGCGGTTCATTGTTGGCTCAGGTGGGAATTCCTGTCCAGCGCTCACCGAAACACAGCGTTAACAGCAGGAACGACCTGACGTAACGCACGGGGTTTTTCCTGGCGTGGACTCACGCAAGCGTGTGGGGCGCGCCTAGGGTTCCGCCGACCCGGAAGTTGGGGGGTCGGGTCTGGTCCGAGAGACGCAGGCGGCCGGGCGGCGATGCCGGACGTTCCACGGCGGGACAAAAACCCGGGAGGCTGCAGCGCACTATCGGGAGGCCCCGCCATGATTCTGTTCGGTGTCGGCGTCAGTATCGCTGTCGTCACCCTCGTCGGCTTCGTCGTCGCCCGCAGAGTGGGCGGCGACAGCTCGAACTTCCTGGTGGCCGGACGCATGCTGCCGCTGTGGCTGGTGGGCGCGGCCCTGATGGGCCAGGCTGTCGACACCAACGCGACGTTGGGCAACACAGATCTGGCGTCCCAGTTCGGCTTCTGGGCCGGCGCCTCCCTGCCGTTGGGCCTGGCTCTGTGCCTGCTGCTCACCGGCTTGTTCTTCGCCAAACCGATGAACCGGATGGGTTTGACCACCCTTCCGGACTACTTCCGGCTGCGTTTCGGCCGCCCGGTCGAGACGACAGCCTCCGCGCTGCTGATCCTCGCGTTCTGCATCCTCGTCGCGGGCAACCTGGTGGCCGGCGGTTACCTGTTCAACTATTTCGTCGGAATTCCGTACTGGGTGGGTGTCATCGCGATCGCCGTCGTCGTGGTGGCCTACACCGGCGCCGGTGGCATGATCGCCGACGCCTACACCGCGATCGTCCAGATGACGCTCATCCTGGTCGGTTCGGTCGCCACCCTCATCTGGGTGTCGGTGGCCTACGGGCTGACGATCCCCGAGGGCATGGACCCCTTCGACTTCGGGCAGCTCACCGATCCCGCACAGGGCGCCACCATCAACTGGGCGACGTTGATCGCTCTGGGCATCGGTGACATCGTCGCGATCGACTTCATGCAGCGGATCTTTTCGGCCAAGAATCCGGAGACCGCCCGACGTGCCTGCTTCGTCGGCGCCGCGGGTGCGGCGACGATCGGAATCCCGTTCGCGCTCATCGCGCTCGCCGCGACCGCGATCCTGCCGGAGGGCACCGAGGGTCCCGTCCTGTTCGTGCTGCTGGATCAGTACGCTCCGCTGGTGCTCACGATCATCGTGCTGTGCGGCATCATCGGCGCGTCGATGAGCACTGCCAACGGCGCGATCCTGGCGACGGCTTCGGTTGCGGTCCGCAACATCGGCGGTGTCCGCCGTGTGCACATCGAGGGCAAGTACGACCCGCTGCTTCGGGCCACCCGCCTGATGATGATTCCGATGACGGTCGCGTCGATTCTGTTCGCGCTGTACGTCAAGCAGACCGGCATCCTGCTCACGCTTGCCTTCGACTTGTTGCTGGCGTGCCTGATCGTGCCGTTCGTGCTGGGGCTGGTGTGGCGCCGGGGCACCGTTGCCGCTGCGATGGCTGCCATCGTGGTGGGCCTGGCGGTGCGCCTCGTGCTCTTTGTGATGACGCCGACGATCTTCGGCGTCGACAACACCATTTTCTACATCGACAACGGTGTCTTTGACACCACTTTCGACGGCTGGCCGACTTTCATCGCCTTTGCCGCATCGCTGGGCGCCTACCTGGTGGTGGCGCTCATGACACCACGAGCCCACCTGCGGGGATTGGACATCCGGGTGGCCGAGGATCTCGATGACGTGCTCGCCGACGCCGGCCCGCTCGACCAGGAGGGCAAGCCCGTTCCCGCCGGGGCGCTGCTCAGGTGATCGGGGCGACCGCCGACCATGGCACGGTGAGCACCCCATCGCGGCGGCTGCGCCGCGGTGATTTTGTCGGGAAACCCTCTGCGGCAAGTTTTTCCAACATGGCACGCCACCGTACGCGCGGCCCGAATACGCCCTGGCCGGCGACGCTGGCCCACGCGTGGTCGGCGGCCTGCAGCAGCGCATGGATCGGTTGACCCGGCACATTGCGGTGTATCAGCACTTTGGGTAGCCGCTGTGCCAGGTCAGACGGGCGCTCGATGGTGAACAGGTCGCACGCCAGCGTCAGGCTCAGCACCGAGGCCGCGTCGAGAAGCACCCAACAGCACAACCGGCCCAGCTCGTCGCAGGTGCCGTCGATGATCAGTCCGCCAGGAGCGAGCCCCTCCCGCATCGCCGACCACGCGTCGGGCACCGCCTCCGCGGGATATTGGCGAAGAACGTTGAACGCACGAACCAACACCGGTCGGAGGCCGGCCAATTCGAAACCGCCGAGGGCGAATTCGACTCCCGGCGCAGCCGAGGCGCGGCCGATTCGTACTCGGTCGGGCTCGATCTCGAGGCCGACGACACGGACGTCGGGGCGGACCCAACGAAGCCGCATCGCCAGCTCCAGCGTGGTCACCGGCAATTCGCCGTAGCCGAGGTCGACGACGAGCGGATCGGGACAGGACTGTAAGACGTTGCGGACCTGGGGTTCGTGCACCAGCCAGCGATCGCTGCGGCGAAGTCGGTTGTGGCCTGTGGTGCCCCGCGTGACCGCACCGAGCGGCGCGCCTGGACGCTGGGCCATGACACCTCACTTTAGTGTCTGGATCAGCTGTTCTCGGTGATCCACTCCGTGGTGAAGCGCCGCTCGGCTCTGAGCAGGTGCACCAATTGGCCGCCGATGAAGGTCTCGATCTTGCCGCCCACCAGCGGGACCCGAACCTCGACGGTGGCCGTGACGGCCATCCGCGCTCCCGGCCGGGATGTCGCTGGCGCGAGCTCCGCGTCACCGATCAGACCGGCCGGCGCGCCCGGGATCTTGCCGACCACCGTCGCGGTCGCCCGGCCGTTGACCATCGGCGACCACGTCTCCTCCCGCACGAAACTCAGTTCGCCGCGGTGGAATTGCGTCACCATCGCGGGGAGGCGGTGCACGCCCAGCGTCTGGGTGGTCCTGATCCGGATCCCTCCGTCCGTGCCGACCACCAGCTCGTCGAGCGTGGCGTGATCGGAGCCGGAATCGCCCAGCCTCAGCAGCCAGTACGTTTCGTCGCTGAACGCCCGGTGGACTTGCTCGGCCGTGCTGTCGTATTCGGTGGCCATGTCGAACGAGCGCGGCATAGCTGGTCAGGCTACCGTTACCGCCCGTGGTCACTTCGTCGACGGGCGGCGCGGCGGTGGCAGAGGATGTCCCCCTTGCGCCGTACACCACGCTGCGCGTCGGGCCGGTCGCGCACAGGTTGGTCACCTGTGCCACCACCGATCAGGTTGTCGCCGCGTTAGGTGCGCTCGGCCCCGATGCGTTGGTGCTGGCGGGCGGGTCCAATGTGGTGCTCGCCGATGATCTGAACGGTTTGACCGTCGTTCGGCTGGCCAATACCGGGATCGTGGTGGACGGTGCGGTGGTACGGGCCGAGGCCGGGGCGGTGTGGGACGACGTCGTCGCTGCCTCGCTGAGGCACGGGCTGGGGGGTTTGGAGTGCCTGTCGGGGATACCCGGATCGGCGGGAGCGACCCCGGTGCAGAACGTCGGTGCCTATGGGGCGGAGGTGGCTGACACGATCCGCCGGGTCCGGCTGTTGGATCGGCGCACCGGTGAGCATCGCTGGGTGGTTCCGGGTGTACTTCAGTTCGGTTACCGCACAAGTCTTTTGAAGAATTCCCCGGAGTTGGTGGTGCTGGAGGTGGAGTTCTCGCTGGACCCCGCGGGCCGCAGCGCGCCGCTGCGGTACCCCGAACTCGCCGCGGCACTCGACGTCGAGCCGGGGCAACGCGCCGACCCGGCCCGGGTGCGCGATGAGGTGTTGTCGCTACGTGCGGGCAAGGGCATGGTGCTCGACGAGAACGACCACGACACCTGGAGCGTCGGATCGTTCTTCACCAACCCGGTCGTGACACAAGCCGAGTTCGGACGTCTGGTCGCCGCGGTCGGCGGCCCCATCCCGAACTATCCGGCCGCCGGCGGCGTCAAGCTGGCCGCCGGCTGGCTGGTCGAACGTGCCGGTTTCGGCAAGGGCTATCCCGGCGCTTCGGCGCCCGCGCGGCTGTCCACCAAGCACGCCCTGGCACTGACCAACCGCGGCCACGCGACCACGGCGGACGTCATTGCGCTGGCCAGGACGGTGCGCGACGGTGTCCAGCGGGTTTTAGGGATCAAACTCACACCCGAACCGGTTCTGATCGGGTGCGATATCTAAGTACCCTGATTTCACGTGAGCCATGCAAACCACTGGCCGTCGGTCACCAGGCGGCGGGCCCTCGCCGCTATCGGGGTCGGGCTGGTCGCACCCGGTGCGCTCGCGGCATGTATGCGCCAGGGCGGCTCCGGAGGCGCCGAGGGCGCTGCCGCGGAGCCCGGGCTGGTGTACGAGCCCGCCGACGGGGCGCTCGACGTCCTGCCGACCATGCGTGTCGGGGTCGGCGTCACGAACGGGTCGTTTCAGGCGATCACCCTGAAGAACCCCGACGGCAAGGTCGTTGCGGGCACGCTCAACCCGGAGAAGACCGAGTTCACGGTCAGCGAGCCGCTGGGCTACGGGGTCTCCTACACCTGGAGCGGCACCGTGGTCGGCCACCGCGGCGAGGCGCTGCCCGTCTCCGCCTCGTTCACCACTGTGGACCCGGTTCGGCAGGTCGGTGGCCAATTCCAGCTGGCCGACGGACAGACCGTGGGCGTCGCGGCGCCGGTCATCATGCAGTTCGACGCCGCGATCAAGGAGGAGGACCGGCCGGCGGTGGAGAAAGCGCTGGCTGTGACGACCACTCCGCCGGTCGAGGGCAGCTGGGCGTGGCTGCCCGACGAGGTCGCTGGGTCGCGCGTGCACTGGCGCACCAAGGACTACTACCCGGCGGGCACCACCGTGCACGTCGACGCCAAGTTCTACGGTGTGCCGTTCGGCGACGGCGCGTACGGCGTAACCGACTCGACGCTGGACTTCACCGTGGGACGCCGCCAGGTCGTCAAGGCCGATGCCCCCTCTCACCAAATCGAGGTGATCACCGACGAAGGTGTCATCATGACCCTGCCGTGCAGCTATGGCGAGGGTGACGTGGATCGCAACGTCACCCGCAGTGGCATCCACGTCGTCACCGAGAAATATGAGGACTTCTACATGACCAACCCCGCGGCTGGTTACGCCAACGTCCGGGAGCGGTTCGCCGTGCGGATCTCCAACAATGGTGAGTTCATCCACGCCAACCCGGCCAGCGCCGCGGCGCAGGGCAATAGCAACGTCACGAACGGGTGCATCAACCTGTCCACCGAGGACGCCGAGCGGTACTTCGACAGCGCGCTCTACGGCGACCCGGTCGAGGTCACCGGAACCCGAATCGAGCTGTCCTACGCCGACGGCGATATCTGGGATTGGACGGTGGACTGGGACGATTGGACCGCGATGTCGGCGCTGTCGGGACAACAGGGGCCAGAACACCTTCCCGATTCCGCACCCGCCACGCCGACGGACGCCCCACATCCCGCGAGCGGTCGACCCGGCCGCTAAACACCGGATCCGGCGTTGATCGTGCGCTGGGATGACATCGTCCGAGTGGACGGCACCTCTGGCGCGGTGCGGACTCCGGTTAACTGCGCCGGTTGAATCGGGGACTGCTGGCGCCACCGACCTGGTCGCGGGGCCGGACCACGATCAAATCCAGGTCCACGTGTGGCGGCCTGCTGGCGACGAATCCGATCACCTCGGCAATGTCGTCCGCCACCAGCGGCGTCACGTCCGCGTAGACCTTCTCGGCGCGTTCCGCGTCGCCATCGAACCGGCGCAACGAAAAGTCCGTCTTGACCATCCCGGGTGCTACCTCGGTGAGCCGCACCGGCTTTCCGAGGAGTTCGCTGCGCAAGGTGCGGTGCAGGATGCCCTGCGCGTGCTTGGCGGAGGTGTAGCCGGATCCGTTGTCGTAGGTCTCGATGGCCGCGGTGGAGGTGACGGTGATGATCAGCCCGTCTCCCGAGTCGATCAGTTTCTGCAGCAAAGCGCGGGTGACATGCAGGGTCCCCAGCACATTGGCCTCCCACATCCAGCGCCAGTGCTCCACATCAGCATCGGCGACCGCTTCCAGCCCGCGGGCACCGCCTGCGTTGTTGACGAGCACGTCCACTCGGTCCAGCCGGCCGGCCAGAGCCGCTACTGCGGCGGCGTCGGTGATATCCGTCACAATCGCCGTTCCGTCGATGTCGGCGGCCAGCGCCTCGATCGGCGCTTCACGGCGGGCCACGCAGATCACATGAAACCCTTGCGCAGCAAGAACTCTTGCGGTCGCTTCACCGATCCCTGCGCTGGCTCCGGTGACCACGGCGACCCGGCGCGTATCTGGGGGTGTCGTCATGTCGGCAACCCTAAACGCTCCTGCCCAACGCAGTTCCGCTGGCCGGAGATGACTGGGCGGGCAGGCGCCGCGATGCCGCGGTGTAAACATGACGGTGTGCGTCCAGCGACCGATCCACGTGGCCTGCCTTCCGGAATGCCCTTGCCACGCCGGGTGGCGGTGGTGTCGGTCCACACTTCTCCGTTGGCTCAGCCCGGCACCGGCGACGCCGGCGGCATGAACGTCTACGTCCTGCAAACGTCGCTTGAACTGGCCCGTCGCGGCGTCGAGGTGGAGATCTTCACCAGGGCCACCTCGTCAGCGGATGAGCCGGTCATCCCGGTGGCTCCCGGGGTGTTGGTGCGCAATGTCGTGGCCGGGCCGTTTGAAGGGCTGGACAAGAACGACCTACCGACCCAACTGTGCGCCTTCACCGCGGGTGTGTTGCGCGCGGAGGCCCGCCACGAACCCGGTTACTACGACGTGGTGCACTCGCATTACTGGCTCTCCGGACAAGTGGGATGGCTCGCCGCGGATCGTTGGGCGGTACCGCTCGTGCACACCGCCCACACTCTCGCCGCGGTGAAGAACTCTTCGCTGGCACACGACGACTTCCCAGAACCGCCGCTCCGCTCCGTCGGCGAGCAACAGGTGGTCGATGAAGCCGACCGGCTCATCGTCAACACAGAATGTGAGGCCCAGCAACTGGTTTCGTTGCATCATGCGGACCCTGCCCGCATCGATGTGGTGCACCCCGGCGTCGATCTGCAAACCTTCACGCCCGGTGATCGCCAGGCCGCCCGCGCGACGCTGGGCCTGGACTCAAACGCCGCGATCGTGGCCTTCGTCGGACGTATCCAGCCGCTCAAAGCGCCCGATGTGCTGCTGCGTGCGGCCGCGTTGCTGCCGGGAGTCCATGTGTTGATCACCGGCGGGCCGTCTGGCTCTGGCCTCTCGGCCCCGGACGGTTTGGTCCACCTGGCCGCCGAGCTGGGTATCGCCGATCGCGTGACGTTTCTTCCACCGCAGTCGCGCGACGATCTGGTGCGGGTCTACCGCGCCGCCGACGTGGTGGCGGTACCGAGCTATTCGGAATCCTTCGGTCTGGTTGCCGTCGAGGCGCAGGCCTGTGGCACCCCGGTGGTGGCGGCCGGCGTCGGCGGGTTGCCGGTGGCCGTGCGCGACGGGGTCAGCGGAACTCTGGTGGACGGACACGACACCGACGACTGGGCGAAGGCGATTGGCGACATGTTTCGTCGAGATCCGGTGCCGATTCGGCGGGCCGCACGTGAGCACGCCGCCGCGTTCTCGTGGGGGCACACCGTCGATACATTGTTGAGCAGCTACGGGCGCGCGATCTTCGACCACCGTGCCCGCCGTCAGGGCCCGCCCTCGGCGCGACGCAGCGGTCGCCGGTTCTCGATGCGGCGGGGGGTACGGGCGTGACAGACCAGAGTTCGTCGACTGTCCAGGTCGTCATCGAGAAGACGCTCAAAGAGCACGACTTGAGGTATTCCCATCACAAGGGTGCGCGCGGCAGCCTGCCCGGGCTGGTTGTCGAGCTGCCGGGTGAGCGCAGGCTCACGACCAACACCATCCTGTCCATCGGCGAGCATTCGCTGCGGGTAGAGGCGTTTGTCTGCCGCAAACCCGACGAGAACCACGAAGGCGTCTACCGGTTCCTGCTCAAACGCAACCGCAGGCTTTACGGGGTCGCTTACACGCTCGACAACACCGGCGACATCTACCTCGTCGGCCGGATGGCACTGTCGTCCGTCACGGCCGAGGAGATCGACCGGGTGCTGGGGCAAGTGCTCGAGGCGGTCGACAACGACTTCAACACATTGCTGGAGTTGGGTTTTCGCTCGTCCATCCAGAAAGAGTGGGAGTGGCGGGTATCGCGCGGCGAATCGCTGAAGAACCTGCGGGCATTCGAACACCTCATCGACGATCATGACGAAGCCTGAGCGTCATCGTGAGAGGATTTGCACATGGCCGATACCGCGACTCTGATCCTCCTCCGCCACGGCGAAAGTGAATGGAACGCGCTGAACCTGTTCACCGGATGGGTCGACGTCGACCTGACCGAGAAGGGCATGGCCGAAGCGGTTCGCGCCGGTGAGCTGATCAGGGCTCAGGACCGCCTTCCCGACGTGGTCTACACCTCGCTGCTGCGACGAGCCATCACCACCGCCAACGTCGCGCTGGACAAGGCAGACCGGCACTGGATTCCGGTTCACCGGGACTGGCGGCTCAACGAACGTCACTACGGTGCCCTGCAGGGGCTCGACAAGGCCGAGACCAAGGCCAAGTTCGGCGAGGAGCAGTTCATGGCCTGGCGGCGCAGCTATGACACCCCGCCGCCGGCGATCGAGCCGGGCAGCGAGTTCAGCCAAGACAGCGACCCGCGCTACGCGGACGTCCCCGGTGGTGGTCCGCGGACCGAATGCCTCAAGGACGTGGTCGAGCGGTTCGTGCCGTATTTCACCGAGGTGATCGTGCCCGATCTGAAGGCGGGCAAGACGGTGCTGATCGCCGCGCACGGCAACTCGCTGCGGGCGCTGGTCAAGTACCTGGACGGGATGTCCGACCAGGACGTGGTGGGACTGAACATCCCCACGGGTATCCCGCTGCGTTATGACCTGGATGTCGACCTCACGCCGACCGTTCCGGGCGGAAGATACCTGGATCCCGAGGCCGCTGCGGCCGGCGCGGCGGCGGTGGCCGCCCAGGGTGCCAAGTAACCGCCCGCGCGGCATCGGCCTCCTCATCCGGCGAACAACGGGTGAACAACCGGGTACGCCTACCCGAACATCTGCGTTTGGTGCTGTGACGTGTGCCGAATTGGCCCCGCACGGTTGGGATGACGTTCACCGAATGCGTACGCTTTTCGCGTGAGTGTCGTATCGGCGCTGTTGGTTGCAGCGATCGTGGCACTGCTGGCGTTGTCGATCGGTGTGGCGTGCGGCGTGGCGCTGGCGCCCAAACTCCGTGAACGCCAGACTCGGCGCGACACCCAGCAGCCGGGCATCACCATTTCGCAGATGCTCGAGCACGTGGTGGCGCAGTCCCCCGTGGGAATCGTGGTCGTCGACACGTACCGCGACGTCGTCTACACCAACGAACGGGCCAAGGAACTCGGCCTGGTGCGTGACCGCCTCCTCGACGACCGTGCCTGGCTGGCCGCTCAGCGCACGTTGAACACCGGAGACGACGGCGAGGTCGACCTGTCTCCGCGCAAACCCAGCCGACCGGGCAGGTCCGGGCTCTCGGTGCGGGGCCATGTCCGGTTGCTGACCGAGGACGACCGGCGGTTTGCGGTGGTCTACGTCGATGATCAGTCCGAGCACGCACGGATGGAAGCCACCCGCCGGGACTTCGTGGCCAACGTCAGCCACGAGCTCAAGACACCGGTCGGGGCGATGGGCGTGCTGGCCGAGGCGATCCTGGCCTCCGGGGACGACCCCGAGACGATCCGGCACTTTGCTGAGAAGATGGTCACCGAATCCAATCGGCTGGCCGACATGGTAGGCGAGCTGATCGAACTGTCGCGGCTGCAGGGCGCCGAGCGACTGCCCGACCTGGAGTCGGTCGACGTCGACGTCGTGGTCGCCGAGGCGCTGTCGCGCCACAAGGTCGCAGCCGACAACGCTGACATCGCCGTAAACACCGACGCCCCGACGGGCTTCCGGGTGTTCGGCGATCAGGCGCTGCTGGTTACCGCCATCGCAAACCTGGTCTCCAACGCAATCGCCTACTCGCCCCACGGATCCTCCGTGTCGATCAGTCGCCGCCGGCGCGGCGAGGACATCGAGATCGCGGTCACCGACCGGGGTATCGGCATCGCGCGCGGCGATCAGGAACGGGTGTTTGAACGATTCTTCCGCGTCGACCAGGCGCGGTCCCGGGCCACCGGAGGCACCGGGCTGGGGCTGGCGATCGTCAAGCACGTCGCAGCCAATCACAACGGCTCCATTCGGCTGTGGAGTCAGCCGGGTACGGGTTCGACGTTCACCTTGTCGATCCCGGCCTACTCCGAAGAAGACACAGATGTCCATGAGGAACGAGAGGACTGGGTGTAGTGACCAGCGTGCTGATCGTGGAGGACGAGGAGTCCCTGGCCGACCCGTTGGCCTTTCTCCTCCGCAAAGAGGGTTTCGAGGCGACCGTGGTGACCGACGGGCCTTCGGCGTTGGCCGAATTCGAGCGTACGGGCGCCGACATCGTGCTGTTGGACCTGATGCTGCCGGGGATGAGCGGCACCGACGTCTGCAAACAGCTGCGGTTGCGCTCCAGCGTCCCGGTCATCATGGTGACCGCCCGCGACAGCGAGATCGACAAGGTCGTCGGCCTTGAGCTCGGCGCTGACGACTACGTCACCAAGCCGTACTCCGCGCGCGAGTTGATCGCTCGCATCCGGGCCGTGCTGCGCCGTGGCACGGATTCGGACGACGGAATCGACGGAGTCAACGTGCTTGAGGCCGGACCGGTGCGGATGGACGTGGAGCGGCACGTGGTCAGCGTGAACGGACAGTCGATTACCCTGCCGCTCAAAGAGTTCGACCTCTTGGAATTCTTGATGCGCAATAGCGGCCGGGTGCTCACCCGCGGGCAGCTCATCGACCGGGTCTGGGGTGCCGACTACGTCGGGGACACCAAGACCCTCGACGTTCACGTCAAGCGGTTACGCAGCAAGATCGAGGAGGATCCGGCCAACCCGGTGCTCCTGGTCACCGTGCGTGGCCTGGGTTACAAACTGGAGGGTTGAACTCCGAGGCGTGCGCGAAACTGTCTTTCAGTCCCCGCATCGCTTTTCGGCGGCCCGGGTTGCGGGGTGGATGGCGATGAGGCCTAAACTGCTGCGGCGCTTACACATTGCCGCCAGTTCTCCATAAGCCTTCTCGCCGAGCAGTTCGGTGAGCTCGGGTGCATAGGTTTGCCAAACTTGTCTGGCGCCCACGTGGGCGGCCGGATCGCCGGTGCAGTACCAATGCAGATCGGTCCCGCCCTCGCCCCAGCCGCGACGGTCGTATTCGGTGATCGTCGTCTTGAGCACCTCGGTGTCGTCGGGTCGGGTGATCCATTCCTGGGTACGCCGGATCGGCAGCTGCCAACAGACTTCGGGTTTGAGGGTCAGCGGTTCCACCCCGATTTCGAGCGCTTTGCTGTGCAACGCGCAGCCGATGCCGCCGGGCCACCCGGGACGGTTCAGGAAGATGCAGGCGCCCTTGTACTTTCGGGTGCGCAGGCTGGGTTTGTCCTCGTAGGAGTCCATTTCGAGATAGCCCTTCTTGCCCAGGCCCTTCTCACGGTACTGCCAATCCTCGGCGGTGAGCAGTTTGACGGCGTCGTCGAGTTGTGCGCGGTCGTCGTCGTCGGACAGAAACGCTCCGTGTGAACAGCATCCGTCATCCGGCCGGCCCTCGACAGTGCCCTGGCAGGCGGGCGTACCGAACACGCAGGTCCAGCGCGACAACAGCCACGTCATATCCGCGGCGATCAGATGCCCGGGATTGTCGGGGTCGTAGAACTCCACCCATTCGCGGGCGAAATCCAGCTCGACCTCACCGGGCGATCCACTCACGGTTTCCCACCGTAGACCCATTAAGTTGGTCGGGTGCGACTAGGCGTGCTCGACGTGGGCAGCAACACCGTTCATCTCTTGGTCGTGGACGCGCGGCGCGGTGGGCACCCGACCCCGATGAGCTCCACCAAGGCGTCGCTGCGGCTGGCCGAGGCGATCGACAGCTCGGGAAAGCTCACTCGCCGGGGCGCCGACAAGCTGGTGGGCACCGTCGATGAGTTGGCCAAGATCGCCACCAGCTCGGGGTGTTCGGAGCTGATGGCGTTCGCCACCTCCGCGGTTCGTGACGCCAAGAACTCCGAGGACGTGTTGGCCCGGGTCAAGTCCGAGACCGGGGTCGCGCTGCGGGTGCTCAGCGGGGTGGACGAATCCCGGCTGACGTTCCTGGCGGTACGCCGGTGGTACGGGTGGAGCGCGGGGCGCATCATCAACATCGATATCGGCGGCGGGTCGCTGGAACTGTCCAGCGGCGTCGACGAGGAGCCCGACGTGGCTCTGTCGCTGCCGCTCGGCGCCGGCCGTATGACGCGGGAGTGGTTGCCCGACGATCCGCCCGGCCGGCGGCGAGTAGCCATGCTTCGGGACTGGCTGGCAAGCGAGTTGTCCGAGGCCGGAGTCGTGATCGCGGAGGCGGGCAGCCCCGATCTCGCCGTGGCGACTTCGAAGACGTTCCGCTCGCTCGCCCGGCTGACCGGAGCGGCGCCGTCGGGTGCGGGCCCACGGGTCAAACGGACGCTGACCGCGCAAGGTCTTCATCAACTCATAAATTTCATCTCTAGGATGACCGCGTCCGACCGTGCCGAACTGGAAGGGGTGAGCGCAGATCGTGCGCCGCAGATCGTGGCGGGCGCCCTGGTGGCGGAGGCAAGTATGAAGGCGCTCGGTATCGGGAGTGTCGACATTTGCCCCTGGGCGTTGCGGGAGGGACTGATCCTGCGGAAGCTGGACAGCGAAGCCGACGGAACGGCCCTCGTCGGCGGCGCCGGAGAATCGGCCTCACAGAAGATGTCCATACGTAATGCTGGACGGTGACGTAACGACGCTCAAAGGCGACAGGCGATGACTGGATCAGATGACAGCTCTAGCGGCACCCGACCGATCTCGGTCGCGGAGTTGCTGGCCAAGAACGGCTCGATCGGTGCGCCCCCGGCGGGCGGCAGGCGCCGCCGTCGGCGTGGCAAGTCCGATGCGGTGTCCGTCGCCGAACTCACCGGTGAGATTCCGATCATCCGCGACGACGACCCGCCTCCGCCCGCGGCGACTGCGGCGGTAGAAGAGCAACCCGAAGGAACCGAGACCGACGCGGTCCTGGCTGCCGAGGACGCCGTCGACAACGCCGAGGCAGGGTCTGAGCCCGCCGAGGACGAGGCCGGGTCTCAAACCGAGGCCGACGAGATCGAGACCGACGAGGCCGACGAGACCGACGTCGACGAGGCCGACGAAATCGAGATCAACGAGGCCGACGAGGCCGACGAGGCCGACGAAATCGAGATCAACGAGGCCGACGAGATC
>JAHZJB010000050.1 GCA_022601135.1 Actinomycetes bacterium | reverse complement strand
CCGTCTATCTCCACGGGACAAAGCATTATCGTTGACCACGACGTCCTCCTCGTTGTCTTGGGACACCAAGCCCTCTAACGACAACAGGGGGACGTCGCGATTCTGAGCCACAACACGCGACATAACCCTGTTACTACGCGCGCTCGCCGACAATGGCGGGGTGGGCGAGGAATTGAAGCGGGCCGAATTCAGTCGCGCGCACCGCCGTGAATACCGGCGCAAGGTGCAACTTTCCCTCGATGTCTTCGAGACCATGCTCGCCCAGTCCAGCTTCGAGTTCAAGAAGCCGCTGACCGGCATGGAGATCGAATGCAACCTGGTCGACTCCGACTACCAGCCCGCGATGACCAACTCCGAGGTCCTCGCCTCGATCGCCGATCCGGCCTACCAGACCGAGCTGGGCGCCTACAACATCGAATTCAACGTGCCACCCCGCCGACTGCCCGGGCGGGCCGCATTAGAACTCGAGGACGAGATCCGCGCCAGCCTCAATGCCGCGGAAGTCAAAGCCAACAACGACGGCGCCCACATCGTGATGATCGGAATCCTGCCGACTCTGCTGCCCGAGCACCTTTCCGGACGCTGGATGAGCGAGTCGACCCGCTACCAGGCGCTCAACGACTCCATCTTCACCGCCCGCGGCGAGGACATCATGATCGACATCGACGGCCCCGAGCGACTCAGCCTGCAGACCGCCTCCATCGCACCCGAGTCCGCCTGCACCAGCATGCAGCTGCACCTGCAGGTCTCACCGGCGGAATTCGCCAACAACTGGAACGCCGCACAGGTGCTGGCCGGTCCGCAGCTGGCGCTGGGTGCCAACTCGCCGTTTTTCTTCGGCCACCGCCTGTGGGCGGAGACGCGGATCGAGTTGTTCGCACAGGCCACCGACACCCGCCCCGACGAACTCAAAGCCCAAGGGGTGCGCCCCCGGGTGTGGTTCGGCGAACGCTGGATCACGTCGATCTTCGACCTGTTCGAAGAGAACGTGCGCTACTTCCCATCGCTGCTGCCGGAGCTCTCCGACGAGGACCCGGTGGCCGAGCTTGCCCAGGGACGCGCTCCCCGGCTGTCAGAACTGCGGCTACACAACGGCACCATCTATCGCTGGAACCGGCCGGTGTACGACGTCGTCGAACACGGGGGGGTCGGCCGCCCTCATCTCCGCGTAGAGAACCGGGTGCTTCCCGCGGGGCCGACAGTGCTCGACATGATGGCCAACTCCGCCTTCTACTACGGAGTGCTGCGGACGATGTCCGAGGATGACCGTCCACTGTGGACGAAGATGACTTTCGCTGCCGCAGAAGCCAATTTCGAGGCTGCGGCACGACACGGTATGGACGCCCGGCTGTACTGGCCGGCGCTGGGGGAAGTCACACCCGACGAATTGGTCCTACGGCAACTCCTGCCGATGGCCGAGGAGGGACTGCGCCGCTGGGAGGTCGCTTCCGACGTACGCGACCGCTACCTCGGTGTCATCGAGGGACGCGCCAAGACGGGCCGCAACGGTGCGGCCTGGCAGTCAGCCGCGGCCGGCGCGCTACAGGATCGCGGATTGAGCCGTCCCGATGCACTCGCCGAGATGTTGCGGTTGTACTGCGAACGGATGCACTCCAACGATCCGGTACATACCTGGGATCTGCCTGACTGAGTGCACACGGCGTATCGTCTGCGCCGTGGCCGACGCGATGAACGCCGAAATGATGAACTGGGACGCCGCCTACGATGGCTCCAGCGAGTTCGACGGGGAGCCGCCGTGGAACATCGGCGAACCACAGCCAGAGCTCGCCGCCCTGATCAACGCCGGAAAAGTGCACAGCGACGTGCTGGACGCCGGCTGCGGACACGCGGAATTGTCGCTGGCCCTGGCTGCCGACGGATACACGGTCGTCGGCATCGAGCTCGTACAGAGCGCGGTCGCGGCAGCCACCAAAGCCGCGCGGGATCGCGGACTATCCCGGGCCACCTTCGTGCAGGACGACATCACGACCTTCACCGGTTTCGACGGTCGTTTCAATACGATCATCGACTCGACGCTGTTCCATTCGCTGCCTGTCGAAGGCCGCGACGGCTATCAACGGTCGGTTTTCCGGGCGGCCGCGCCGGGTGCCTCCTACTTCATCCTGGTGTTCGCCCGTGGGGCCTTTCCTGCAGAACTCGAGGTCAAGCCCAACGAGGTGACTGAAGACGAGCTGCGGGCAGCGGTCGGCAAATACTGGCATATCGACGAGATCCGCCCGGCGTTCATTCACGCCAACGCGATACCGATGCGGAACGCCACGGTGCAGATGCCGGCTCACCGGACGGACGAACGGGGCCGGATGAAGGTTCCGGCGTTCCTGCTCAGCGCCCACAAGCCGGCGTAAGAGGCTGCGGAGGTCGCGGCGAGCGCGCGTTCCCGTACACCTTTTGCGGCGCGCCGCTGTGCAGACACGCGCTCTCGCAGCGACGGGGTGTGCTCACCGGCTGTCACCGCATGACCGCGTGACCGCGTGCAATGCTTCGGCGAGCGCTTCGAGGTCGGCGTCGGTGGCGTCGACGTGGGGCGAAACCCGCAGTGCGGGGCGGGTCATCTCCAGTGGCGCACGCTCCAGGCCAAGGTCAGTGGTCACGATGGAATGCTCGGCGAGCAGCCGGGTCCGCACCGCTGACGGATCGACACCGTCGGGCGGGCGCAGCGTGGTGATGGCACTCGGCTCGTCGACGGGCTCGATGACGGTCCATCCGGTCACGGACGCGAGCGCGGTCCGCGTAGCGGCCCCCACCTCACGCAGCCTGGCCTGAATGTTGTGCGCACCTGCCGCCAGGTGCTCGCCCAGCGCTGCCGAGAATGCGACGTGCAGGCCGACATTTTTCTCCGCGTAGCTCATTCGCAGCAAGGTGGATTCGGACAGCCACCCGGCTCGGGCGGACAGCATCCCCACGCCGCGTGGACCCGCCGCCCATTTCCGCGCCGAGGAATACAGCACGTCGGCGCCGATGCCTGCGCAGTCCAGATGTCCGAATCCCTGTGCGGCGTCGACAATCATCGGGACTCCGAGTTCTCGACACACCAGCAGCATGTCGTGAGCCGGCTGCACTATGCCGCTGTGACTGCCGAGAACGGTGAAGTGGACGAGCGGCGGTGGATCCGCTGCCAGTGCAACGGCGGCAGCATCGACGTCGAGCCGGCCCGAACCGTCGACCGGCAGGGTGCGAACCTCGAATCCGCGCAGCGCCATGAGCGCCAGATTGGGACCGAACTCTCCCGGCAGACAAGCCAGCGTGCGGTCACCGGTCCACTCGCCCAGCAGGATGTCGAGCGCGTTGTGGGATCCGGTGGTGAAGACGACATCGGCGCCCGGCATCCCGGTAAGCGCCCGTAGCCCGGCACGGCCCGCGTCGAGTGCCGGGGCCGCGGCCTCGGCGGCGACATAACCACCCAGCTCCGCCTCGTGACGGGCGTGCCGGGCGGCCGCGTCGATAACCGCGAAGCTCTGCCGCGAGCAGGCCGCACTGTCAACATGCACGCCGGCGACCGATGGCCGCGCGGCGCGCCAGGCCTCGGCGAGCCTCACGTTGCCAACTTCCTCATCGCACCGAGAGCGACACGCCGAAATCACCGAAATCGTCTGTCCACCAGTGGGTGCGGCGTAATCCGGCGGCAGCCAACTCGGCGTCCACTCCGCTCCGCCGGAACTTGCACGACACCTCGGTGAGGATTTCCTCGCCCGCGGCGAAGTCCACATCCAGGCCGAGCGCGGGAATGTGGACGCGCTGAGCGCGAGTCGACCTCAACCACATCTCCACGCGTTCCTCAGCGTCGTTGTAACGGGCGACATGGTCGAACGCGTCGACGTCGAAATCGGCGCCGAGCTCACGATTCACCACCGCGAGCACGTTGCGGTTGAACCGCGCCGTCACCCCGGCGCTGTCGTCGTATGCCCGGACCAGCCTGCCCGCGTCCTTGACTAGATCGGTGCCCAGCAGCAGCGAGTCGCCAGGCGCCAGCATGTCGGCCACCGAGGCCAGGAAGCCGGAGCGCAGAACGGGCGTCAGGTTGCCGATCGTGGACCCCAGAAACGCCACCAGCCGACGGCCCCCGTTGGGGATCTTGCCCAGGTGCTCTTCGAAATCGCCACACACCGCGGCTATCTCGACGCCCGGATACTCTCGCCCGATGGCCGCGCCCGCTGCAGTCAGCACGCTGGAGTCTACGTCGAAGGGGATGAAGCGCAGCAATGATCCGCGGTCCTGCAGGGCATCGAGCAGCATCCGTGTCTTCTCCGACGTGCCGCTGCCCAACTCGACCAGTGTGTCGGCACCCGAGACGGCCGCGATCTCGTCCGCATGCCGGACCAGGATCTGCGCCTCGGCCCGGGTGGGGTAGTAGTCGGGCAGCCGGGTGATCTGGTCGAACAGGTCACTTCCCACCGAGTCGTAGAACCACTTGGGTGGCAACGATTTCGGTTTCTGGGTGAGTCCATCACGGACGTCGAAGCGCAGCGCTTGTTCGGCGGCGTCGGCGGCCAGGTAGTTGGAGATCGACCAGCGAGAAGCGGTCATCGTGGTCCTTCCAGCTGCGTCAGTTGCACGCGCATATCGGTGACCTCCACCAGGTGGCGGTCGGGAATGTCCTGCCAGGCGGGATCGTCGTCGTAGGGTTCGCTGGCCAGCACGACGCCGTCGTCTCGGCACAGAACCGACAGGGTGTCGCCCCATGTCGTGGCAACAAGCCGGGAACCGTTGGCGGCCAATATGTTCAACCGGGCGTTCGGGTCGTCGGTAGCCACTTCGGCGACGGTGTCGGCGAGCGCGTCCAAACCGCGTTCAAATATGAGGGCCGCCAGCAGAGCGCTGTCGTTGGTCGACTCCGCATGCACCGACGCCGGCAGTACCGTCCGGTCGACGATTCCGTTGTGCGACAGCAACCAGATCCCGTCGGTGAACGGCGCCGAGGCTGACGGTTCGATCGCCATGCCCACGCTCGCTGATCGCACCGCGGCCACCACGCATCGACTGATCAGCGCGGGCGCTACCGAGGCGAAAGAAGTGTCACCCCACAGCGGTGCGGCGCTGCGCCACCGCCGGGCAACGGCGTCCCCGGTACCGCCCTCGGCAGTGCCGTCCGAGCCGCCCCGCGAGGCACCGCTCTCCTGCCGTCCAGGATCGAAAAAGCCGACGCCCCAACCGTCAGCGTTCATCAGTCCGTGCTGCTGGCGGCGCGGTGCGTAAGACTGGACCAGAAGCCCCGAGGGCTGATCGAGAAGCAGCGAGGCCACCGACACCGGGGCGCCGAGCCAGCCCAGATGCCTACACATGCGCGTCCCAGGCCAGTCGCACACCGGCGAAGATCTGCCGGCGGATCGGATGGTCCCAGTTGCGGAAGCTGGGGCGCAGGATGCCCGGCGCGACGGCCCATGAACCGCCGCGCAGCACCCGGTAGTCACCGTCGAAGAAGGGTTCGGAGTACCGGTCGTAGATCATCGGGTTGAAGCCGGGCCACGGCCGCAGCGGTGAGGTCGTCCACTCCCACACGTCGCCCAGCATCTGTTCGGCCCCGTAGGCCGACGCCCCGGCGGGATATGCGCCGACTGGCGCCGGCCGTAGCGCCTCACCCCCGAGATTGGCCAACTCAGCGGTGGGTTGCCCGGCACCCCAAGGGTATCGCCGCCGGGAATGGGTCTGCGGATCCCATGCGCAGGCTTTTTCCCACTCCGCCTCGCTGGGCAGCCGCGCGCCCGCCCAGGCCGCGTAGGCCTCGGCCTCGAAATAGGTGACGTGCTGGACAGGTTCGTCGGCCGGGATGTCCTCGACGTAGCCGAAGCGGGTTCGGGAGCCGTCGGCGTTCCAGAACAGCGGAGCCGTCAGGCCAGCCTGCTCGCGGTGGGCCCAGCCGGTCACCGACCACCAGCGCCGCTTGTGATATCCGCCGTCGTCGATGAAGTTCTGCCACTCGCCGTTCGTCACCGGGACCCGGCCGATACGGAAGGCGGGAATATCGACGACGTGAGCGGGCCGCTCGTTGTCCAGCGAGTACGGTTCCGTTGCGGCGTCCACGCCGAGAATGAACTCGCCTGCGGGCACCGGAACCGAGGTCCCGGCCAATCCGGCCCGTCCCGCGGGCAACACGGTGCCACGGTCGAGCAGCGGCGCCCCGGACCGCAGATTGAGCGCTTGCAACATGGTCTCGTCGTGCTGGTTCTCATGGCTGACCACCAGCGCGAAAGCGAACTCGTCGGGGTGCCCGTCGGGCAGCGCGTCCAGGACATCGAGTGCCCGCCCGCGGACCGTCGCGCAGTAGGCGTGGGCGTCAGCGGGGGGCAGCAGCGGTAGGTCTGCCCGGCTGGCCCGCGAGTGCACGAACGCGTCGTAGAGCTTGTCCACCTGTGGGGCCAGTAGGCCGGGCCGATCCGTGTTGCCGCCGCGGAGCAGCCACAATTCCTCCTGCTGGCCGATATGGGCCAAATCCCAGACCAATGGGCTCATCAGCGGGTCGTACTGCCGACACACCTCGGCGTCGTCGAAGGCGACAAGCCGCAACGTACGGTTCCTCGCAGCGGTCAACTCGCCGGCGAGCAGCTCGGGCGCTCTCACAGCTCCTCCTGTGCCAGGTATGTGATCGCTCCGGCGACGCCGCGGCGGACCGCTCGGTCGGCGAAGTCGTCGGCCGGGCTGCGGCCCTGCTCGATCGATCGCATCAGCAGTTGCATGGGCTCCTCGAGTTCGGGCGGCACCCGTTCAGCGGCCACCTGCACGCAGCCCAGGGCGGCGGCACGCAGGTACCGGTCGCCGAGACCGACCTGGGCGGCACGGTCCCACGCGGTCGCCACCGATTCGGTCAACTCGGCCGCGACGTCGGAGGCCGCTGGGTCATCCAGCACAGGGGTCAGGGTGAAAACGACGGCGGGCCAAATGGAGTCCGGCATGCTGTCCAGGTAGCGGACTTCGAGGAATCCGCGCGGGCGTACCGGCGGGAACAATGTGGTCAGGTGGTAGTTCAGATCGGCGATCGTGGGTCGACGCTCACCGAGCGGCACCCGCCCGTTGGCCCAGTCCGCGAACGGGACCCACTGCGTCACCGGCGTCGGATCCGGGTTGTGCACCAGCATGACCGGCGCGCGCAACGCGTAGCGCGCCCAGTCGTCGGCAGGGTCGTCGCCGCTCTCTCCCAGGATCGGCCCGCAACGCGCCGAGTCCAGTTGGCTCCAGACCCGCTGGCGGGTGGACCCCCAGCCCGTGAATTTGGCGCCGAGCATGGGGGAGTTAGCCGCCATCGCGATCATCGTCGGTCCCAAAGCGTGGGCCAACCGCACCCGATCAGCCCATCGCGGCCTGGGACCTGCCTCGATGTTCACCTGAATCGAGGCCGTCGAGGTCATCATCGCTGCGCCCGCGGCACCGGTCTGGCTGGCACGGAAGAACTCCTCCATGGCGCGATAGCGCGCCCCGGGATTCACCCGTGCCGCCCGCCGAAGTGGATCCGCACCCAACAGCACCAGGCCGAAGCCGGCCTGCGCAAAAGCCGCGCGCAGCACGGACCGGTCCGATCTCATCGCCGAGATTGCAGTCACCGCACCGCTGCACGGCGGACCTGACAACTCCACGGCGCCACCGGGTTCGACAGTGACCGCGCTACCGCCCGGCAGCGGTGGAAGCGTCGAGATCGTCTCCATCAATTCGCCCCACCCAGGCCGCCGGGACGGGGCGGCCAGATCGAAACAGTGCGCCTCGATCTCCAGGCCAACCCTGCCGACGGGACCGGAGGTCAAACAACCGTCGACCAGATGCTCGGCGGCGACCGCTGCGCTGGCCAGTTCAACGGAGTCGACGCTGGCACCCTCGCATGCGATGGTGCTGAACATTTCAGGCGGCCTCCGGGTCAGGAACGATCGCTGATTGTGTAACCCATCTTCCAGACGGTGCCATCGATGATCCCGCGATCAGCCGATGACGTGTCGGTGACTTGTACCCGAATTGCTCGGGCGTACGCCCCCACGCTACTGCCCGAGGGTGTTCTGCATGGCTCCGGCGAGCACGTTGACCGCGGGACCGCCGTTTCCCGATTGACACACCTTGGCCTGCAAGAGAACGTTCTCCCTTTTTCGGGTGGTCACGAAGCACCTCCGGTCGGTTCCCGCTTTCTGCTTTACCCAGTCCGCCTCGGTCGCGGTCGTCGGACCTGCGCTGAACGTCCACACCTCGGTTGTGAAGTTGTCCAGATGCATGGCCGTCGTCTGGCCGTTGCACCCCGCAGTCCGGTCGACCACACGGCCGAAGGCTCGGTCGGCAGCGTCGGAGGTGGCGAACACGCCGATCGCCTGTTTCACCAGGTGCGCCATGTCGGTGGCGGATTCCTGTGCCACGGCACCGTTGAACGCCGCGAGGTCAGGGTCGTTGTACACCTCAGGCAGTCCGATGTCCGCCCAGTTGTTGCACGCGGGGTTGTCGACATAGAACGACTGGAAGGGGTTGGCGAAGGTCCACTCGAACCCCAGGCGTGCGCCGACGATGTTACTGACCGAACCCTTGGGAAGCACCGCGTAGTTCACCACGCCTGGATCGGACGGCCGCGCCGACACCGGAGCGGCCGGCGCAAGGGCCAGCCCCGTGCCCACTGCGAGACCGACCGCAAGGAGCTTCACGTCACACCTTGGCCGCTAGCTTGACATCGATATTGCCGCGCGTGGCCTTCGAATACGGGCAGACACCGTGCGCCTTCTTCATCAGATCGTCGGCGACTCCCTGCTCGAGGCCGGGCAGGTAGCCGATCATCTCGGCGGTCAGCCCGAAGCCGCCCTCGGAATCCTTGCCGATTCCGACCTTGGCGGTGATGCCGCTGGCGTCGTCGAGCTCGACTTTCTCGCTCTTGGCGACCAACCGCAACGCGCCAAGGAAGCAGGCCGCGTAGCCGGCCGAGAACAACAGTTCGGGGTTTATCCCTTCGCCGCTACCACCCATCTCCTTGGGAGGACGGGTATCGAGGTCGATCTTGCCGTCGATGGATTTCACGTGGCCGTCGCGGCCTCCCCCGGTGGCTGTGGACTCTGCTGTGTAGACAACGTCGATGCTCATGAGTCCGATCATGCCAGGATGCGCGTGCGGTCAGGTCAGTCCTCGCTGACACCGCCGTGACGGCTCCCAATCCCGGTTTGTCCGGTTCGGGCTCCCTCATCACACGGGTCGACATGCCAATCCCCGAAAGGATCCTCGTAGCGCGGCCATTCGTCGGGGTGGTTCATCTCGTGGTCGGTGAGCAAAGCGGCGCGCAACGCGTCGAGTATTTCTCCCGGGTCCGCCCCACATACCAGCACGGTCATCGACGTATGTCGGTCACCGTGGCGGTGATCCCAGATCAGATCGGCGATTGCGCGCCGTTCCGGGGAGACGTAGGCAATCTCACTAGAGGTCATGGACGCCAACCACTTTCCGGCTTGCGAAACACGCATCCCGCCGCCGGCAGACTCCAACCACATCACCCGTTCGGGCTGGCTGGCCAACCACAGGCGCCCTTTGCTACGGATCACTCCATCCATCAACAAGTCGACCGCGTCGTGCAGACGGCGCGGATGAAAAGGGCGGCGAGCCTGGAATTCCAGAAGACGAACCGATCCGTTACCGCCCAGCGGCGGCTGCCCAGCCAGCAACGGTCCGTGCGGATGGTCACTGCGGCCACGTCGCGCATCGGATTCCAGGTGAGCTAGAGCCAGGTCCAACCGATCCGTGCCTACCGTGATCCGAGCCCGGGGAGCCAACCTGCGGCACACCTCGAGCGTGTCTGGATCCGGACTCGTGAGGACGAGGACATCGGCGAACTCGACCTGTCCGACAACTACCTGGGCCGTGGTCCGTCCGTCGTCGAGTTCATCCTCACCTATCGCTTGATTGAGCCATCTCTGTGTGTCGACATGGGTAACGACCGCAGACACCGAGACCTCACGAGCCGCCGGCGAGCGAACGATCGCAAAGCAGACAGGCTCTGGTTCCATCCATGGACCCAGCCGGACGGCAATGCGATCCACATCCGGGTGACGGCTCAGTCGGCGTAGGTGTTCGAGCAAGTCGTAGCGCACCGTGCAGGACAGACATCCGTGGGCAAGTTCGAGCACGGCGTCCTCGGCAACCGCGCTCCCACCCTGCAGCATGGTCGTCCTGCGGTGCACGACGTGCCCATCGAACCGATGCTCCACCAACGCCGTGCCGACACTGGCGAGCAACACTTCGCCGATGTCATGGGAGTCGTTCTGTCCGGCCACAACGACAACTGGAGTACGCACCATGCTCCTTATTGGTAATGATTTTCACTTACGGCGCATTCACGCTACAGTCTGGGCTCAGGCTTGTCGAAAATCATTGTCATTAAGGCATCTGAAGGAGGGGCATGTCAGCTCATTGCCAGGTCACGGGCCGCTCACCCGGCTTCGGCAACACGGTGTCGCATTCACACCGTCGCTCTCGCCGTCGCTGGAATCCCAACATCCAACGCAAGACCTACCTGTTGCCTTCCGAGGGCCGCCGAGTCACGCTGCGCGTCAGCGCAAAGGGCATTAAGGTCATCGACCGCGACGGTATCGAGGCCGTGGTTGCCCGCCTTCGTCGCGCCGGGGAGAAAATCTGATGGCGCGCAACGAGATCCGTCCGTTAGTGAAGCTGCGCTCCACGGCGGGCACTGGATACACCTATGTCACAAGAAAGAACCGACGGAACGACCCTGACCGGTTGAAGCTACGCAAGTTCGACCCGGTAGTCCGCAAACATGTCGACTTCCGCGAGGAGCGCTGAAACGTGGCCAAGACATCAAAGATCGCCAAGAACGAGAAACGTCGCGTCATCGTTGCCCGCTATGCCGAGCGGCGCGCAGAGCTCAAACGGATCATCAAATCACCGACCACCCCATCCGAGGTTAGGATCGCGGCCCAGGCTGAGTTGGCCCGCCAACCGCGAGACGCCAGCCCAGTCCGGGTGCGCAATCGCGACGCGATCGACGGCCGGCCCCGCGGACATCTGCGGAAATTCGGGTTGTCCCGCGTGCGCGTTCGTGAACTCGCACATCAGGGGCAGCTGCCCGGCATACACAAGTCCAGCTGGTGAAGGCCAAACGACGCGAGCCGGCAACTCCCAAGAAGCGCCGGAATTTGTTGGCCAGCTTGGGTATTGAGCAGGTTGACTACAAGGACACGGCCACGTTGCGCCAATTCATTTCCGAACGCGGGAAAATCCGGTC
This sequence comes from Actinomycetes bacterium, assembly GCA_022601135.1. Lineage (GTDB taxonomy): Bacteria > Actinomycetota > Actinomycetes > Mycobacteriales > Mycobacteriaceae > Mycobacterium. Next base: position 74,986 of record JAHZJB010000050.1, on the reverse strand, counting down.
CCGCAACGTGACCGGAATAACAGTGCAGCAGCAGCGCCAAGTCGCGTTGGCCATCAAGACGGCTCGCGAGATGGCACTGCTGCCCTACCCAGGTCAGCGCTAAAGGCTCTCACCCACGCCCCCTCGCGGGCGGATCGGCACAACCAAACCTCGAAGGCTCCCGCGGAACGGCGGTGCAGACATCCGGCCGGGCCCCGACATCCTTCGCGAGGGGAGGCCAAAGTGCGGACGGGTACCCGAACTTTTGGCGGAGGTCACCGCTCAGGTCCGAAGATCCGTCGCGACGGCAGCCAACTCCACCGACCCGCGCTGGCCTCTGGAATAGCACCCATCTTGGGAACGGGACGCCGCCAGAACAGCGATAGCGCTATGGAACTGAGCGCGATCGCCAAACCGGTCCGGGCAGCCGGGGACGCCCAGCCGGCGCCGAGGTTCGTCGGCTCCATCGCGGTGCTCTGGACAGCCTGATCACCGAAGCCATGGTGATGCCCGGCATGGTCGTGCCCAGCATGGTCGTGCCCGGCTCCAGCAACACCACCATGGTCGTGCCCAGCATGGTCGTGCCCGGCATGGTCATGCCCAGCATGGTCGTGCCCAGCATGGTCCTGCCCGGCTCCAGCAACACCACCATGGTCGTGCCCGGCATGGTCATGCCCAGCATGGTCGTGCCCGGCTCCAGCAACACCACCATGGTCGTGTCCGGCATGGTCGTGCCCAGCATGGTCGTGCCCAGCTCCAGCAACACCACCATGGACATGGACCGCACCGCCCACCGCGGCTACCGCATGCACATGACCTTCGTGAGCGGCCGCACCCGCGGCGCCGTGGTCGTGCCCGCCGTGGTCATGCCCCCCAACACCATCACCGTGGTCGTGCCCACCATGGTCATGCCCACCAACACCATCACCATGGTCATGCCCACCATGGTCATGCCCGCCGTGGTCGTGCCCACCAACACCATCACCGTGGTCGTGCCCACCATGGTCATGCCCACCACCGTCATTACCGCCACCCTCATGGCCACCGTGATCACCGCCCCCATCGCCAGCATGATCACCATGCCCCCCGGCCCCACCGTCATGGCCAGCCCCATCACCGTCGCCATGACCACCACCGCCGCCATGACCACCACCGCCGCCATGACCATCACCGTCATCACCGCCGCCCCCATGGCCACCCTCGCTATCGTGGGGTTGCGCCCCATGCTGCGGCAGTGGGAAGTGGAGACTGGCCAACTGCACTGACACCCGAACTGGAGCTGCTCCAGTCGCCACGCCGGCCGATGATTGGTCGCCGACATCAACCCCCAGCGCCCCTGCGGCGCAAGCGGCAGCCACGATCGCCCCATGGGTCAGCGTCACCCACATCTGTCGAGGTCTCTTCCCCGACGCCGGGGAGTCGGCTGACTCGCTTGTGTTGTTAGAGATCGACATGGGTTCCTCACTAGTAAGGCTTGGCACGGTTGACGGCAGGGCGTTGACGGCATGAATCAGCCCCATCGGCCGGGACGCATCCTTGGCCGGGGCCTGTTGGCGAGCAGCACGTACTAGACCCGACTAGACGGTCGTCGAGACGGATTCGCAGTACAGAGCCGCTCAGGGATAGGGCTGTTTGACCGCAACATGGGCCAGCTTGAATCTGGGGTACCTGTTGGGTTCAAACAGCGCTGAATGCACCCAACTCAGAGGTTGAGCACGCGAGCAGAGAGCTAGGCGAGGGCCAAAACTGGCGGTGCGCGAGTGCCAACCGAGCGAGAGAGGACACTGCGTGGCACAACAATTGTGGTTTGCCGACGGACGGCCGCCACGGCTGGGCGAGATCGGTCGACAAAGAACACGGTCAGCCAACTCAGCGCCGATACGCACACCACGTAGAGACGCTCCGCGAGGCCGATGAGCACTCCGCACAGCGGAATCGCAGCACCGTGCGCGGCCAGCATCTGTGGGGTCAGTGAGTACGCGCAGTGGCTATGCCCGTGGGACGAGATGGATAGCACAAGGTGGCCGGCCGCCTGACCTGCTGTCAGCGCCAACACTCGCAGCAGCAGGGGACAGCCGCCGCGTGCGAAGAACACCCCGCTGGCGGCTGCCCCGACCGCAGCACAAGCAGATAGGAGAAGAACCAGCGCTGGGCCCGAAGGCATCGAACCACCGGCGCTGCCGTGGGCGACCGCGGACACACCCGCCGAAGACACCCCGATCAGCGCGCCGCGCAGATGCCCTGCGCGGACAACTGCGGATCGGTTCACCCGCAGGATCCTAGCGCAGCGCTACTACGCGCAGTAGGATTCCGTGCAGTCGTCCATTTTCGGGGACTCGGTCGGCCAACGCGCGACTTGAACGACGCGATCCCGTTGCGCGATCGGCGGTGGCTCGCGCTTCGGCGAGCTGGGCGCGCAGGCCATCCTGAATCCTCTTACCCAGATCGGCATCCACACTGCGCCAATAGACGTTTGGTTCAGCGTCAGCTTCCCGACCTGCTGCAGTCGCCGACGGCGCCGCCACCCTTGGCGTGCGGCTTACGCTCCGGGATGCGCTCCCGCGTCGCCCCGCCGGTCCGGTATACCCGAAATGCAGGTCGATTCAACGGGAGATCGCCCATCATGGCCGAGGGGGAGCAGTGGTGGCCGGACCTCCCGATCCCTCGGGCGGCCGCGGGATCTCGATGATCGGTCCGCCCGGGCCGAACGGTCCCGCGAAGCCGGGGCGCCGCTCGAACTCGCGCGGCCCCATCGGCGGCATCCCTTGACCGGGACGCATCATCATGTCGTGTCCCCCTCGGTGATGGCCGCGTGGGCCTTCGCCATCGTCGTCGCCCACCTCTTTGCCAAGGTAGAAGCCGCTGCCGAAGATGACCGCCACGATGAACAACGATCCGGCGACAATGCCGACCCATGCGGCGGCCTTATTCAGCCGACTGGATTCGCGGACGTAGACCGGCGGCGGCCCGACGGGCGCGAAAGCGGGCTGAGGGCTGGCCGGTGGCGGGGTCAACACCGGTCCGGTCGCGGGCTCGGGGCTCTGGGATGACTTCTCGGAAGGCGACGCTGATTCACTCATGGCACCGATCCTGGCGGCACAACCGATGCATGCCTTCTGAATCAGCTATGAATCAGCTATGTAAGGACCGGACAACCGGACGCGCCACCGGCGGGCACCGCACATGACACCACGAGGATTGGGTAGCCCCAGTAGAGAACGGGCCACGGGAATACCAGCCGGGGCGCGTTGAGAAAGATGAGCTTGTCTCCACGCCGGCGGCGTTCAGGAGCCCGTCAGCGCCAACTCGTCTGTCCGCGGATTCGCGTTGTTCTTGGCAGCGCCAGCGGGCGCGTGCCCCAACGATTCCAACAACGGCACGGCGGCTACCAACAACAGCGCCCCAACCGCCATGACCGGCCACAGCGCACCGGCTAGTACGCCGACCGCCACCCGCGTCGATGGGCTCACGGCCGTCTGTGGATCGGAGAACCGGATGCTGCCGCCGATCGCTACCAAGGCTGTAATCACAGCGCCGCAAAAATACATGGTCAGCATTTGGGTCACCCCTTTCTGTCCGGCGCTAGTTCATTGGCTAGTTCATACAAGTGTGCGCACACACGCTAAGGAACTCCTGTGGAGTCGGTAACGGAAGCAGCACGAACGCCTACCGGATATTGGCGGTATGGGTGCCGGGTCGTTACCCTTCTGAGACCCAAGTTTCTTCGGCAGTTTCGCCGGATTCCTGCTTCACGGCCAGTTCTATGGGCGCTCTCAGACCACGCTCAGGTAGCCGGGGCACTATCGATGTCAGCGCCCGAGATAGGGCGTCCCGCCGGAGTCGTAATCCGCGCGGACGTGCTGAATGGAGGCGGTCGGGTACCCCCGGTCCTCCCCCCTTCCGAGAACTTGACCGCCTCCTCAGCACGAATCATCACATCGGGAATCCCCGACTACCCAGTGTTGGTAACCAACAAAAAGAGGGCGTTTGGCCTTAGCATTCGCGGGTGGACATTCTCATCATGATCCTCCTGTTCAGCCTCGCGCTACTGATCTGGCGGGGCGCGAAGCGCGGTCTGGTCATCGGACTGTGGACCCTCGGGGTGGTGGCGATGTTGGGCCTCTTCCGGTACCACATGGACTCCGTACTGGATGTGAGTCTTTGATGGCTACCGGCAGCGGGCAGGACACCGCCAAGGCTGGTGGGCCCGCGGTTTCATCGACCACCGGCAGTCGTACCTGGGGCTTCATCACGTTCTGGGGTCTGCACGTATGGCTGTTGGGCTACAGCGTGGTCTTCCTGAGTGCGTTCTTCGTTCAGTTCAGTTTGGGTGAGTTTCCCTGTCCCCTCTGCATGCTGCAACGCTACGGAATGTTCCTCTGTTCGCTGGGTGCGTTGTTCGTGATCATGCAGGCCCGCCACGGCACCCTCACCGCGTCGCGGTACGCGCAGGGACTGGGCATGGGCCTCGTCGGGGCTCTCGCCGGCTCATCGGTGTCGCTGCGCCAGATCGCGCTGCACATCGCACCGGACGACCCCGGTTTCGGCGACCCGGTTTTCGGTCTGCACCTCTATACCTGGGCACTCATCACCTTCGCGATCGTGATGCTCTACTGCGGCGTGATGTTGATGCTGATGCCGGCAGGTATTCCGACTGCCCCAGCTCCACAGAGCACGCCGCGATTGATCTCGACGATCGTGGTGTGGATCTTCATCGTCCTCATCGCCGCCAACGTCGTCGCGATCATCTTTCTGCAGGGATTCGCATGGGTGCTACCCGATAATCCATTCTCATACAACCTGATTGACCAGTTGGGTGGCGATTAGGGGACGAGGGGGTTCACGGCGAACTGGATCACCCGATACGGATTACCCCCGCGAGGCGTGGTATTCCATTGACTGACGAACACTCGCACCGAATCCAATGTGGACACCGGTGAGATGTAGCCGCCGTATGGCTGCGCGAGTCTGTTGACCTCGGGCGGCGGGAGGTATTCAACCGGATCTGGCCACTCCGAGGCGAAAACCACAGTCGTCACAGGCGCTACCCCCAGGCCCGTCGGATGATCCGCTACCCGCATCTCCATGTTTCCGGTGCTCACATTGAAATACGACAGGACAGTCCTCCCGTCGATCTGGCGCACACTCATCTCGCCGACCCAGTCCCCCCATAACGGTGTGGGCTCGGCGCCCCACCCCTTGGTATCGGACCAACCCTGCCAGGCGTCGCGGTCTGTGACGGACTGGGGAGCGACCCGATAGAGCGACGCGGGCCCACTGCGGTCGAAGTTGTTGGCCAAGATGTACACCCACCCGCGCTCGGAGTCTGGCGTGGGGATCGGGTCGTAGTAACCGCTGATCTGCGACTGTCGACCTCCGGCGTAGTCGGCGTCGCGTTCCGATCCTGGAATAGTGGCCCAGTTACCTTGCCCTGGTTGAGCTTTAACCAGTCGAGACGTCTGAGGCCGAAGGTCTTTGGTCGTCGTGACCAACAGATAGTTTTCCCGATTGATCTCGACGACCCCCGCCGGCAGTTGCGAAAACCCCGGCGGGGCAGGGTCCGCCAGCAACGGAGTGTCGATGCCGGTCACACCGACGTATCGCACCCCGGCCGAGTCATCGAGCGAGTCTCCCTCGACATGCAATGCAATGGGGGAAAACCAGCCGCCGAACCCCACCCCTTGGCCGCGAAAGCTGTCCCCGCAAACCTGCAGGATCTGCTCCGGGAACTCCATGAACTCGCACAGGTCCGTCGCCCCGATACCGTACTCACCCGTAGGCGTGCCAGTCCCCGCCGCCGGGCCGATGCGCAGCACCTGACCCGGTTGCAGCGGCGGCGGTTCGATGGGCGTCGCCGTCGCGGTCGGCATCGCAAGTACTGCCACCATGGAAATTGCGTTCCAGCAGAACACCTTCGAGTAGAAGCCGACAGGAATACGATTTCGGCGCGACCCGAGACGAAGAACGCGAGTCAAGGTCAGAGCTCGGCGGCCAACAGCTCGGCAATCTGGATTGTGTTCAGCGCCGCGCCCTTACGAAGATTATCCCCGGAAACGAACAGCGCCAGGCCGCGACCATCGGCCACACCGGGGTCCTGCCGAATCCGGCCCACCAACGAGTCGTCGGCGCCGGCCGCAGCGAGGGGTGTGGGCACGTCCACCAGCTTGACCCCGGGCGCTTCAGCCAGGATATCGGTAGCCCGCGAGACCGACAGTGGCTGGGCGAACTCGACATTCAGCGACAGCGAATGGCCCGTGAACACCGGAACCCGCACGCAGGTGCCCGAGACCGCCAAGTCGGGAATGCCTAGTATTTTGCGGCTCTCGTTGCGCAGCTTCTGGTCCTCATCCGTTTCACCGGAACCGTCATCGACCAGCGCACCCGCCAACGGGACGACGTTGAACGCAATCGGGGCGACGTACTTGCCAGGCGCGGGAAAGTCCACGGCGCTGCCGTCGTGCACCAGCGCCCGACTGCCCTCGACAACTGCCGCTGCCTGCCCGAAAAGCTCCTCGACACCGGCCAACCCACTACCGGACACCGCTTGGTAGGTAGCGGCGATCATCCGTACCAGCCCGGCCTCCTCATGCAGCGGCTTCAGTACCGGCATCGCGGCCATGGTCGTGCAATTCGGGTTGGCGATGATGCCCTTCGGCAGACACCGAGCGCGGTGGGCGACATCCCTGACGAAGTTCACCTCGGACACGACCAGAGGAACGTCGTGATCTTTACGCCAGGCCGACGAGTTGTCGACGACCACTGCGCCGGCCGCGGCGAACCTCGGCGCCTGCACCCGAGACATGGTGGCACCGGCAGAGAAGAGCGCAATGTCCAGACCCGCGGGGTCCGCAGTCTCTGCATCCTCGACCTCGATCTGCCGGCCGCGGAACTCCAACGTCCGGCCAGCAGATCGCGAGGAAGCAAAGAACCTCACCTCGTCTGCGGGGAAGTCGCGCTCCACCAAAAGGTTTCGCATCACCTGACCGACCTGGCCGGTTGCCCCGACCACTCCGATGCGTGTCACGCCATCCCCGGTCATCTTCCGGACCCCGCGTATACGACGGCATCCTCGTCACCGCCGAGACCGAATGCCTCGTGCAGAGCGGAGACCGCGCTGTCGAGTTCGCTGTCCTTGATCAGCACCGAGATCCTGATCTCCGAGGTCGAGATCAGGTCGATGTTGATCCCCGCCTTGGCCAGCGCCTCGCAGAAGGTGGCGGTGACGCCCGGATGGCTTCGCATTCCCGCGCCGATAAGCGATACCTTGCCGATGAGGTCGTCGTAGAGCACCTGGGTGAAGCCGATCTCGTTCTGCAGCGAAGTCAGCTTCTCCACCGCTGCGGGCCCACTCTCCCGTGAACAGGTGAACGTGATGTCGGTCTTTCCGTCCTCCACCTTTGAGATGTTTTGCAGCACCATGTCGATGTTCACGTCTGCGTCGGCGCAGGCCCGGAACACCTGGGCCGCGTAACCGGGAACGTCGGGAACTCCGACGACGGTCACCTTGGCCTCGCCACGGTCGTGCGCAACTCCAGTGAGGATGGCGTCTTCCATCGGGATGTCCTCCATCGATCCTTTGACGAGTGTGCCCGGCTTGTCGCTATACGACGAACGGACGTGGATGGGCAGGTCGAAGCGGCGGGCGTACTCCACACAACGCAGCATCAACACCTTGGCCCCCGCGGCCGCCATCTCCAGCATCTCCTCGAAGGACACGGTGTCCAGCCGATGAGCGTTGGCAACGATGCGCGGATCGGCGGTGTATACACCGTCGACATCGGTGTAGATCTCGCAGACATCGGCGTTCAGGGCGGCGGCGACGGCCACCGCGGTGGTGTCGGAGCCGCCGCGACCGAGCGTGGTGACATCCTTGGTGTCCTGGCTCACACCTTGGAACCCGGCGACCAACACGATCTGGCCGTCGTCGAGCGCCTGCCGCAGCCGGCCCGGGGTCACGTCGATGATCTTGGCGTTCCCGTGCGTCCCGGTCGTGATCAGCCCGGCCTGCGATCCGGTGAACGAGCGAGCCTGTGCGCCGAGCGATTCGATGGCCATCGCCACCAGCGCGTTGGAGATGCGCTCCCCGGCGGTCAGCAGCATGTCCAGTTCACGGGCCGGCGGTGCCGGGGACACCTGCTTGGCGAGGTCGAGCAACTCGTCTGTGGTGTCACCCATGGCGGAGACCACGACGACGACGTCGTTGCCCGCCTTCTTGGTCTCGACGATGCGCTCGGCGACACGGCGGATGCGCTCGGCGTCGGACACCGAGGATCCTCCGTACTTCTGCACGACGAGCGCCACTACTCAGCCTTTCGATGCCGCGTGGGACCAGATCGGAACTCTGGAAGAGATCCCACCCAGGATAGAGGCTGGACGCATCCGGGTTTATCCACCGGGCGAGCCCCGGTACTGTCCCGGAACATGCCCGAGCAGCCCCCCGACAGGTCGGCCGACACCTCGGTGCCGATCCATCCCGCCATCGCGGCCCGCTGGAGCCCGCGCGCTTTCGACCCCACCGCCGAGCTGTCCGGCGGCGATCTGACGGCGTTGCTGGAGGCCGCTCGCTGGGCCGCCACCTGGGGTCGGCGCCAACCGGTCCGGTTCGTCGTGGGGCGTCGCGGCGACCAGGCGTTCGGGACGCTGTCCGCCCTGCTGAGTCGAGGCAATCACTATGCCCAAGCAGCAGGAGCGTTGATTCTGTTGTGCTCCGACCAGGGCTCCGACGAAGATACTGCGCGGTACGCCTGCGTGGACGCCGGATCCGCCATGGCCAACCTGTCGATCGAGGCGGTATCACGGGGGCTGATCGTCCATCCGATGGCCGGATTCGATGCTCCCGGGGCCAGCGTGGCATTCGACCTGCCCGACGGCGTTCGCCCACTGATGGTCATTGCCGTCGGCACGCTGGGTGACTACTCCGAGGTCGCGCCCGAGATCGCCGAGCGCGACAGCCTGCCTCGCGAACGGCTACCGCTGGCTGACGTCGTCCTTAACTGGCGGGACCTGCCCGGCTGAAGCCGCGGGGCGACGGAGCCCAAGTGCAGGATGAATGCCTTTGGATGGGGGTTTTGGCTTCCGCCCCGACCGGAGTACAGTGAACCCCGTGCAGCGGGTGCTCCTTCTCGGACGCCGCGACGGGGTCTGATCCAGACCGGCTTCCCGTCGCGGGTGTTTGCGACGCGCCGGTCTGAAATCCTCTAGACCCTCCGGAGCACCGAAAATGACTTCCTTCTCCTCCCCGAAATTCAATGCTGCGGACGCCTATTCCTCGGTCCGCACCATCAGCACTCCCTCGGGAACCCCCAACCCCGGCCAGCCCGCCTGGAATACCCAGCGAGGCTCGGCCATGCCGGTCAGCCGCTACCGCAGTTTCGCCGCGGAGATCCCCGGGGGAGAGCCTGCCCGCCCGTTCGACCGGACCTGGCCCGACAAGGTTATCGATACCGCGCCGATGTGGTGCGCGGTGGACCTGCGCGACGGCAACCAGGCCCTGATCGACCCGATGAGCCCCAGCCGCAAGCGCCGCATGTTCGACCTGCTGGTCCGGATGGGCTACAAGGAGATCGAGGTCGGCTTCCCGTCGGCCAGCCAGACCGACTTCGACTTCGTCCGCGAGATCATCACCGAGAACGCGATCCCTGAGGACGTCACCATTCAGGTGCTGACGCAGTGCCGACCCGAGTTGATCGAGCGCACTTTCGAAGCCTGCGACGGCGCACCGCGGGTGATCGTGCACTTCTACAACTCCACATCGATCCTGCAGCGCCGCGTGGTGTTTTGCGCCGACCGGGACGAGATCACGAAGATCGCCACCGACGGGGCCCGGCTGTGCGTCGAACAGAGCAAGAAGTACCCGGGCACGCGCTGGCGCTTCGAGTACTCCCCCGAGTCCTACACCGGCACCGAGCTCGAGTACGCGGTCGAGGTCTGCGATGCCGTCTCTGAGGTAATCCAGCCGACAGTCGACTCCCCGCTGATCGTCAACCTGCCGGCGACCGTCGAGATGGCCACCCCCAACGTCTACGCCGACTCGATCGAGTGGATGAGCCGCAGTCTGCAGCGCCGTGACTCGATCATCCTCTCGTTGCATCCGCACAATGACCGCGGAACCGCCGTTGCCGCAGCGGAATTGGGTTATGCCGCGGGCGCGGACCGCATCGAGGGCTGCCTGTTCGGCAACGGCGAACGCACCGGCAACGTGTGCCTGGTGACGTTGGGGCTGAACCTGTTTTCGCGCGGCGTCGATCCACAGATCGATTTCTCCAATATCGACGAGATCCGCCGAACCGTCGAATACTGCAATCAGCTGCCGGTACCCGAGCGTCATCCCTACGGCGGAGACCTCGTGTACACCGCGTTCTCCGGCAGCCACCAGGACGCTATCAACAAGGGCCTGGACGCGATGAAGATCTCAGCCGACGAGCAGGACTCCGACGTTGACGACATCCTTTGGCAGGTGCCGTATCTGCCCATCGACCCCAGAGATGTCGGCCGCAACTACGAGGCCGTCATCCGGGTGAACTCGCAGTCCGGGAAGGGCGGCGTCGCCTACATCATGAAGGCCGACCACGGGCTGGCCCTGCCGCGACGGTTGCAGATCGAGTTCTCCCGAGTGATCCAATCCATCGCGGAGGGCAGCCAAGACTCAGCCGGCCTTGGTGGCGAAGTCTCCCCCAAGGAGATGTGGGAGGCGTTCGCCGAGGAATACCTGGCTCCGGTCACGCCGCTGGAACGGGTACGTCAGAAAGTCGATGCCGCCGAGGTCGACGGCGGAATCGACACCATCACCGCGACCGTCAAGATCAACGGTGTGGAGACCGAGGTCATCGGTGCGGGCAATGGACCCCTGGCCGCTTTCTGCGACGCACTGGGGGCCGTCGGCTACGACGTCAGCGTGCTGGATTACTCCGAGCATGCGATGTCGGCGGGCGAGGAGGCCCAGGCGGCCGCTTACGTGGAGGCGTCCATCGGCGGCAGGACGGTGTGGGGTGTCGGGATCGCAACCTCCATCACGACCGCGTCACTTCGGGCGGTCGTCTCGGCGGTCAACCGGGCGGCACGTGATTAACTGTCGGTCGCGCAAAGGCGCCATCCTCAGTTAAGGAGCAGTCGTGATGTGGGATTCGTTCTGGGACTATTTCTGGTCAGCCCTGGTCATTTTCGCGTTCATCGCCTACCTGTTGATTCTGTTCAATATCTTGGTGGATCTTTTCTGGCGTGATCACAAGACCTCAGGTTGGGTCAAGGCGATCTGGGTCGTTTTCCTGATCCTGGTTCCCTACCTGACTGCGCTGGTCTACCTGATCGCCCGCGGCCAGGGGATGGCCGAGCGAGCGCGCGAAGAGGCACTGCAGGCCAAGGAACAGACCGACGACTACATCAAGCAGGCCGCCGGACGCTCGCCCGCCCAGGAGATCGCCGACGCGAAAGCGCTGATGGAAACGGGCACGATCACCCCTGCTGAGTTCGAGGCACTGAAAGCCAAGGCACTGAGCTAGTTTCAGGCAAGCTCAGAAGAGCGTGAACTGATCCTCGGCGGGCGAGCTGTCGACGAAATCGTCGATGGCGGGGCCGCCGATCACCGAGTCCAGGCTCCGCATGAACTCGGCACTGCCGACCAGCGCGATGCCGAGTTCATGCGCCTGATAGCCCTTGCCCTGCTTGGGTGCTGGGTCATCGCAGACGACCAGCGAGGTGTTCAGGTCCACCGTGTCGCTGTAGGCCAGCCCTGCATGCAGGATGCGCTCGATGAACTCCTCGTGGGTGTGGCCTACTTCTGCTGCCAGCGCGACGCGCATGCCCTGCACCAACCTCCGGCCAGCCACGTGCCGGCCCGGGTTGGCGTGCGGACACGCCATCCGGGTGGCCAGCACCTTGAGCGGCCGCAGCTCGTCGTGGGTGACGCGGCCGTTCGGCCAGGTGCGACGTGTCACCGAATGCACCGGCAACCATGCGCCGCGATCGCAGGCAAGCGCCAGGACGGGTTTGAGGATCTGGGCGAGCACCAACGCGTCGTCGAGTGCGTCGTGGGGCTTCATCTGGGTGATGCCCCAGTGTCCCGCGAGCGTCTCCAGCCTCAGGTTCGCGATGCCCAGATCAAGACGCCGAGCCAGCTCGACGGTGCACATCACGGTCTCGACCGGCAGTTCGGCCTCCACCAGCTCCGCCTCGGCGGCCAGGAACCCATAGTCGAAGCCGACATTGTGGGCAACGAGAGTGCGACCGGCCAGCAGGTCGATCAGGTCGCCGACGACGTCACCGAAGGTCGGCTGACCCGCCAGCATCTCGGCGGTGAGCCCGTGCACGTGCGTGGGTCCGGGGTCGACCCCGGGATTGAGCAGACTGTAGAGGCTTTTCTCGACGTTGCCGTCGTCGCTGAGAGCCAGCGCGGCGATGCTCACGATGCGCGCCTGCCCGGGGTGGAATCCCGTCGTCTCGACATCGACGACAGCCCAGCCGGCACCTGCCTGTTCGGCTGGCCTGCCCCAGCGCCTTCCGGCGATTGAACTCACCCATCGAGAATCGCATGCAGGGCTGACAAGCCTCGCCCATCGGGCGCGTGTCGCGAGCGCCATTTCGGTCTCTTTTAGACTGCCGAGATGGTCACCGGTCGCGGACGGTTGGCGCTGGCTGCGGGTGCCGGCGCGCGGTGGGCGTCGCGGGTGACCGGCAGGGGCGCGGGCGCCATGATCGGCGGGCTGGTCGCGATGAAGCTGGACCCCTCGATACTGAGCCAACTGGGCCGAGACCGTCGCACCGTGGTCGTAACAGGGACCAATGGCAAGTCGACGACAACCCGGATGACCGCCGCGGCGCTGACCTCCCTGGGCCAGGTAGCGACCAATACCGAGGGGGCCAACATGGACGCCGGGCTGGTGGCCGCCCTCGCCAACGCGCCCAACGCACCCCTGGCCGCGCTCGAGGTCGATGAAATGCACGTTCCGCACGTGTGTGACGCCGCCGAGCCTGCGGTGGTGGTCTTGTTGAACTTGTCGCGCGACCAACTCGACCGGGTCGGCGAGATCAACCACATCGAGAGGACCCTGCGCGCCGGGCTCGCCCGCCACCCTGCGGCGGTGATCGTCGCCAACTGCGACGACGTGCTGATGACCTCAGCCGCCTACGACAGCCCGAACGTCGTGTGGGTGGCCGCGGGCGGCGGCTGGGCGGGTGACTCGGTGAGCTGTCCACGCTCGGGGGAGATCATCGTGCGTGAACAGGCGCACTGGTATTCGACCGGCCTGGATTTCCGCCGCCCGGCACCCGACTGGTGGTTCGACGCCACCCACGTCCATGGCCCGCACGGACTGTCATTGCCGATGACTTTGGCGCTGCCGGGCGAAGCAAACCGCGGCAACGCAACGCAGGCGGTGGCCGCGGCGGTGACCCTGGGCGCCGACCCTGCCGCAGCCGTCGCCGCGGTGTCGCGGGTTCACGAGGTGGCCGGCCGGTACCGGACCGTGCAGATCGGTTCGCGCACCGCGCGGCTACTGCTGGCCAAGAATCCAGCCGGATGGCAGGAAGCGCTGTCGATGGTGAACCGTGACGCCGCCGGCGTGGTGATCGCGGTCAACGGACAGGTGCCCGATGGTGAAGACCTGTCCTGGCTGTGGGACGTGCGCTTCGAGCATTTCGAGACCGTGCAGGTGGTGGCCGCCGGTGAGCGCGGCACCGACCTTGCGGTGCGACTCGGCTACGCCGGCGTAGCGCACACACTCGTACACGACACCGTGCGCGCTATCGAGTCCTGTCCGCCCGGTCAGATCGAGGTCATCGCGAACTACACCGCCTTCCTGCAGCTGAGCCGAGCCCTGGAGCGCGTGACGTGACCGCCGACTCGGTGGTGCGCATCGGACTGGTACTGCCCGATGTGATGGGCACCTACGGCGACGGCGGCAACGCGGTCGTGTTGCGAGAACGATTGCGCCTGCGGGGAATCGGCGCGGAGATCGTGGCGATCACCCTGGACGACCCGGTGCCCTCGGAGTTGGACCTCTACACGTTGGGCGGCGCCGAAGACTACGCACAACGGCTCGCCACCCGGCATTTGATCCGCTATACCGGTCTGCAGCAGGCAATTTCGCGAAGCGTTCCGGTGCTGGCGATCTGTGCAGCCATTCAGGTACTGGGACATTGGTACGAGACCTCGGCCGGAGAGCGCGTCGATGGGGTAGGCGTGCTGGACCTGACGACGTCGCCGCAGCCGTCGCGCGCGATCGGTGAGGTCGCCGCGACTCCCCTTCTTGACGGCTTGACCCAGCCATTGACCGGTTTCGAAAACCACCGTGGCGGAACGGTCCTGGGCTCCGATGCGCGGCCGCTGGCGGCGGTGACGAAGGGGGTGGGCAACCGGGCCGGGGACGGCATCGACGGCGCCGTGCAGGGCAGCGTCGTCGCTACCTATCTGCACGGCTGCTGCCTGGCCCGCAATCCCGAATTCGCTGATCATCTGCTCGCCGAAGTGGTCGGCCCGCTGGCTCCCTTGGATCTGCCGGAGGTCACGCTGCTACGCCGCGAACGCCTGGCGGCCCCGCGGCGCGTCTGAGCTTCAGCGCGGGCCCCGTCGCGGCGAATCAGGCCATCGCCCGACGGCCCACCAACGCGCGACCCAGCGTCAGCTCGTCGGCGAACTCGAGGTCACCGCCCATCGGCAGGCCCGAAGCGATGCGCGTCACGGTCAGCCCGGGGATGTCGCGCAACATCCGCACGAGATACGTTGCGGTCGCCTCACCCTCGGTGTTCGGATCCGTCGCGATGATCACCTCGGCGACGTCGACGCCGTCGACCCGCTCACCGATCCTGTTCAGTAGTTCGCGGATGCGCAGTTGGTCCGGCCCGACACCGGACAACGGGTCGAGCGCACCACCGAGAACGTGATAGCGCCCGCGGAACTCCCGGGTACGTTCGACTGCTTGCACATCCTTTGACTCCTCAACAACACAGACCAGCGATGCGTCGCGGCGGGAGTCACTGCAGATTCGGCAGCGGTCCTCGTCGCTGACGTTTCCGCACACCGCGCAGAACTTCACCCCGTCGCGGACCTTGCCGAGTACGGCAGTGAGCCTGTCGATGTCTGGCGGCTCGACGGAGAGCAGATGAAATGCGATCCGCTGAGCACTCTTCGGTCCGATACCCGGCAGCTTGCCGAGTTCGTCGATCAGATCTTGGACAGGTCCTTCAAACATTTAGGTGCAAGTCACATTTCCGGCAGGCTCGGGAAACCCTGCCCACCCATCCCGCCCGCCAGCGGCCCCAACCGGTCCTGGGCCATGCTGGCGACCTGCTTGGAGGCATCGGCGAAAGCGCCGACGATCAAATCCTGCAGGGTCTCCGGGTCGGCTGGATCGATGACTTTCGGGTCGATCGTCACCGCCACCACCTCGCCACTGCCCCGCATGGTGACGTGTACCAGACCGCCCCCGGATTGGCCTTTCACCTCGGCGTTGGCCAAGGCCTGCTGCGCCTCCATCAACTGCTGCTGCATCTGCTGAGCCTGTGCGAGCAGTGCTGACATGTCGGGTTGGCCACCGGGCTGCATTGTTGATCCTCTGTAAGTAGTCGTCGGCGCGGATAGATATGCGGAGAATTGCGTATCGGTCTCGACTTGGTTGCGCTCGTCAAGATCCGGGACTTTGACCTTTAAGCGTAGTCCGCGCTCGGGCTACCGTGGCGCCGTGCACGTACCAGCCTGTCTGCGTGTCGGCCTGCGAAAAGGTACAGCCATCGCCGCCGGAGCGCTCATCGCCGCGTCGACGCTCGCCAGCCCAGCCCACGCGGCCCCGACCAGCGTCGCAGGAAAGATCGTGTTCCTGGACCCGGGGCACAACGGCTCCAACGACGCCTCGATCAGCCGGCAGGTCCCCAACGGCCGCGGCGGCACCAAGGACTGCCAGGCCAGCGGCACTGCCACCGCCGACGGCCAACTGGCCGAGCACACGTTCAACTGGGACACCACCCTGCGGATTCGCCAGGCGCTGACCGCACTGGGTGTGCGCACGGCGATGTCACGCGGTGACGACACCGATCTGGGCCCGTGCATCGATGAGCGGGCCGCGATGGCCAACTCGATCCGGCCCGACGCCAGCGTGTCAATACACGGGGATGGCGGTCCGGCCACCGGGCGCGGCTTCCACGTGCTGTATGCCGCGCCCCCGCTCAATACTGCGCAGGCAGGCCCGTCCGTACAGTTCGCCAAGATCATGCGTGATCAGCTCGCCGGTTCGGGTATCCCTCCGGCTACCTACATCGGATCAGCGGGCCTCGCTCCGCGCTCCGACATTGCCGGGCTCAACCTCGCGCAGTATCCGTCGATCCTCGTCGAACTCGGCAACATGAAGAATCCGGCCGACTCGGCGCTGATGACGACGCCTGAGGGACGTCAGAAGTACGCGGACGCAGTTGTCCGAGGCATCGTCGCCTTCCTCAGCACCCAGCGATAGGCAGGTTCGCGGGTCCATCGAACGTGCATCCACGGCTGTGAATTCGGTCTCTTTACGACCGTAGGGACACGCTCGGCGAACGATTTCCCAGCTAGCGGCCTTCGACTTCCCGCTTGAGGTTGCTCAGTACCTCTGCCTGAATCTTGCGTAGCCCGATCGGGGCGAATGTCCTCTCGAAAAAGCCACTGATCCCGGTTGCCCCCTGCCAGGACGTCTTCACGGTCACCGATGAACCGGGGCCTGCCGGTGCGACGGTCCAGTTCGTCACCATCGACGAGTTCGCGTCCTTCTCGATGACGGTGTGACCAGCGACATCGACGTCGGCACGCACATCGCGGGAGCGCGACTTCGTCGCCTGCAGCTTCCACATGGCCACGGTGCCGGCACCCTGTCCCCCCTCCAGCACCCGATACCCGCTGTAGTGCGCGGAGAGGATCTTGGGTCGCATGGCCTGATAGTCGGCAACGGCGCCCAACACCACCGCCGGATCGGCATCGATCAAGACCGTGCTGGCCGCGCTGACCTGTCCCATCAGTGCAAACTCCTTGTCAGGTTCGTCTCTGGAGGTCGCATCGGCTGCAACCGCGGACTAGCGTATATGTGTGTCTGTTGCCTCGACCGATGCACGGGCGGCTCACACCGAAGGCGTGCAGCGGCTACTTGCCAGTTACCGGGCTATTCCGGCCGACGCCGCGGTCCGTTTGGCCAAGCCGACGTCGAACCTGTTTCGCGCCCGGGCCAAGAACGCCGGGCCGGGGCTGGACACCTCCGGACTGACCGGCGTTATCGCGGTCGATCCGGAGGTGCGCACAGCCGACGTGGCAGGCATGTGCACCTACGAGGATCTGGTGGCGGCCACGCTGCCCTATGGCCTGTCACCCTTGGTGGTGCCGCAGCTCAAGACGATCACGCTCGGCGGCGCGGTGACCGGCTTGGGTATCGAATCGGCGTCGTACCGCAACGGCCTGCCGCACGAGTCCGTGCTGGAGATGGACATCCTGACCGGCACCGGAGACATCGTGCGGGCCGCCCCCGACGAGCATTCCGACCTGTTCAGGTCATTCCCAAATTCCTATGGCACGCTTGGCTACTCGGTTCGCCTGAGGATCGAGCTGGAGCCGGTGAAGCCGTTCGTAGCCCTTCGCCACCTCAGGTTCAGATCCCTGGCCGATCTGGTAGATGCGATGGACAGGATCATCGAGACAGGCGGACTCAACGGAGACCGAGTCGACTACCTCGACGGTGTCGTGTTCAGCGCGGACGAGGGTTACCTGTGTGTCGGTATCCAGTCGGCGACTCCTGGACCGGTCAGCGATTACACCGGCAACGACATCTACTACCGGTCGATCCAACATGAGGATGGTGAGAAACACGACCGGCTGACGATCCACGACTACCTGTGGCGGTGGGATGCCGACTGGTTCTGGTGCTCACGCGCGTTCGGCGCACAGAATCCACGCTTACGTCACTGGTGGCCGCGCAAGTACCGTCGGAGCAGCTTCTACTGGAAGCTCGTCGGCTACGACCAGAGATTTCATATTGCCGACCGCATCGAGCAGCGCAGCGTTCGTTCGCCCGCCCGCTCCCTGCGTGAACGGGTGGTTCAAGACGTCGAGGTTCCGATCGAACGGACGGCCGAATTCCTGCAGTGGTTCCTGGACAACGTTCCTATCGAACCAATCTGGTTGTGCCCGTTGCGGCTCCGTGATGACGGACCCTCGCCAGGTAGCTGGCCGCTGTACCCACTGCGCCCGCACCACACCTACGTGAACGTCGGCTTCTGGTCCTCGG
Source organism: Actinomycetes bacterium (assembly GCA_022601135.1). Lineage (GTDB taxonomy): Bacteria > Actinomycetota > Actinomycetes > Mycobacteriales > Mycobacteriaceae > Mycobacterium. The sequence continues at coordinate 56,777 of JAHZJB010000050.1, read as the reverse complement.
TGCCCGCCGGCCCCGAGGAAGGCTACACAAATAAGAAGATCGAACGCGAGGTAGCCGAACTCCACGGGCACAAGTCGCTGTATTCCGACGCGTACTACACACCTGAGGAGTTCGACGAACTCTACGGTGGGGAGATTTACAAGACTGTGAAAAAGACCTACGACCCCGATTCACGATTCCTCGACCTGTACTCGAAGGCCGTACAGAGGCGATGAAAATGTGCGTAGAAAACAGAGGACGGCGATGACGACATTCCGGGAACGTGTCACAGACGCGGCAGACCACTCCGAGGGGAAACTCTCCTTGGCCGAGATACTGGAAATCCTCGCGGGGGGCCGGCTGCCGTTGAAGTTCACGGCGTACGACGGCAGCAGCGCCGGACCCGCCGACGCAACCCTCGGGCTCGATCTGCGGACGCCTCGCGGCACGACCTACCTGGCGACCGCTCCGGGCGATCTGGGGTTGGCGCGGGCCTACGTGGCCGGCGACCTGGACCTCCAGGGCGTGCACCCGGGTGATCCCTACGACCTGCTCGCTGCGCTGACCAAGAAACTCGTCTTCAAGCGTCCGCGTGCCCGCGTACTGGCCAACATCGTCCGATCGATCGGCATCGAGCACCTCAAGCCGATCGCGCCGCCCCCGCAGGAGGCGCTGCCCCGCTGGCGCCGCGTCGCAGAAGGTTTGCGGCACAGCAAGGCCCGCGATGCGGAGGCGATACAGCATCACTACGACGTCTCCAACACCTTCTACGAGTGGGTGCTCGGCCCATCGATGACCTACACCTGCGCGTGCTACCCGCACCCGGATGCAACGCTTGAGGAGGCACAGGAGAACAAGTATCGGCTGGTGTTCGAGAAGTTGCGGCTTCAGCCGGGTGACCGCTTGCTGGATGTGGGCTGCGGCTGGGGCGGCATGGTGCGGTACGCCGCGCGACACGGCGTGAAGGTGATCGGAGTGACGCTGTCCAAAGAGCAGGCGGCGTGGGCCCAGAAGGCCATCAAGGAGCAGGGTCTGGGCGACCTGGCCGAGGTGCGCCACAGCGACTACCGCGACGTACGTGAGTCAGAGTTCGACGCGATCTCTTCGATCGGGCTCACCGAGCACATCGGCGTTTCCAACTATCCCGCCTACTTCGGATTCCTCAGAACGAAGCTGCGCGCGGGTGGGCTGCTGCTCAACCACTGCATCACCCGGCATGACAATAGACACACGGCGGCGGCGGGAGGTTTCATCGACCGCTACGTGTTCCCAGACGGCGAACTCACGGGTTCCGGTCGCATCATCACGGAGATGCAGAACGCCCAACTGGAGGTGCTTCACGAGGAGAACCTGCGCCACCACTACGCGATGACTCTGCGCGACTGGAGTGCCAACCTGGTCGAACACTGGGACGACGCGGTCGCGGAAGTGGGTCTTCCGACCGCAAAGGTGTGGGGCCTGTACATGGCCGCGTCCCGGGTTGGCTTCGAACAGAATTCGATTCAGCTCCACCAGGTGCTGGCGGTCAAACTCGATGAGCACGGCGGCGATGGCGGGTTGCCATTGCGGCCCTGGTGGACGGCCTAGTCGGACGACGATCAAGCCGCGAGGCACGAGCGGCGTTGAGGAGTCCGACCGACAGGCCGAGTCGGACGACGATCAAGCCGCGAGGCACGAGCGGCGCTCAGCCTTCGATGCGCCGCGCACCCAGTTCGTTCTGCAGTAACTCGAGCGCGGCCTCCTCGGGATCGCGCCGCGGCGCCTGGGAGTCGCCCCGGCCCGCCTCGGCCAGCATGCTTTCTTCGTCATCACGGCCCCGCTCCGGCTCAGGCGCGACCTTGCGCGGCGCCGAGGCTGCCGCCGGCGCCGGGGGCGATCCGCCGGTCTCACACCGGATCTTCCAGTCGACCCCGAGCGCGTCCTTCAGCGCTTCGCGGATGACGTCGGCGTTGCGCTGCTCGGTTAATCTTTTCGCCAGGGGCGCCGATTCGTGACTGAGGACCAGGGTGGCGCCCTCGACGGTGCGCACCACCGCACCGGCAAGCATCACTTCCGTGGTGCGACTACGCTCCCGGACCTTCTCACGCACCGTGGTCCACATGCTGCGTACCGCAGCGGCGTTGGGTTCGCTGGCCGCCACGGTGGCCGGGGGCGCCACCGCCGGTGTTGCCGATGGCTGAACAGACGGCGACGAGGCGACGGGTTCGGGCTCAACGGCTTTCCGGGTGGCGGGCGGCGGTGGTGGCGCTTCCGGCGGTGTGGGAGGCGGTCCGGGTTCCGGAGCGGCCGGCGATCTGCGGACGTACTGCTTGGGCGGGGCAGCGGCGACGGCTCTTTCAGCGTCTTGGTCGCCGGCCGGGATCGACATGTCGAGCCGCATTTCGATGCGCTCCACCCGCTGCATGAGTGCCGATTCGGTATCACTTGCCGATGGCAGCAACAACCGGGCGCACACCACTTCCAGCAGCAGCCGGGGCGCGGTCGCGCCGCGCATCTCACCCAGACCGGCGTGCACCACCTCGGCGTAGCGGGTCAACGTGGCGGTTCCGTGGCGGGCCGCCTGGTCGCGCATCCGGTCCAGCACGTCCTGTGGTCCGTCTACCACACCGCGGGCGATCGCATCGGGCACCGCCCGCAGCACGATCAGGTCCCGGAACCGCTCGAGCAGATCGGTGGCAAACCGACGAGGGTCGTGGCCGGCGTCGACCACACCTTCCACCGCGCCGAACAACGCGGCGGCGTCGCCGGCGGCCAACGCGTCGATGGCATCGTCGATCAGAGCGACGTCAGTGGCGCCCAGCAGGGCGAGCGCACGCTGATAGGCGACGTGATTTCGGCCGGAATCAGACTCAGAGCCCGCCAGCAGCTGATCCAACACGCTCAAGGTGTCCCGTGGGGAGCCGCCGCCGGCCCGGATCACCAGCGGGAACACCGCGTCATCGACGTCGACTTGCTCCGCGGCGATGATCTTCTCGATCAATGTGCGCATCGTGCGAGGCGGTAGCAGCCGAAACGGATAATGGTGCGTACGCGACCGAATCGTCGGCAGCACCTTCTCCGGCTCAGTGGTGGCGAACACAAATATCAGGTGCTCGGGCGGCTCCTCCACGATCTTGAGCAGCGCGTTGAAACCCGCGGTGCTGACCATGTGGGCCTCGTCGACGATGAAGATGCGGTACCGGGACTGGGCGGGCGCATAAAACGCCCGGTCACGGAGTTCGCGGGTGTCGTCCACACCGCCGTGGCTCGCGGCATCGAGTTCGACGACGTCGACGCTGCCGGGCCCGTTCGGCGCCAGCGCAACGCACGAATCGCAGACGCCGCACGGGTTTGCCGTCGGGCCCTGCTCGCAGTTCAGCGAACGCGCCATGATGCGCGCCGAGGACGTCTTTCCGCAGCCACGCGGGCCCGAAAACAGATAAGCGTGGTTGATTCGGCCGGAGTTCAGCGCGGTCGACAGCGGCTCGGTGACGTGTTCCTGGCCGACGACTTCAGCGAACGTCGCCGGTCGATATTTGCGATAGAGAGCCACCCAAGCAGGCTACCCAGTAGGTCTGACGATGATTACGCGCCAGCGGCCGACGAAGATTCCGGACATCGGAGGCACCTGGTTCGATTACTCGTCCATCGGCAATGACAGCAGCAACTCCGTGGCCGACAAGAGCGCGCATGTCGCCAGGCCGTCGATCGCCATGCGGAGGTCGGATGTCTCGGGGAACGTCGGAGCGATCCGGATGTTCTTGTTTTCCGGATCTTTTCGGTACGGAAATGACGCCCCGGCTTCGGTCACCGCGATACCAGCGTCCTTGGCCAAAGCCACGGTCCGCTTGGCCGTGCCGGGCAGGACGTCCAGGCTGACGAAGTAACCGCCCTTGGGTTCGGTCCAGGATGCGATCTTGGCGTCGCCCAGCCGGTCTTCGAGGATTTCCAGTACCAGCGCGAACCTGGGGGCCAGCAGGTCACGGTGTCGCTGCATGTGCAGGCGCACCCCGTCGGCGTCACCGAAGAACCGCAGGTGACGGAGCTGATTGACTTTGTCTGGGCCGATCGACTTCTTTGCCGCGTGCTGTAGGTACCAGGCGATATTGCCCAGCGATCCGCCCAGGAAGCTGACCCCGGCCCCGGCGAACGTGATCTTCGACGTCGAGGCGAACACAATCGGCCGGTTCGGATGACCGGCCACGGCGGCCAGGCCCAGGACGTCGACCTGCCGTGGGAAATCGTGGGTGAGCGTGTGAACCGAGTACGCGTTGTCCCACATGAGCCGGAAATCGCTTGCTGCCGTTTCCATCTGCACCAGCCGACGGACGACCTCCCAGGAATAGGTGGTACCGGTCGGGTTCGAGTACACCGGAACGCACCACATACCTTTGATCGACCTGTCCGCGGCGACGAGTTCCTCGATCAGATCGACGTCCGGGCCGTCCTCGCACATCGGCACCGCGATCATCTCGATGCCCAGGCTCTCGGTGATCGCGAAGTGGCGGTCATAACCGGGCGCGGGACACAGAAACTTGACGCCCGTGCCGTCCTGAATGTCCTGGATCCAGGGGCGCGGGGAATCGAGGCCGCCGTACAGCAGGGAATACACGACGACGTCATGCATCAACTCCAGGCTGGCATTGTTGCCTGCGATCAGATTGGGCACGGGAATGCCGAGTAACTCGCCGAAGATCGCCCGCAGCTCAGGCAGGCCGTGCGGACCCCCGTAGTTGCGGGTGTCGGTGCCCGACCCGTCGCGGAAGCCGTCACGCTCCGTGCCGGGCAGCTCGAGCAACTTGTTCGACAAATCGAGTTGCGCGGCCGACGGCTTTCCCCGCGTCAGGTCCAGATGAAGCGCCTTGGCCTGCAGCTCGGAATATTTGAGCTGCTGTGTTTCGTGCTGTGCCAACAGCTCGTCCCGACCCAACGACTGAAACGACACCGCGCGCCTTTCACCGTCGTGCATGAATTTCCGTGAACGTCGAGGGGACCCCGCGCACCCGCCAGAGCCCATTGACCCTTGCTGCCTTCCGGCCCTGGGGGAGTTCACAGGATAGACGCCGCGCGGGGTCCACCGAGATTGTAATACCCGCGGACCGGATCCCTATCGCTGCACGAACACCACGCGGACCGCAGGGGTCAACGTTGGGTTCAGTTACCATTGCCGACGGAGGATTCGCCTAGTGGCCTATGGCGCTCGCCTGGAACGCGGGTTGGGTTAATAGCCCTCAGGGGTTCAAATCCCCTATCCTCCGCACTCAGCCCGGGGTGCGGCCGCCTGCCCGAAAGCGCGCGGTCGCACCCCGGGCCACAGTTTGAGGAGGGTTATGGGCTCGCAGACCACGGAGTGCGGCGAGGGTAGCCCTGCTGAGCCGACGGCCCGACGTCGACAGCGGCTCTTCGCCCAGCCACTATTGATAGCTATGGGCCCAATTTCGACTTTCCGACGCCTGTCGATTGCGCTCGCCGCGGTCGTGGCCCTTGTTGCCCCGGCAACCCCTGCGGCTGCCACGCCGACCGATGCGGGCGCCGTCGCGGCTGCAGTGGCGGAACCGGCGGTAGTGCGCATCGACACCGCGGTCGACTACCAGGGCGTCATCGGCCTGGGCACCGGGATAGTGATAGACCCAGCCGGGCAGGCGCTGACGAACTTCCACGTCGTTCAGGGCGCTGATCGCATTACCGCAACGGTCGGGGGCCGGCCCTACCCGGCGACCCTGGTGGGTTACGACCGGGGCCGCGACATAGCGGTCATCCAGTTGCTCGGCGCCAACGGTCTGCCGACAGCCGCCATCGGGGACTCGAACGCGTTGGTCCCGGGTGAACTCATCGTGGCACTCGGGAACGCACTGGGCAGTAACGCACCCCTCACCCGGGAGGTCGGCACGGTGACAGGCTTCGGACGTACGGTCCAGGCCGAGGACACACTGACCGGCACGACCGACGAGATAACAGGTCTCATCGAGTTCGCCGCGCCGGTGCGCGCCGGCGACTCCGGTGGACCCCTGGTCAATGGCGGCGGGCAGGTCGTCGGCGTGACGACGGCGGCATCGGTCAACTTCCGGATGGGGCCCGGCGGCAAAGGCTTTGCGATCCCGATCAACGACGCGATGGGGGTGGCCAACCAGATCCGTGCGGGAATCCCCTCCGACACCGTCCACATCGGTCCACCGGTCCTGCTCGGCATCGGCGTTCGCACCGCTCCGCGCGACGAACCGGGCGTGTTCATCCAGGAGGTGATGCGCGGCGGGCCCGCCGACCTGGCGGGGCTGATGGACGGCGACGTCCTCGTCGTCCTGGACGGCGTCACGCTCGACTCCTCGAACACCTTGACGTCGGTATTGGACAGGCATTACCCCGGCGACGTACTGGACCTGACCTGGATCGACGGAACCGGGCAGGCACGTACCGGCAAAGCGGTGCTGACGCCGTCCGTCAATTGAGGTCGCACCCGTCGCTTCGGCGTCGGGCAGCCCGGCTCGGCTAGAGCGCTTCGGCCGCACGCAGCTTGTTCGTGATCACCTCGATGACTTTCTGCTGCTGCTTACCCAGATAGAAATGCCCGCCGACGAAAGTGTGCACCTCGCCGCCACCGGTCGTGTGCTGGTGCCAGGCTTGCGCGTCGGCCAGGCTGGTTTTCGGGTCGTCGGTGGCTGTCATCACGATGACTGGTGCGCTGATGCCGACGTCGGTTTCGCAGTGGTAGGCCTGCAACGCCCGGTAGTCATTGCGGAACGGGGGCAGGAAAGCCGCCAGCATCTCTGGGTTGTCCAATACCAGCGAGTCGGTGCCGCCTAGCTCCCGCATCAGGGCTACCAGGTCCGAATCTCCGCGCGGCGCGTCATCTGCGCGATCGTCGCGGTGTCGGCTCGGTGCCCGCGACCCTGAGGCGAACACCAGGACGGGCCTGCGGCTGGCCAAGGTCTCCAATCGTCGGGCAACCTCGAACGCCAGCACCGCACCCATGCTGTGCCCGAATAGCGCCAACGGCGCGTCGGCCAGCGGGTCAAGCGCCGCGAACACTTCGTCGGCCATGTCCTCGATGTTGTCGACGAATGGCTCGCTACGACGATCCTGGCGGCCCGGGTATTGCACCGCGTACACCTCGAACTCGGGAGCCAAGGCTGTCGCCAGTGGGAAGAAATAGCTGGCCGAACCTCCGGCATGCGGGAAACACACCAACCGCAGGCGGGCTGTGGGCGCGGGCCGGAAGTTGCGGATCCAGGGGCTGTGCTGGGGCGGCGTCGTCATGACGGTGGTGGCGGCGGAGGAGGTGGCGGCGGGGGTGGTGGCGGCGGCGACTCGAAAATCCGCAGCACATTGGCCTGCAGGTCGGCGTTGGGCGGCCCCTCCACGGTGACGTCTTTGAGGATCTCAGCGCTCTCACCTATGACGGTGAACGCCCCCGGCTGGGGCTCACGCCCGCCGACAACCTCGTACTCCACCGTAAAAGGTTCCTCCGGAAACGGATGCAGGCCAACGTATTTCGGGTCGATTGTATACGTGTAGATGCAAACTTCGGGCGGATCGCAGTCCTGTGCGGTGACGACGACCCCGATCAGAAACTCCTCCACTGTCGGGACGGACGGCGGAGGAGGTTTGGGCGGCGTGCGAAGCGGCCGGCCAGCCTGTTCCTGTGCCGCATCATCGAAGATGACCATCGTCGCGACACCGACGCCGCTGGCGAGCAGACCGATGGTCGCCAGAACAGCGAGTAGCTTACGGATGGGACTCCCCAGCTTCGCGTTCGCCATGCACAGCAGGGTATCGGTCCAGACCGAGTCGCGGTCACCGTGTTCTCCGGGGGCGCGTTGGGAGCCGCGCTTGGGCCGGCCAGCTCGACGAAAGCCCTCGTTTAGGGGATCAGCCGAACACGTCGAGCAGCGACCCGGCCCACTCGACGCTGGCGCCTGAAACTCACGTAAGCACAAGAACTGGGATCTGGATTCTTCCGCACGCCCTCTCGAGGGGACGAATCCGGATTCGTCGCCTGACTATGTCCGCGAATTACCCTGGCACTCACGACTATCCGTGAATAGACTCGCTGGCTGCGACCGGACATCATGAGCCCGTGTGTGGCATTGGTCACGGAGCGTTCCTATTAGGGCTTCCTCAGGTTCTTAACAGCTTCGAACCTTAAATTTCTTATTAATTACGAACTGTCGGGGAAATCAACTACAAACCGTCGGGGCAACGTTCCTTTCAGTTCTTGGCCACGAGGGTTTCGATCAAGCCATGAGGAGAATCCCATGAAGATCGCTGTCAAATCCGTCGTCGCGGGCGCTGCCATTGCCGTAGCGGCAACATTGGGCGCGCCGATGGCACACGCCGTCGTCGACAATAACGACGCCGCGCACAACGGCTCCTATGCGTCACAATCCACTCACCGTGAAACCAAGAAGCACGAGCCGGCTACCAAGACATCTCGCAGCTGGGGTCCGTCACAGTTCGGATAGGCGACCTCCGGTGGATGACTACCGAGGTAGCGCGCCGGCACATGAACCGGGAAAGGCGACGTACGTCAAACCATCCCCGGATAGGATGCCCGGCATGGGCAGCAAATTGAGTAAAAGTGTTCGCGGGCTTTCACGCTTGGCCACGGCCACCGGGCTCGCTGGTCTTGCCATTGCGGTAGCAGGTCCGGCATCGGCTGATAATCTCAACACCACGACGTGCACTCAACAACAGATCATGTCGTCGCTGCAGCAGAGCGCCCCCTTGATCTGGAACCGGATTAGTAGCGATCCACAAGCGGAGCAAGATTTGCGGGCGGCGCTTGATGTGGTCCTCGCCGTTCCTCCGGGCCAGCGTGAACAGACGGCGCAAACGCTGGAGCAGGCCCTCGGCAAAGATCAGTTGTCTGACATCAGTGATGACGTCCTGAACGCCTCCGGCGGTCCGATAGGCAGAGCCGTCAACAACTGCCATAACCACTGAACCATCCGACCACCAGGAATCGCGTTCCGCTCTATCCCGCGCCGTTGAACAGCGAGCACCCCTCGCCAAGTGGTGGCCCGTGCACCGTCGCACCGCACTCCCGGCACCACCAACTTGTGTGCCCGCCTCGGTGGTTGCAATGTGCGAACCCGACCAGAGAATCACGCCGCCGGCGAGCGAGCATAATGCTCATGGTCACTACAACCGATTTCCTGCATCGTCCCAGTTAGCGGCCACTTTCCTGCTGGGTTGCACGCGGGGCGGCTCGCCAGGCATCTTCGGGTAACTCGGCGGGTAGGGCAGATCGAACAAGCCTCGAGCCTCGTCGGCCGCCGCCATCTCCAGCAGTGGCTCGATCGACTGGTGTGTCGCCTCGATGCCCGCCCAGGGATCCGGTCTTCCCTTGAGGAAAGCCGGAACTGTGGTGATGGTGTAGTCGTCGGGATCCGCACCGCCCAACTCGTCCCAGGTCAGGGGAGTCGACACCGTGGCGAGCGGTGTCTTGCGCGCTGAATAGGCAGCGGCGAACGTTCGGTCGCGGGCGTTCTGGTTGTAATCGATGAATATCCGTCGTCCACGTTCCTCCTTCCACCATGACGTGGTCACCGCTTCGGGTTGGCGTCGCTGGACCTCGCGGGCCAGCGCGATCCCGGCGCGGCGCACCCCGACGAAGTCCCAGTCGGGCTTGATCCGCAGGAAGATGTGCACACCCCGACCGCCCGAGGTCTTCGGGTAGCCGACCAGTCCGAGTTCGTCGAGTAACGGCTTGACCACATCACATGCGACGCCAGCGGCCTCAGTGAACCCGGTGCCGGGCTGGGGGTCGAGGTCGATGCGTAGCTCGTCGGGGTGCTCGGTGTCCGGGCAGCGCACCTGCCACGGATGCAGCGTCACCGTGCCCATCTGCGCCGCCCAGATGATCGCCGACGGGTGGGTGATCTTCAGCGCGTCGGCCGTGCGCCCCGACGGGAACGTCACAGTGCAGGTTTCGAGATAGTCAGGGTGCTTGCGGGGAACACGTTTCTGGTAGATCTCGTGCCCGTCGATTCCATCCGGGAAACGCTGCAAGTGTGTGGGCCGGTCGCGCAACAGGGCCACCATCGGGTCGGCGACGGACAGGTAATAGTCGACGAGCTTGCCCTTGGTACCGTCCTCGCCGAGCTCCGGGAAGAACGGCTTGTCCGGATTGGTGAGCCGAACCTTGACGCCGTCGACGTCGAGTTCGGTTGCCGGGGTTGCCATGTCAATTCCTATCCACCGGACTCCAGAACATCGTAAAGATCGTAGTTCAGCGGGACGTCTAGCTGATCGAAGGTACAGTCGGCCGGATCACGGTCGGGCCGCCACCGCACGAACCTCACGGTGTGCCGGAACCGCTTGTTGTACAGAGAATTTCCCTCCATCTGGTCGTAGGTAACCTCGCACACCCTCTCCGGGCGCACCGGGATCCAGCGTTTATCGGCTGAGGAGTTCCACCGGCTGGGTTGGCCTTCGCGAATGTCGCCGCCAATCCGCAACGGTTCCAGGTCCACCAACAACGACAGCCTAGCCTTGGCGGTGAATGACGCTGCACCGCCGACCATCTGGAGCTCGCCATCTTCGCGGTACAGGCCGAGCAGGATCGAGCCGACACCCTCTCCGCTCTTGTGGATTCGGTAGCCGATCGCCACACAATCGGCGTCGCGCACGTGCTTGACCTTCACCATTTCCCGCTTGCCAGGTAGATAACAACCGTCCAGCCGCTTGGCGATCACACCGTCGAGTCCGGCCCCCTCGAACTCGTCAAACCATTGCTCCCCCAGTACGGGATCCTCGGTGGTGCGGGTGACATGGCACCACCTCTTCTCGTTGACCGCATCGATCAATGCACGGCGGCGCTCTCGGAACGGCTCATTGAGCAGTGCCCTGTCATCTATGGCGAGCGCGTCGAAACCGATGAAGTGCGCTGGCGTCTGCGTCGATAGCATCCGCACCCGCGATGCGGCGGGGTGAATACGTTGACTCAGCGACTCCCAATCCAGTCGCGTACGACCTGCGATTTCGCGAGGGACGACGATCTCGCCATCGATCACGCACCGCGGCGCCAACTCGCTTCGCGCCGACTCGATGACCTCGGGGAAGTAGCGGCCCAGATCCTTGCCGCTGCGGGAGAGCAATACGACCTCATCACCCTCGCGAAACACCAGGGCACGAAAACCGTCCCATTTGGGCTCATACGACCAGACACCGGTCTCGGCTGGAACCTTGGCCTGCGCTCTGGCCAGCATCGGTTCCAGAGGGGGCACCACCGGGAGGTCTACGAAAACGGACACGCTTCCATGATCCGCCTGCCTACTCATACCGCATCCAGCCCGTATCGCTGAGATAGCGCTGCGCCAACGCCGCTGTGCCCATCGCGTAGCCGTCGGTACACGCAATCGCGGCATCGGCATCGGCATGCGAAGCCACCCACGCAGTCAACGTCAGCCGGCGCAGCATCACGAACGTCGGGATCATGCTCAGGTGGTCGCCGGGAATCGCGCGCACCTCGCGATAACCGCGCAGCCAGTCGGCGATCATGTGCTCGGCCTCGGGGGTGTTCTCGATGAAGGACACCACGGCACCGAGATCGGCGAGGTGCCAGGACCATCCGCAGTCATCGAAGTCGATGACGGTGATGCCCGAGCACTCCGGGCTGACCATGAGGTTGGCCATCCGCAGATCGGCGTGGATCAGACCGAACCGGTCCGGTCCCTGCCCGAACTCCGTCAACCGGGCAGCTACTTTTGCCGCCGCGAGTTCGACCACAGCAGCACCCTCGGAGTTCAACCCGGGCGCCTTGCGCCAATTGCCCCACCGGGCCTGCTGCCCCAGCGTCGCGTCGACATCCCAACGGAAACGGGTGAAGAACTTCGGCGGAGACCAGCGCTCGACGTGATCGTGCATGTGCGCACTCAGCCTGCCCAACTCGTCGAATCCGACCGCCTCCGGATCTTCCTCGGCTGTGCACCCGTCGATGAATGTCACCGCGTCGACATGCAGCATGTTGCCGTCAACAGAGGCGGCCACCACGTCGCGGCCGTCGGCAGTGTAAATCAACTGCGGGACGGCAACCGTGGTATCGGCGCGCAGCGCGGCCATCCAACCGAGCTCGGAACGAATCTCGTCCAGCGAGTGGTATCCGGGGCGATGCACACGCAGCACCATCGGCTCGGCGTCGACCACCAGATACGTGGCGTTCTCGGACAGGCTGAGCAGGCGCAGCGCCGAATCCGGGTCGCGACGGTAGTCAGGCAGTACTGCCCGCGCGTAGCTCTCGTGATTGGTCGGCAGTCCGGACATCCCCTCAAGTCTGTAGCAGGGCCCGCGAAACAACTGCCTGGGGTGCTGCCCGTTCTCTTGGCGCCGGGACGCAGGCTCGTTCTGCAGGTCGTTCGCCCATGCGCGCACCCACTAACCTGACGGTGTGGGCGGCGCGGACGGGGCAGGGAGATTCGCGCCGAGCCCGTCGGCGGACCTGCACATCGGGAACCTGCGGACTGCGGTGTTGGCCTGGCTGTTCGCCCGCGCGAGCGGACGACGCTTTCTGCTGCGTGTCGAGGATCTCGACGATCGCACGCACGCCGACATCGCCGACCGTCAACTCCGGGACCTCGCGGCGCTGGGCCTGTCCTGGGACGGGCCGGCCATCCGGCAGACCGAGCACCAGTGGCGCTACGACGCCATCGTCGATGAACTGAACGATCGTGGGCTGATCTACGAATGTTATTGCACGCGAAAGGATATCGCCTCCGCGCCGCGAGCCCCCCACGCACCCGAAGGGGCCTATCCGGGAACCTGCCGCAACCTGACCGACAGGCAACGCGAAATCCGTAGACGGGGCACCGAGCGGGCCCCCGCGCTGCGGCTGCGCACCGAGGCCGCTCAGTGCACGGTGCACGACCTTGTGCACGGTGACTACACCGGGGTGGTGGACGACTTCGTGGTCCGCCGCGGCGACGGTGTGCCGGCCTACAACCTTGCCGTGGTCGTCGATGACGCCGCGTCTGGAGTGGACCAAGTAGTCCGCGGAGACGATCTACTGCCCTCCTCACCACGGCAGGCATACCTGGCACGGCTGCTCGGTTACCGGGAACCGACGTACGCCCACGTGCCGATGGTGCTCAACTCCGACGGAGCGCGGCTAGCAAAGCGCGACGGCGCGGTTACCCTGGCCGAGATCGGGGTCGCCGACGCACTCAGACAGATCGCCGCGTCTCTTGCCTACACGTCGAACACCGTCGACGGCATGCTCGCCGAGTTCGAACCGGGTCGACTGCCGACGGCACCGTGGGTGTACCGGCCCGGCTGAGCAGAACCTCTGCGGCGCAGGTCCCACCGCATATCCGCTACTGCGGTACGGATGCCATGAGACAGTGTCGATCATGACAGCTCAGCGACGTCATGAAGCAGACGTCATCGTGGTCGGAGCGGGAATCTCGGGGCTGATCGCCGCCCGCACGCTGCTCGGCGCCGGCTTGACCCCGCTGATCCTGGAAGCCGACGAACGCGTCGGCGGCCGGATCCTCACCGAAGAGGTACTGCCCGGACTGCCGCTCGAGCTCGGTGCCCAGTGGATCGGCGACACCCATCACCGGATGTTCGCGCTGGCCGCCGAACTGGGAGTCGAGACCTACCCGCAGTATGACGAGGGCGAGACGTCCTATGAGCTGGCCGACTCGGGCGTGCTGCGCGAGAACGCGTTTCGTGCCCGATTCGAAGATGAGCTCGGACATCTGGAGCGGGTCCTACGCCGGCTGGACGAGCTGGCCGCCGAGGTTCCGCCCGAGGCGCCATGGCTGGCACCGCATGCCGCCGAATGGGATGCGGTCACCGCCGGGGCGTGGTACGACGCCCAGGGTCTGCCCCCGGTCGCCCGTACGCTGCTCGAGATCTGCACCGTCGGGATCCTCGCGGTACCGACCGTCGAGGTGTCCTTCCTGCACCTGTTGTTCACCATTCAGACCTGTGGGGTGACTGCCGAACTGTTCGCCGAATCAGAGGGCGGGGCCCAGACCACCCGGTTCTCCGGTGGCACCGGCGAGATTCCGAAACGGTTGGCCGCCCTGGTTGCCGATCACATCATGCTCGACAGCCCGGTGCAGTTGATCGAGCACACGGCCGACAGCGTCACCGTGCACTGCCGCGGCGGGGTGGTGGCACGCGGGCGCCGCGTCGTCGTGGCCATCTCACCGACGCTGGCCGGCCGGATCATGTACGACCCGCCACTACCCGCCATCCGTGACCAACTCACCCAGCGCGTGCCCAATGCGTCGGCGATGAAGGCATTCTTTGTCTACGACGAACCGTTCTGGCGCGCTGACGGGCTCAACGGCCAGCTCATCTCCGACGTCGGCCCGGCCAGGATGTCCAACGACACCTGTCTGCCCGGTGACGACCATGGGGTGGTCCTACTGTTCCTGGAGGGTGAGCAGGCCCGCGCCTACGGTCGGCTACCGCAGGAACAGCGACGCGAAGGGCTGACTGCCGAGTTGGTGCGCCATCTCGGGGACCGGGCGGCACGTCCGGAGTTATACGTCGACGGCGAGTGGGCCGATCGGCAGTGGACTCGCGGGTGCTACAACGCCAACATGGGTCCGCTGGTGTGGACTGCCTACGGCCAAGCGCTATCCGCGCCGATCGGCGCCATCCATTGGGCCTCCACCGATACCGCCACCTCGTGGAGCGCCTACATGGAGGGCGCCGTGGAGGCGGGCGAACGGGCGGCGCGCGCAGTCATCGATGAAATTGCGAAATAATCTCTGTCACAATGAAACAGGAAGCGAAGACATACCGCGCAGGGTGACGTTCTGCTTGTACTCTGGTTGCCCGGCGAGTTCGGCGTGCGGGAACCGGGCCGCCAGCGCGGTGAGGGCCACACCGGCCTCCAGCCGAGCCAACGGCGCACCGATGCAGAAATGCGGCCCCTTGCCGAAACCGAGGTGACGGATGCTCGCGCGGTCAATGTCGAATTGGTCCGGACGCTCCACGAACTCCGGGTCGCGATGCGCTGCGGCCAGCAGCAGCAACATGTTGTCGCCCCGCGGCACCGTGACGTCGTCGCCGATCGTCATGTCCTGGCCCGCGACCCGACCGATGAGCTGCACCGGCGGGTCGTAGCGCAGCGTCTCCTCGACGACGGCGCCAACCTTGGACGGGTCAGCGACCAGCGCCGACCACTGCGCTGGATGGCGCAGCAGCGCCAGAATCGCGTTGGCGATCAGGTTGACCGTCGTCTCGTGCCCGGCGATCAGCAGCAGATTGCACGTCGCGACGATCTCCTCCTCGCTGAGTTGATCGCCGGATTCCTCGACCTGAATCAACCCCGACATCAAGTCGCCACCTGGGTCGCGGCGCCGCCGCGAGATCAACTCCCGCAGATAGCCGCGCAGCCACAACCCGGCCTGCATACGCTCCTCGAACCCGTCGTCGGTCGAGCCCGTCACGGCGAAGAACGGATCGAGTCCCTGGGCGAGCAACGCCGAAGCCGCACTGAACTGCGGCTCGTCCTCCAACGGGACGCCCAGCAGACGGCAGATCACGGCGACCGGCAGCGGGTAGGCCAGGCGCGAGATCGCATCGAAAGGCTCCGCAGAGCCGTCGGCATCGCGAAGCAACCCATCGACCAGCGCCGCAATCTCGGGTTCGAGCGCGTTGATCACCTTGGGCACGAAGGCCTTGCTCACCAGTCGGCGCAGGCGGGTGTGGTCGGGCGGGTCGAGGAACAAGAACCCCGGCGGTCCGAAAGGACGCACCGGCGTTTCATTCCCCCCTTCGGCGATCATCCGTTGCGCGACGGTGGACTTCAGCCGATCGCTCGACGAGGCCGGATGGCGCAGCACCTCGTCGCAATCGGCGAACGTCGAGAACACGGTGAGGTTGGCGTCCGGCAGCTGCACGGGGCCCTGCTCGCGGATCCGGCCGTACAGCGGATACGGATCGGCCCGGTGGGCGGGATCAAGTAGCTCCTGGAGCAGCGACAGCGGTTCCGCGGAAGTCGTCATGCTCTTATTGTGCACACGTCCAAAAGGGTGCAGGTCAGGATCGTTCGGCGTAGTAGCGACCGAGCACGTGTTCGCGCAGTTCGTCGAATCGGCCCGCGCCGATCGCGTCCCTGATCTCGTCGACGAGCCGGATGATGAAGCGCTCGTTATGGATCGTGCACAGCGTGGCGGCCAGTATCTCCTTGGATTTGAACAGATGGTGGATGTAGGCGCGGGTGTAATGGGCGCAGGTGTAGCAGTCGCACTCGGTGTCCAGCGGCGTGAAGTCGCGGCGGTAACGCGCGCCCGTGATGTTGTACCGGCCGGTCACGGAGTAGATCGCCGCGTTGCGGGCGACGCGGGACGGCGACACACAGTCGAACGTGTCGGCACCCGCCTCGATGGCGGCAAACAGGTCGTCGGGTTCGCTGATGCCCAGCAAATGACGCGGCTTGTCGTCGGGTAGCTCGCTGCTGACCCAGCCGATGATGGTCGCCAGATTCTGCTTCTCCAGCGCTCCCCCGATGCCGTAGCCATCGAAGCTCAGTCCTTCCGCCGGTCCGGGCGCGTCGCCGATCATCCGCAGTTCCCGGGCCGCCTGCCGGCGCAGATCCTCGTACTGTGCGCCTTGCACCACGCCGAACAGCGCCTGCGGTGGCTTGTCGGACCGCAGTGCCGACAACCGGCGATGCTCCGCCAGACACCGCACCGCCCAGTCGTGCGTGCGTTGCACCGAGCTTTCCTGGTAGCCGCGGGTGTTGATCAACGTGGTCAGCTCATCGAACGCGAAGATGATGTCGGCGCCGAGTTGATGCTGGATACCGATCGACACCTCGGGTGTGAACCGGTGGGTCGAACCATCCAGGTGCGACCGGAACGTCACACCCTGGTCGTCGACCTCGGCGAGCCGTTCCTTGCCTTTGGCGATGATGTCGTCGGCCTGGACCCGTTCGGCGTCCATCGCCAGCACCTTCCGGAAACCGGCACCCAGTGAGAGCACCTGAAACCCTCCGCTGTCGGTAAACGTCGGCCCGGACCAGTTCATGAACGTGCCCAAACCCCCGGCTTCGGCGACGATGTCCGCGCCCGGTTGCAAGTACAGGTGGTAGGCGTTGGCCAGAACCGCCTGCGCGCCGAGCTCTCTCATCGCCTCGGGAAGCACGCCCTTGACGGTGGCCTGCGTGCCGACGGCGATGAAGGCCGGTGTGTGGATATCGCCGTGGGGCGTGTGGATCACCCCGGTTCGGCCATGACCCCCCGGCAAATCAGCCCCGACACAAAAGAACGGATCCCGCAAATTCGGCTCGCCCACGCCGTAGATTCTGCATTGTGATCACACGATGGGCGCTCAGCCCCTGGGTCGCCGTGGCTGCCCTTGCCGTCGCCGGGTGCTCGTCTCAGCCTTCTGAGTTCGACCCTTCGGCCGGCGAGCTCATAGCAGGCACGGCGCAGATGACGGTCAACGGCGAGGATGCCGACCTCACCAACACGGTACGGTGCAGGAACATCGGGCCAATGACCATGATCGAAACCGGCGCCGAGGACTCTCGCATGTTCGCCATGATCTGGGCCGAGGACAAGCAGGTCGTGCGGATCGTCCGAATCTATGATGTGGCGGGCTACACCGGGAGCTACAACTCCGGTCTGGGCGGTGAGGCCAACGTGTCGATGAACGGCCGCACCTTCGACATCAGCGGGACCGCCGAGGGCTTCGAAACCGCCGAACCCAGCTTCCGCGCGTCGGGCTCATTCCAGCTCAAAGTCTCCTGCTGACCCGTCAGACCCCCGCGCCGCATATTTTTCGAGATCGGCATGTCCTCCTCCGGGTTGCCACCCATAATGCTGGTGATGGTTCGCGGCTTTCAACGAACCGCACAACGACGAAGGAGATCCGTGGTGAAGCGTGGAATCGTGGTGGCCGTCGGCGGCGCAGCAATAGTCGTCGCAGGCTTGTCGGGTTGTTCCTCGGACGACAAGTCCGATACGTCGGGACCGACCACGGCGGTCGCCGAGTCGGACGGCAAGGCCACCGTCAAGATCGACGGCCAGGACCAGGAGGTTCAGGGCACCGTGGTCTGCTCGGAAATGGGCGGCAACACCAACATCGCGATCGGCGACGCCACCACGGGCATCGGAGTCGTGGTCAGCAGCGGTGACGACCCCACCGTGCAGTCCGTGGGTCTGGGCAATGTCAACGGTGTCACCCTGGGCTATCAGAGCGGCGCCGGCCAAGGCGAGGCCAAGGCTGACAAGGACGACAACAAGTACACGATCTCCGGGACCGCAACCGGCGTCGACATGGCGAACCCGATGCAGCCGGTCAACAAGCCGTTCGAAATCGAGGTGTCCTGCCCATAGCGTGGGCAGGACGGCGTCAGGCGGGTTTGTAGCCGGCGGCTGACTGCCGCAGCTGCCAGATCTGCGCCGGGCAGAGTTCTTCGGCAGCCTGATTGATCAGGTACGCGGCCAGGAAGTCGTCGAGTTGGACTTCGTTCTTGACCTGGTTAATCAGCTCGGCGTAGCTCATGTTGCCCGCCACCCGCATGCAGATGGTCTGGCCGTAGGCGACCGCGGCTCCCGGGTCCGGGAACCTGATGTCTCGCATCTGGAAGATGTTGACCAGGTAACCCACGTCGTCGGCGCTGGCGGTCTGGGCCCCGACCAGGCCGCCCACCGACATCACGCCGGACATCAATCCCACCGACAACATGCGTACCAGCGACTTCATGAAATGAGACCATACGCCTTGCGAGGCGCACCGGGGTCAATTGTCCAATCAAGCGTTCCAGATTGCTCACAAACGAGGCTGCCGAGGGGGCTCGGCGGCGTGGTCTGGCCGTGGAGTGGGCGCCAGCACGATAAGGCACACTTGAGCACGTGAACGGCGACTATGACGACGGGGGCCCCGACAACACCCTGGGGCCGAGCGAATCGACGGACTCCGACGAGGTGCGTAACGACGACGGTGACATCGTCGCCGACCCGCCCGAACGGTGGATCGAGGCCAAGGAGGACCACACCCTCGACGAGAAGCTCGCGGCTGAAGTTCCCGACGAGCTGCCGCCGGGCGCAGCGCGGGAGGAGCGGCCCGCTCGGCGCACGCGTGGGCAGATCGATGGGACACCCGAGGACGGGGACTCGTTCTACACCATCGTCGACGACGACGAGTGAACGGCCGGCGCTTCGTACCGCGCGTCCAAACTGAGCTTGCGCGCGAGATTTCGGCCAATCTTGGGCCACAAGCTCAGTCTCGACACAGAGGCGAGGGGGAACCATGTTCGAGGCCGACCGCGCGTGGATGGTCGACACGCTCTTCGCGCTGCTGCAGACCCCGAGCCCGACCGGCCGAACCGACGCGGTAATGCAGTTGATCGGCGAGATCTTTGACGACTACGGCGTCCCGTTCTCGCTGACCCGTCGCGGGGCTATCATCGCCGAACTCCCGGGCGAATCAGCGACGACGGACCGTGCGGTGGTGGTTCACGCAGACACCATCGGCGCCATGGTGCGCGGGCTCAAGGACAATGGCCGTCTCGAGGTGATTCCCGTGGGTACCTTCTCGGCGCGATTCGCCGCTGGCGCCCGTGTTCGGATTCTCTGCGAAGACACGGAGTTCATCACCGGAACGATCTTGCCGCTCAAGGCCAGCGGGCACGCGTTCGGCGACGAGGTCGACACCCAACCCACCGACTGGGACCACGTCGAAATCCGGGTGGACCGCAAGGTGACCTCGCCGGAGGATTTGGCCCGTCTCGGCATCAAGGTCGGCGACTTCGTCGCGCTCACCAGCAGCCCGATGCTCAGCGAAGACGGTTTTATCGTTTCCCGCCACCTCGACGACCAGGCCGGAGTCGCGGTGGTGCTCACGCTGGTCAAGCATATTGCCGAGAACAAGCTGGTGCTTCCGCACCGCACCACGATCATGGTGACCATCTCCGAAGAGGTCGGCTATGGCGCCAGCTCGGGCCTGCCGGAGGGCATCGCCGAAATGATCGCCGTCGACAACGCCGTATGCGCGCCGGGCCAGCACTCCCTCGAGGACGGCGTAACTATCCCGATGTCCGACCTGCACGGCCCGTACGACTACCACCTGACCCGCCACCTGTGCCGGCTCGCTGAGCACTACACCATCCCCTTCGCTCGAGATGTGTTCCGCTACTACCGTTCCGACGCCGCCGCGGCGATCGAAGCTGGCGCAAGCACCCGCGCGGCGCTCGTCGGTTTCGGCGTCGACGGCAGCCACGGCTGGGAACGCACCCACATCGATTCACTGGAGGCGACATACGACCTGCTCCGTGCTTGGCTCCAGACGCCGTTGACCTTCGCCGGGTGGGACGCCAAGCCGTCGGGAAGACTCGACGACTTCCCGTCATCCAAACAGCCGACGCCCAGCGAACAGTGGGTCCCGCTGTCCCGGGTCGATCCGGCCGGAGGCGAATAGCTGGATCACGTCTATCGATTGGTGTTGAGAAACCCGATGACTTTCAGGCCAGAACGGTTCACGGCCGCGCAGACGCCGCTGTCAGCGGGTTGCGGCGAAACACCGGCAACGGAAAAAGGTTCTCGGATTCGGTGTCGTCAAGGCTGTCGTATAAGCCCAGGGTGTACACCCCGGCCGCTTGCACCCTCATGGCCAGGTGTCTGGCGAAGACGCGAAACTTCACCGGAACGGGCGGATTGTCCGGCCACTGCCACGTCAACTCCAAGGTGCCGACCCGTTCATCGTCGGGTGAGGTGGCCACTATGTATTTCGTTGGGTTGTATTCGCTGCCGCCGGCCGAAGACACCGCGACGACGACGGGAACGGTGATGTGGGTGGGGAAACTATCCACGTAGCAGGTCGTCATCGGAAAACCCTCGGCGGTGATCCCGCCGGAGTCTTGCACGACACCGCTCAACGCTGGCGCAAACGCCACGACACGCATGCTTTCCTCTCGTTCCTTCAGGCTCTGGCGTCCCACGATTCTTAACTCAGGCCTTGGGCAGTCGGTGAACACCTGGATTGTTTGACATCTCACGCCACTCGGGTCCGGTGACCCACGGTTTTAGCGTTTGCGTTGAAGCACCGGCAATGGGTAGAGGGTGTCGGTTTCGGTGGCCTCGAGATCGTCGTAGAGACCGAGAGTGTGGATGCCTGCGGCCCGGATGTTCATCGGCAGGTATTGGGCGAAGACCCGGAATTTGACCGGAACAGACGGGATGTCGGGCCATTCCCAGGAGAACTCCAGGGTGCCGACACGCTCGCCGTTAGGGGTGGTGGCCACGATGAATTTGCGCGGGTTGTAATCGTCGCCCTGCGCAGCGCACACCGCGATGACCACCGGGATGGTGATCTGGGCGGGGATGCTTTGCACGTAACAGGTAGTCAAGGGAAAACCTTCGACGGCGACGCCACCAGCGTCTTGTGAGACCGCGCTCAGTGACGGCGCGAACGCTACGACACGCATGTGTTTCCTTATCTGCCGCATACAGCCGACGTGCACCCGCGGGTTTGCCAGACACCTGACGTGGTGGAGGCTATCGGGCTCAAAGCACCCTAACGTATGGGGTTTCGTCGGGCCCTGGCCCGTGTTTGAACGATTTCAGGGGAGTTTGCCCTTAACGGCGGGTCCCAGCGTCATCAAACGTCGCTGTCATCGTGTGAGGCTGGCCCGGGAAGGTTGTCTTACATCTGCCGCGCTTCCAATATTCGTATTTCCGGCAAACAAGCCGATGAGCGCCGCCGACACGCGAGGCGGGTCGGCGGCAGCAGCACCCGTTGGCCGCACTACTGGGTAAGCAGCCGGTAGGCGATCCCAAGAGATCTGTAAGTGCGTCCAGCCCGGACATCCAGCGACAACAGTTCATGTCCGAAGCTGTGAGCGGTGAGCCCGACGAGGGCGTCATAGGTGGCGCCACCCAGCACACCGGCCGCCGCGACAGCTGCGGTCAATGATTCATAAACTTGGGCATCCGGGGCGATGACACGTCCGCCCCATTGCCGGGCGAGATACGCAGACACTGTCGCGGCGTCCATCCGGAACGGCTCGGGCATGCGTGTGAGGACGGCGTAAGTTTCCGTCACCACATGTGCTGGCAGGACCGCCTCGGGTGTGACAGCCCGAGCAGCCGCCGCATGCGCCTCATGCCAGGGCGCGAAGGCTGCGATGACGACACTCGTGTCGAGTGCGGTCACCGCCGAGTCGCGTCCACCGCATCACGGACCCGTTCAACGGTAAGGACGGGCAGATCGGTGTCGGCAACCGCAACCAGAGCGCCCTCATGATCCACGAGCCGCACTTGAGTCGTCGCCGGGGAGATCTCGAGGCATCCCTCAACTTCCCTCAACACGATCCGGCTGCCGGGGCGCAATCCGAGACGCTCGCGAACTTCTTTAGGAACGACAACTCGACCCCCCGCATCGATGGTTGCAAACATGGTTTGACGATACCATCAGCAGAAAAGAACATAGCTGAGCTGCGCTAATAGGCGAACCTACTTGGCGGTGGCGGAGGGATTTGAACCCTCGGACGGGGGTTACCCGTCACACGCTTTCGAGGCGTGCTCCTTAGGCCGCTCGGACACGCCACCGCGTGGGAGCTTACCGATGGACCGGCTGACATCCCAAACCGTCACCGCTGCCGGGCGAAGAACTCCTCCAGCAGCCCGGCGCACTCGGAAGCCAGCACTCCCCCACGCACCTGGGGCCGATGCGTCAGCCGCCGGTCGCGCACCACGTCCCACAGTGACCCGACCGCACCGGTCTTGGGCTCCCACGCCCCGAACACCACGCGTTCCAGCCGCGCCATGACCAGCGCGCCCGCGCACATCGTGCAGGGCTCCACCGTCACCGCCAGTGTGGCCCCCGCGAGTCGCCAGCCATCGCCCAACGTGTGAGCCGCCGAGCGCAACGCCAGGATCTCCGCGTGCGCGGTCGGGTCGCCGAGCGCCTCACGCGCGTTTGCCGCACGGGCCAACTCGGTCCCGTCGGCCGCGACGACGACCGCCCCGATCGGCACATCCCGGGTGCCGGCGCTGCGAGCTGCCTGTAGCGCGGCCCGGATCAGCTCTTCGTCAGTCACCGATTCAAACGCTTGAGCACCGCCGCCAGTTCGTCGGCGAAACCCATCTCACTGGCGATCCGGCCCACCTGCTCATCGGCGTACAGGTCGTCGCTCTCATCCAGAATCACGCCCAAGACCGCCTCGGACAGACCGATATCGGACAGCACCCCGAGGTCACCCTCCTCGAACGGATCGGCTCCGTCGAGATCTTCGTCTTCGATGTCGGCGTCGAGTTTCTCCAGCACCTCGGCGGCGAGATCGTAGTCCAGTGCCGCAGTGGCATCCGAGAGGAATAACCGGGTCCCAGACGGGCCCGGCCGCACGATCACAAAGAACTCGTCGTCAACGTCCAGCAGCCCGAAAACTGCTCCAGCACTGCGTAATTCACGCAAAGCACTCTCGGCGACCGACAGGCTCGTCAGGGCCGCGGCGGGTATCGCCGTGCACTCCCACTTGCCGCCCTCCCGGACAACGGCCACGGCGAAACCTTCGGGCACATCCTCGGCCCGCTTCGTCTGCTGCGACTTCTGCGGTCCCATGAGCGTTCACGGTAGTCCCCCGTCAGGGCCTTGACCAGCGAGTCCACCCCGCCACGCAGGTGGCAGTGCGCGCGTGTGCCAACCTTGGGACGTGACGCAAACACCGGTGTGTGTGCTCGGTCTGGGACTGATCGGCGGCTCGATCATGCGGGCGGCCGGAACAGCCGGCCGACAGGTGTTCGGCTACAACCGTTCTGCCGAGGGGGTACAGGCCTCGCGGCGCGACGGATTCGAGGCCACCGCCAACCTCGACGAGGCGCTGTCGCGGGCGGCAGATACCGGAGCTCTCATCGTCCTGGCGGTCCCCGTGCCCGCATTGCCGCCGCTGCTCGGCCACCTCCGCGAGGTCGCCGCGGACTGCCCACTGACCGACGTGACCAGCGTCAAGATTGCCGTGCACAGGGAAGTCGCCGCCGCCGGGCTGCTGCAGCGCTTCGTCGGCGGGCACCCGATGGCCGGCACCGCACATTCCGGATGGGCGGCCGGAGACGCCACGCTGTTCACCGGCGCTCCGTGGGTCATCAGCGTCGACGATCACGTCGACGCCCGGGTGTGGACCCAGGTGATGCAACTGGCTCTGGATTGCGGGGCGTTCGTCGTCCCGGCGCGTTCCGACGAGCACGACGCCGCTGCCGCGGCCATCTCGCATCTGCCGCACCTGCTTGCCGAGGCGCTCGCCGCCACCGCGGCGAACGTTCCGCTGGCTTTCCCGCTGGCGGCCGGATCGTTCCGCGACGGCAGCCGCGTCGCGGCCACCGCACCAGATCTGGTTCGGGCGATGTGCGAAGCCAACTCCGCTCAGCTGCTGCCGGTGCTGGAGCAGGCGCTGCGCCTGCTCAGCGACGCCCGCGACCAACTGGCCGAGAGCGGACCGGTCTCTGACCTTGTCGAGGCGGGCCATGCCGCCCGGATCCGGTACGACGGTTTCAGCCCATCGCAGATCGTGTCGACGGTCATCGGCGCCGACGGCTGGCGCGGTGAGCTCGCGGCAGCGGCGCGGGCAGGCGGCGTGATCAGATCCGCTCTGCCAACCCTGGATAGTCGAGAATGAAACCGTCGGCGTCGACCTTCACCGTCGTCTGGGCCACGGGCGAATCCACCCTGATGCCGTCGGCCGCCGAGGTGTAGCTGATCGTCGAGACGTCGACCGACAGATCGGGCACCCGCACGTAGACGACCGGCACGGTGATGGAGCCACCATCCTCCCGGTAGACGCCGGTGCGACGTATCGGCAGCGCGTTGAAGAACGCACTGAAGATCACGTCGACGTCGAGTGAACCGTCGAACGCGGATCGGCTGGTCTGACCCGAGTGATCCTGGACCAGCCACATGTTCTCCTCATCGCGCGCGATGGACATCTGACGCTCACGCTCGGCGAGAGTGACTGTCAGAGAAAGTCTCTTGGTCGCACCGAGGTCATCGGTGATCAAGTCGTAGGAGGCGCCGAATGAGGGATGCAGAGGGGTGGCCGCCGCCACGATCCTGCCGTAGGCCTTCACCCGGCCGCCGCTGACTTGCACGCGAGCCGACTCCATCCGCGGTTCATGGCGGGCACCCCAGGTCAGGATGGCCGGCCAGGGCCCCTTTGGCTCATCGGGTGCGCTGGAACTGCCCGCGTCAGTTCGATCGGCTTCACTCACCCCTCCACCGTAGGCGACGGATCCCCCCGTTCGTGGCGAGCTTCGAAACTGGAACGCGATGCCGCCCGAGGGCGCCGCAAAGGCCCTGATTCCAGCGCTATCTCATCGCTGAGGAACGGCTGCGGCATCCGGCGAAATTTCTGGATTCGGCCGCTTCCGGGGGCCGAGACCCACACTGCGAACGCCAGCGCCGCATCCAGAATCAGCGCGAGCGCGGTCACCATCAAGGCGCCCACCAGAGCGATGTGAAACTGCCGCACCTTGATGCCATCGATGAGATACCGGCCCAGCCCGCCGAGGCTTGCGTAGGCCGCGACGGTGGCGGTCGCAACGATCTGAAGCGTGGCGGTGCGTAGCCCCCCGAGGATCAGCGGCAACGCATTGGGAGTCTCCACGCGCAGCAGAATCCGCGCCTCGGTCATTCCCATCGATCTGGCGGCGTCAACTACCGTCCGATCCACGTTCGCGATGCCCGCATAGGTGCCGGCCAGCAGTGGCGGGATACCGAGCAGCATCAGAGCGACGGTCGGCGGCACCAGCCCCAGCCCCCACAACAGCACACCGAGCAGCAAGATGCCCAGCGTGGGCAGCGCCCGCAACGCGTTCACTCCGGTGACGACGATGAACGTGCCCCGTCCCGTGTGCCCGATGAGCATTCCCACCGGAACCGCGATCACCACCGAGAAAAACGTTGCCAACAATGTGTATTGGAGGTGTTCGGCGATGCGTGTCCCCAGGCCCGACGGGCCCGCCCAGTTGGCGGCGGTGAAGATGAACGACAGCGCCTGCTCGAGGAAGTTCACGCGGGTTCCAGGGTGGGTGAGGCCTTGACTCGACGAGTGAGGCGGGGCGTTCCAGACTGGGCTCTCACCCAGGGCGTCAGGGCTTTGCCGGCCAACATGATCAGGGTGTCGATGATGATGGCCAGTAGGAAGATCGCGACGATGCCCGCGATGATCTGACCGCTCTTGTTGGACTGGTAGCCCTCGGTGAACCAGGTGCCCAAGCCGCCGATGCCGATCACCGAGCCCACCGAAACCATGGAGATATTGGTTACCGCCACCACTCGCAGGCTGGCGATCAAAACGGGAACTGCCAGTGGCAGATCGACTTTCAGCAGTCGGGTCAGCGGCCGGTAGCCGACAGCGGTGGCGGCATCGCGCACCGGTTCGGGCACCGCGTCCAGCGCTTCGGGCACGGCGCGCACCAAAAGTGCTGTTGTGTATAAGGTTAACGCGACGATGACATTGGCCTCATCGAGAATACGAGTGGGGATGATCAACGGAAGCACGACGAAGAGCGCCAGCGACGGAATCGTGAACACGATGCTCGCGGTCACCGTCGTCAGCCTGCGCAGCGCCGTCGTCCGCTGCACCAGCGCACCGAGGGGCACCGCGATCAGCAACCCCAGGACGACCGGAATGAGGGACAGCCGCAGGTGGATCACGGTCAGCGCCCACGCCGTGTCGAGGTTGTTCAGCAGATACGTCAACGTGCTGACCGCTGCTTCTTCAGCGCATCGAGTACGTCGTCGGCGAGGACGCCACCGATCGGCTTACCGTCCGCGTCGACTGCCACCCCGAATCCCGACGGGGAGGACAGCGCGGCGTCGAGAGCCTGTCGCAGCGAGCCATCGGGACGGAAGAGCGATCCCCCTGCGGTTGTGCTGTCGTACAACGTTTTTCCCGAGCGATGCAACTCGACCCCCGGAGCGTCGATCCAACCATATGGGGTGCCGTTCGGCTGGGTCACCAGTGCCCAGTCCCCACCCACCAACTCCAGGGCATCTATTCCGGCTTCGTCTACTGCACGGATGTCATGCACCGGCAGGCCGCTGGCGTGGTGGAATTGCAGCCCACGGTAACCCCGGTCGGCTCCGATGAATCCGGCAACGAAATCGTTGGCGGGGTTGGACAGCAACCGCTTGGGCTCGTCGTACTGCTGCAGCACACCGCCACGTCCGAAGACAGCCACGCTATCCCCCATCTTGATGGCCTCGTCGATATCGTGGGTGACGAAGACGATGGTCTTGTGCAATTCGCTTTGCAGGCGCAGGATTTCGGCCTGAAGTTCCTCGCGCACCACTGGGTCGACGGCGCTGAATGGCTCGTCCATCAGCAGGATCGGCGGGTCCGCGGCCAGCGCCCGGGCCACCCCGACCCGCTGCTGCTGGCCGCCGGAGAGTTGGGCCGGGTAGCGGTCGGCCAACTTGGGGTCCAGACCGACTCGCTCGAGCACGCCGAGCGCGGACTTGCGGGCCGCCCGGCGCGACTCCCCCTTGAGTACAGGCACCGTGGCGACGTTGTCGACGACGCGCTGGTGCGGCATCAACCCGGCGCTTTGGATCACGTAGCCGATACCGAGTCTCAGTTTTACCGCGTCCACCTTGGTGACATCCTCGCCGTTGACGGTCAACATGCCCGCAGTCGGCTCGATCATCCGGTTGATCATCCGCATCGAGGTCGTCTTGCCGCAGCCCGAGGGACCGACGAAAACGGCGAGTGCGCCCTCCGGCACGACGAGGTCGAGGTTGTCGACGGCGATGGTTCCGTCGGCGTACTGCTTGGTGACGCCGGCAAATTCGATCATCGCGATCCCGTTCTGCTCACGGCCGCAGGGGTTCGTCGAAGCCGTGGTCCCGCACCCAGTTCTGGGCGGCTTCGTCCGGGTTGATACCAGAATTGCCTGTCGTCTCGGTGTTGAGCCTGATGAGGTCCTCGGTGGTCAGTTTCGCGGACACGGCGTCGAGCACCGTCTTGAGTTCGTCGGACTTCTTCTGCGAGCTGACCAGGGGCACCACATTGGCCGCAAGGAAGTTGTTCTTCGGATCCTCCAGCACCACGAGGTTGTTTTCGGCGATCGCCGGGGACGTGCTGAAGATGTTGGCGGCGGTGACAGTGCCGTCGGTGAGCGCGCGCACCGTGGCCGGACCGCCGCCGTCACTGATCGCGATGAAATTCTTCTCCGGGACGTCGAGGCCGTAGTTCTCCTTGAGTCCGGGCATTCCCTCGGCGCGATTCAGAAACTCCGACGGAGCACCGAATTTCACTTCGGACGAGTGCTCGGCCAGATCGCCGATCGTCTTGAGGTTCCACCGCTGCGCCGTCTCGGACGACACCGCGACGGTGTCTTTGTCCTCCGCCGGCGACGGGTTGAGGATCGACAGGTCACCGGGAAGCGCCCGGAACAACGCCAGCAGAACGTCGTTAGGTTTAGTGGCGTCGGACTCGGAATCGAAGTACTGCAGCAAGTTCCCGGTGTATTCCGGAATCAGGTCGATCGAGTGATCCTGTACCGCCGGGATGTAGGTCTCGCGGCTGCCGATACCGTACTGCCGTCCCACCGTGAAGTCGTTGGCCTCCAGGGCCTGCGCGTAGATCTCGGCGATGATCTTGGACTCGGGGAAATCGGCCGACCCGACGACGATCGACTTGAGGTCGCCGGAGACGTCTCCACCGCCGAGTGGGTTGGAACTTCCGCACGCCGATAAGACCGGCGCGAGCAGTGCAAACAGGGCCGCCAGCGCGGTCAGGATCCGAAATCGTGTCCAGATTCGCATGGTTCGCCGAGGGCTGCGCACGCGAAAGTCCTTTCGGTAGACGAGTCTGCGAGGAGGGCTGGAGGTGACCCTATCGTGACCAGCGTGGTGGTTTCATTCATCTGGCAAAAGGGCAATCATTGAGCCATGAGCAGCGATCGATCCGCATCGCCTGGAAAGCCGCCCCCGACGTCGGGGTCGCCCGGGAACCCGCCCTCGAAAACCCCGCCGCCGCCCGAGTCGGCCGTCAAATTCACCAAAGCCGCCGCCCTCTGGGGGTCGCTGGCGCTGGGTTTCCTCGTCCTGATCGTCTTACTGATCTTCATCGCGCAGAACACGGAGTCGACGAAGTTCGCCTTCCTGGGGTGGCACTGGAGCCAGCCACTCGGGGTGGCAATCCTGTTCGCGGCGGTCGCCGGTGGGCTGCTCACGGTCGCGGTCGGCGCGGTACGAATCCATCAGCTTCGAAGCGCGGCGAAGAAGAACCTCAAGGCACGGTGAACTCGACGTCCCACTGGGCAGCGAGTTGAGCCTTCAGGACAGCTCGGCGAGCCCTGCCGCAATGAAGGGCGCGACCGCGTCACCTACTTTGTCGGCGTCGTCGATGACGCCGCTGGCGCGCGCCCGATAGGCGATACCCGCGCCGATGATAGCGAGCTTGAAATAGGCCAGCGCCATATAGAATTCCCAGTGCTCCAGCTCCTGACCGGCAGCCAGTGAGTATTTTTCGGCCAGCTCGTCAGGGTTCGGGATCAGCTCGGAGGCCCATGCGGCATCGGTGTTCACCAAGTGAAACGTCGGGTGCCGGTAGACGCACATCAGCGCGGCGTCGCTGAGCGGATCACCCAGGGTGGACATCTCCCAGTCCAACACCGCGACCACCTTGGTGGGATCGTCGGAGTCCAGAATCGTGTTGTCGATGCGATAGTCACCGTGCACGATCGCCGTCCGGCTCTGCGGCGGAATGCCCTGGGCCAGCTTCGCGTGCAGTGCCCTGACATCGGCATCGCAGGGGTCTTCGTCACGCTTGACCAGCTCCCACTGGGAACCCCAGCGCCGCACCTGCCGCTCCAGGTAGCCGCTCGGCCTGCCGAAATCACCGAGCCCGACAGAGTCGGGGTCCACCGAGTGCAGGTCGGCGAGCACCTTGATCAGTGCGTCGACGCAGGATTCGATTGTGGTGCTGTCACCAAGAGCTTCGAGCTCGCTGCTGTAGCGCACCACCCGGCCCGGAACGTAATCCACCATCTGAAACGGAGCGCCGAGCACCGAGTCGTCGTTGCGCATCGTCACCGCCCGCGCGACCGGCACGGGGGTGCCGGCGAGCGCCGCCACCACCCGGTACTCCCTGGCCATATCGTGCGCGGACGGCGTGAGACCGTGCAGCGGCGGGCGGCGCAGCAC
Organism: Actinomycetes bacterium; assembly: GCA_022601135.1. Classification (GTDB taxonomy): domain Bacteria; phylum Actinomycetota; class Actinomycetes; order Mycobacteriales; family Mycobacteriaceae; genus Mycobacterium. The sequence continues at coordinate 26,714 of JAHZJB010000050.1, read as the reverse complement.
CCACCGCGAAGCAGCGTCAGAAACCAGAAAGGTCAGGTTGGATCGCCCGCCGGCGATGAGTTCGGCGCGGAGCTCTCCGGTGCGCGGAATCCCCGTTTCGCGCAGGAATCGATCCAGGGCGGTCAGATCGAGGCCATCGAGATCAGTCACCGGACCTGTCTACCAGCTGCTGCTGTCTGCTCTTCGCGCAAGCGCTCATCGCCGCTGTCTGCTCTTCGCGCAAGCGCTCATCGATGCTGTCTGCTCTTCGCGCCAGCGCTCATCGCCGATTCCGCGGGAGCAGATCCCACACATGCTCGGTGGCATTGACCCCGGCGACCGCCAGGCGCCCGGTGCGCGACGACAACAGCCGGGTCACCGATGCGTAGTCGACGTGAAACGACAGCAGCCGCTGAGTACCCAGAATTCGGTGCAGCAGGACATTGATCACCCCGCCGTGGCTGAACACCGCGACTGTGTGGTCGTGTTCGGCCCTGTCGACGAGATCGTCGACGGCGCCGGTGACTCGGTCGAGGAAGTCCTTTTCGTCGACGCCGCTGGGGAGGCGGCCATCGATAAGCCGCTGCATCTCCTCGGGATTCTCCGCCGCGATCTGCTCGACGGGGATGTAGTGCGGCAGGTCGCGATCGTATTCGGCGAACCGCTCGTCGACCTCGATCGCGATGCCCAACGCGTCAGCCAGCGGCTGGGCTGTTTCGACGGCACGCACCTGAGGGCTGCTCACAACACGCGTGATCGGGAATCGGGCCAGCGCATCAGGCAGTCTGGCCGCCTGCTCAACGCCCTCGGCGGACAAGCTCGGATCGGAGCCCTGCCCGCGTTCACTGCGCAGCGGCAGCGCGTGCCGTACCAGTAGCAATTGCACGGTCCCAGCCTATGGCCAGTGCGCCGCAGACGGCGCCGAGGTGCTGCCACTTTGGTGAACTCTGGGATTGCGCATCCCCAACCTGCGAAACTACGAGGGCTAGGAGGTCTTCGGAAAAATGTGTTCGGCCCCCAGGAACGTCCACAAAAACACATCACAGTCAGCACAGGTGAATCGGATCGGGTTCGCTCCAAGGCGCCCGCAGTGAGAGTCTTGGTGACCGGTGGCGCCGGATACATTGGCGCACACGTCGTCAGGGCCCTGCGGCAAGCCGGGCATGCCGTTGCCGCCCTCGACGATCTCTCCACGGGGAGTCGCAGCCGCCTCTCCACCGACATCCCGCTCTACGTTGGTTCACTGCTCGATGACGGCTTCGCCGAAGCGTCATTGCGGGCACATTCCGCGGAGGCTGTCGTGCACATCGCGGCGAAGAAGGCCGTCGAAGAGTCCGTCGCTGATCCGCTGTTCTACTACCGGGAGAATGTCATCGGCATGCACAAGGTGCTGGCCGCGATGGTCGCCACCGGGACCACGCGCATTCTGTTCTCGTCGAGTGCGGCGGTATACGGAGTGGTTTCAACCAGCCCGGTCACCGAGGCTGCACCGACGGCGCCGGCCTCGCCGTACGGCTGGACGAAATTGATGTGCGAGCAGATGATTCGTGATGTCGCGGCGGCGCATCGGCTCAACTGGTCGGCACTGCGCTACTTCAACGTCGCCGGTACCGCCGAACCGGAGCTGGCCGACCGAGGCGAGAACAATTTGATTCCACGGGTATTCCGGGCGATCACCTCGCGTGTGCCTCCCAAGATCTTCGGCGACTCCTATCCGACTCCGGACGGAACCTGCATCCGCGATTACGTCCATGTGGAAGACATCGCGGACGCGCACGTCGCCGTTGTCGACAGTATGAACACCACGCAGTTGGCCGACATCTACAACGTCGGCACCGGAACCGGGACCAGTGTCCTCGAGGTCATCAACGCGGTACGGCGAGTCACCGGAATCGAATTCGCTTGTGACATCACCGCAAAGCGGCCTGGCAACCCCGCCGAAGTGGTTGCCGACCCGGCGTTGATACGTGATGCACTCGGTTGGGAGTCACGGCACGATCTGGCCGAAGCCGTCGAGAGCGCCTGGCGTGCATGGTCAGACATACCGTAATCGGATCAGGTCAGCGCCCCGGAGACCAGCAACTGGAAGCGGGCGAAGGAAAGGTCACTGCCGATGCACAGCCGGGGCAGGGCCAACGGATCGCTGTCACGGTCTGCGAGGCCCTCGACGGTCGACAGCGCCCACCGCACGCCCAGGCCGCGCAGCACCTGCTTTGCGCGCTCGTCGAAGTCCTGAACGCGACCGTTGGGATACGCGAAGACCTTTGGCATGCAACCAGTCTCGCGCTCAAGCGTCCTGCATGAGTCCACGATCTCGCGCTGCACCTTCTCGTCCGAGCAGCGCGAGAGAATCGGGTGCGTCACGGTGTGCGGGTGCAGGGTCACCAGCCCGTCTGCAGCAAGGTCGTGGGCCTGCGGCCAGGAGAGCATCTCGAACGGCCCGGGGTCGGTGTCGGCGTGCTGCCCGAGGGTGTCGATCAGCCGTTCGGTCTGCTCGATCCGCTGTTCATCGGGCAGCGCCTTGAACCAATCCACGGCTGCGGCAAACGCGGCACCGCGGTCGGCTGCGCTGTCCAGCGGATGCGGGCCCAGCCCCATCGCCGTCAGATCGACCTCGGGGTGTTCGGTACGGGCGAACGCCAGCCACAACCGGTCCGGCCACAGTGTCTCGGCAGTGCCCATCGGCCCGGTGGACAAGAAGACCGCCGCCGGCAAATCGAGGCTGCGCAGGATGGGCGCGGCCTGCACGGCGAGGTTGCGGGTGCCGTCATCGAACGTCAGCGTGGCCGCGTGGTCGGGAAGAGTTCCCGCGTCTAGCCGCTCCAGGGCCTCAACGAGCGGAAGGACCTGGTACCTCTCCCGCACATACTCCATTTGGCGGCGAAACTCGACGGCGTCGAGGACGTGCCAGCACGGAGGAGTCAGCGCCACGGGCTCCACTCCGTGATACATCAGGATCGCCAGCTGGCCTTGACTTTGCCGCTGCGCAATTGCCGGTGCGCCCACGGCACAGAGCAGCCGAGCCGCCGCTTCCTTACCTGAGGCCATCCTGTCTCCCTATGTCGTCGCTCCCCTTGTCCTCTGTCGTCGACGCCTGCGCAACATACCAACGATGTCGGCACCTTTGGCCGCGCCGTGGACGCGGCGGGGCGAGTGTTCCGGCTTATAGCACGTGAAGCCGGTGGGCGCAGTTCCCCGGCTCCCGGAAATCTGCCTGAGCCGCGACCACGAAGTCGCGCTCATCGGCGCACAGGGCATCATGCAACGGTGAATCTTTTTCCCACACCCGAGGTGACGATCACTGACGCGGCCGTTCAGGATACGTTGGGCCGCGCTGTCCGGATAATCCACCCGCTGCTGGACGTGCTGTGGGGAACAGATCCGCTCGGCCTCAAGCGACATCGTCCCAGCCCGAGCGACGGACCGATCGACAAAGTCGCGGCCGGATTTACGTGCGTGCTCAATACAGTAGGCGTACCCGGCACGCGGGCGTGGGACGGCATGGACACCGATGCCCGCATCAACTGGTGGGTGCGACGGGTTGGCGCTTTGAACACGGTGGTGGTGGCGTTCCCCGGAGCTTTTGGCGCAGTGGGGCGCCAACTGCCGATTCAGGACCTCATCGGTTTCACCAACCAGGCCATCGTGCTGTGCGCCGTGGCACGCGAACTAGGCGTTCAGGACGAGCAGCGGCAGGTCCACATGCTGGCCGCGGTGCTGTGTCACCGAGACCTCTCCAATGTCTCCAATGTCTCCAATGTCTCCAATGTCGAGGACGCGGGCGTCGACGTCGCGGCGCAGCAGATTCCGCGCACACCGCTGGGGATCGCGAAAGCCCTGTGGAATCTCATGGGCCTGCTCGACGCCATCGGGCAGGAACTCGCCCGGCGCCCTCATCCGCGGGCGCCGTTCAAATATCTGGCCATGCTGCCGGCGGTCGGGGCCCTCGCCGCCTATCTCGGTGAATACGGAGCGCTGGCCCGCACGGCGAAGGCGGGACGGCAGTGGGTCGCCCAACACCCAGAAGTGTCGGAGTCACCCGGCTAACGTGTGGGTGTGAACGAGAAGACCACCTGCGCCATCGTCGGCGGGGGGCCGGCCGGGATGGTGCTTGGACTACTGCTGGCGCGCGCCGGGGTGGATGTCACCGTGCTGGAAAAGCACGCCGACTTCCTCCGCGACTTCCGCGGCGACACTGTGCATCCCACCACACTGCAGCTCATCGACGAGCTCGGGTTGTGGGAGCAGTTCACCGCGCTGCCGCAGAATCGGCTGCGAAACGCCACGGTCGAGGTCAGCCCTGGTCACTCAGTGACGTATGTCGACTTCGAGCGGCTGCGCCAGCCGCATCCCTACATCGCCATGGTTCCGCAGTGGGACCTGCTCAACCTGTTGGCCGAAGCCGGCGCCGCCGAGCCAAGCTTCACGCTCCGGATGAGCACCGAGGTGATTGGTCTGGTGCGTGATGGCGGCCGGGTCGCGGGCGTCAGATATCAGGGAGTGGACGGAACTGGCGAACTTCGCGCGGATCTCACCATTGGCTGCGACGGCCGCACGTCCCTGGTTCGCCACGACGCCGGGCTGCGGGTCCGGGAATTACCGGTCAGCTTCGACGTGTGGTGGTTCCGCTTGCCACGCTCAGAAGGCGATGAGGGCTACACGCTGTTCCCGCGCCTTGCCCCGGGCAAGGCCATGATCGTCATCCCGCGGGATGGGTATTTGCAGATCGCCATGCTCATCCCCAAGGGTTCCGACGCCCAGCGGCGGGCCCGGGGCCTCGAAGCCTTCCACTCCGACGTGCTCGAACTGCTTCCCGAGGCCAGTGACACGGTCGCGACGGTCACCACCCTCGACGACGTCAAGAAACTCGATGTGCGCCTTAACCGGGTGCGGCGCTGGCACACCGACAGGCTCCTGTGTATCGGGGACGCGGCCCACGCGATGTCTCCGGCAGGTGGTGTCGGAATCAATATGGCGGTGCAGGACGGAGTGGCGGCGGCCCGTCTGCTGGCAGAGCCGTTACGCCAGGGGCGGGTCACCCAGCGCACTCTGGCCGCCGTGCAGCGCCGCCGGATCCTGCCCACCGTCCTCACGCAGGGGTTCCAACGCCAACTCGACAAGAGAGTCCTGGGCCCGATCCTGCGCGGCAGCGGCGTGACCGCTCCGCCGCCCGCCCTGGCCAAGCTATTGGAAATCGCTCCGTGGCTTTCGGTCATCCCCGCCTACCTGGTCGGCGTCGGCGCCCGGCCCGAACGCGCCCCAACGTTTGCGCGCAGAACTTCGCCCAAGTCCTGACGGTGACTACCGGAGTTGGGATCGCGGGTAGGCGATCCCGACTGATCACGGGCTAGCCGGAACCGAGGTGGGTACGGGCGCCGGGGCGACGGGAACGATTGCCGCCGACGTCGTTACTGCCGCTGTCGTAGGTGCTGACCTCACCGAGGTGGGCACGGTCGCGGCCGTCGTCGGTGCCGCTGTCGGCGACACTGTCGTCGCCCTCGTGGTCGGCGACACCGTCGTCGCCGGTGTGTTGGCCGTCGTGCCGGTCGCGGGGGTTGCCGTGGTCGTGGTCGCGGTCGCGGTGGTCGCCGTGGTTGTGGTCGCCGTGGTTGTGGTCGTGGTTGTCGTCGTCGTGGTTGTCGTGGTCGTGGTCGGCGACGTTGTCGTTGTCGTGGTCGGCGATGTTGTGGTGGTCGTCGTCGGTGCCGGTGGCGAAGTTGTTGTGGTGATGATGTTCGGCGGAGCGACTGCGGTCGTCGATTCTTGCGCGGGCTGAACTGGCTGGTTATTGAGAGTGATCGTCTCCGCAGGCGGGGCCGTGGGCGTGAACGCACTGGTCAAAGGAGCGTTCCTGGGTTTCGGTTGGTCCCTGTCAGCGCTCTGGACACTGGTCAGCGCGATCGTCACACCCCCGACCGCCACCAGGGCGACTGAGGCCGCGATGCCGAACACCGACACCGGCAAGCGCTGCCAGGGCTTCACCTCGGTCGGCGCCGCCGGTTCGGGCCGGACAGTCGGCTTGAGATCCTCGGCGGGCCCGTACGGGTTAGCAGAGACACTGGGAGAGCGGTAGTCGTCTCCGGAATAGGGGATGACGTCGTCCGGTTCGTCGTCCTGGGACCACGCCAGCGCGGGGGCAGATGCTGCCGGGGCAACCCCGGTGGTCACGTCGGCGTTCGGCCCGCGGGCGGCGAGCTGCGCCGCCCCCACGCAGGCATCGAAGCCTGGCTGCGCGGTGGTCACCACCCGGGCTTGCGACCGCTCCGAGAGGCGCTGCACGACGAGCGGAATGCCCGCGCCGCCACCGACGAGAGCCACCGCGGACACTGCGTCCCAACTGATGTTGTTACGCCCCAACATGTCTTCCAGCGCATCGAGCACACTCTCGAGCGGCCGCTCGATCAGGTTGTCCAACTCGGCCCGCGTCACACCGATGTCCACTCGGCGGCCGGGCAGCTCGATGTTCAGCTCGGTGGCGGTTTCGCTAGACAGCCGCTCCTTTACCGAGCGACACTGTTCCCGAATCACGGCGAGCGATCCGACCGCTGCGGTCTGGCCGGTGTCGTCATCACCGTCACCGCGAACTCCCTGCAGCACATGGCTCAGCAAAGCCTGATCGATCTGGTCCCCGGCAAATTCGGCGACGCGTTGCGTGCCGTCGAGCACGTCGAATCCCGATGCCGCGTCGGCCAGGGTGATGCTGGTACCCCCACCGCCGAAGTCCAGCAGGACCAGAGTGCCGTCGCGGTCGATGCCCGGGCGGTCGTTCAGCGCGGTCAGGGTGGCGACCGTGTCGGAAATCAGCCGCGGCGCCGCCCCACCCGGCGCCAGGATCTCGCTGGCTTCCAGCGTGGTCTGCAGCGTTGCGGTCATCGCCGGACTCCAGTAAGACGGCACGGCGATGACCAGGTCCGAGGCCGAGCTGTGCGGCGGCGGCATGGCCAGCACGGCCATCGACTCCAGCGCTTCGACCAGCAATTGTTCCGCCGGATAGGTCCCACCGTCGGCGGCCACCAACGACACCGGATCACCGACGCGGTCGACGAAACCGGACACCACCACCCCGCCGGTGGCGGAGGGCTGTTCTCGGGGAATGCCGACCTCGGGGGGCGCGTGACCAAACAGCGTCAGCACCGAACGTCTCATCACGGGTCGATATCCGACGCCGGCCGCGACAAGGTTGGTCGTCCCGACGGACATGCCCAGAGGATTGCTCATATCCCAGGTCACGATAGCGTCGGATTTGTCTGCAACCATTCAGACACTTCGGCAGTTTGCTCGGTTATCAAGTTGTGCTGCAATGTCGGCCATGGGTGCAATCGCCGACATCAAACAAGTCAAGTACCGATATCTGCGCGCGCTCGACACGAAGCACTGGGACGAGTTCGCAGACACCCTCACCGAGGATGTGGTCGGCCGCTACGGTGAGTCGATCGGTGAGGAGCACCACTTCACCAGCCGCGACGACCTCGTCGACTTCATGCGCAACTCGCTGGGACCCGAGATACTCACCGAGCACCGCGTCAACCACCCCGAGATCACCGTGGACGGCGACGAGGCCAGAGCGATCTGGTACCTGCAGGACCGCGTGATCGCGCCCGCCTTCAACTTCATGCTGATCGGTGCGGGCTTCTACCACGACAGGTACCGCAGGACGGATACCGGTTGGAGAATCTGCGAGACCGGCTACGACCGCACCTATGACGCGTCGATGTCGTTGGAGGGGCTGAACTTCAAGGTGAAAGCCGGCCGCGCTCTGAACATCTGATTATTCGGTGATCGCGATCATCGCGCCGGGCCGCAGCCACCGCATGATCTTGACAAGAGTCGCGTCGTCAATGGCCACGCAGCCCGCCGTGGGCCCACCATCGGTGCTGTGTACGAAGAACGCCCCGCCCTTGCCCGGGATCCGCTCCTTGTTGACACCCATCACCACCGCGTGGGCGTACTGCGGGATCTGCAGGTTCTCGGTCCCCGCGCTCAGTGAGGTGTTGAACGGGCACTGTTCCTTCGGACATACCTGCATCGTGTTGTAGGTCGGGCTCGTCATGTCACCGTCCCACCAATGGTCGGGGCCCACCTGGACGTACGACAGGCCGCCGCCGGGGTTGGGTTCGGTGCCGAAGGCGAAGTCCAGGGTGTAGACGCCCTTCGGGGTCATCATCGAACCGTCGAAGTGGTCCGGCGACATACCCTTGGCACCGATCTTCGCCGGGATGCCGACGCCTCCGGTCACCGGCTGCCACCCAGCGGCGGTCCGCTCCCACACGTCGAGCTTGGCGTCCGAACCGCCGACACCGGTGACGGATAGCACCTGGGTGGCACCGCCAACCGAGTGAGCGAACCACGGCGTGAACTCCGCCATCGATTGCGGCGCGGCCACTGAGCCCGTCACCAGGCAGACCGCCGTTGCGCACAGCAGCTTCAGCAGTCGGAACACCGCTCCATGGTGGCCGACCACAGTCACACCCGTCATCAAGATTCGGACACGATCAGGTCGCGGCCTCGGGGCAGACGGCTCTCGTGCTCGACGGCCAGGTCCGATCTGAATTGACCACGGCGAGCGTCACCGTGCGTTACCGGGCACTGCAGGTATTTCGGCCTGCTGGTTGATCGGGCCTTGCGTCCGGTACGGCGGAGGCACCATCAGCAGGCAGGCCACGAAGTAGGCGTATCCCAACGCCCACCCGGCGATCACATCCGACGGGTGATGGACGTTGAGGATCACCCGCCCCACGCCTATCGCGACCACGACCGCGACACCGAGGGCGATCAGCCAACGGCGCCATCGGGTACCGACCATCGGAAGTGTGACGGTCAGCAGCGCCAGTATCACGACCATCGCCCCGAGCGCATGTCCGGAGGGGAAGGACGTTCCGTGGGCCGCCACCATCGCGGTGGCGGGCCGCGGCCGATCCGCCAGCAGCTTCGCGATCTCAGTCACCAGGCCGCTGAGCTCCACACTGATCACCAGGAACAACGCGATGCGGACGTTACGCCGCAGCAGCGCCACCACGATCACGACGAGCACCACCGCCCGGAAGGCATTGGGTCCGAGCACCGTGCAGAAGACGTTCCACCCCGTGACCCAGCCTGGATGCGCCGCACCCAGACGGTGCATCGGCTCCAGCGCCCACGCGTCCACGCGCGCTAGCCACATCCAGTCCTGGACCCAACCCAGCCACATCAGCGCATAGAGGCAGAGGGCCGCTGCAGCCGTACCAACCAGCCAGCCCTTGCTTATCCGCACCTGACAGCTCTATCACGCGCCCCGAACAGCGATCGTCATCGGGCTGGGCGGGGTACCGTGCCGCTGAGATACCGTTCCTGCATGGCGGTTTTCCTTCGAAAGCTTCTGCGTATCGGCAAGCTCCCCGGCGAGCTGCGCGCCGAGGCCGAGGCCGAGGGGTTGCTGTTCGTCGCCGAGTACGTAGCCATCACGCGTCGCTTCCGCGGCGTCCTGCCGGGCCTACGCTCCTCGGGCAGCGTCGCGAGCTACGCCGGTGCGTTGGCGCTTACCCACCAACGGGTAGTGGGCACCCTGTCCTCGGTGCCGAAGTTGACCGGACGCACGATCGACGTCCGTTGGGACGCTGTGCAGTCCGGCCCGGCGCAGGCCGAGCTGTCGAGCACCGGCCTGCGAATCGACGCCCACGTCGCCGCCGTCGATCCGCGCTGTTCCGGTGAATTGTCCTTGCATTACAAGGCGCACATTCCCGAAGACGTGCTGGCGCGGCTGCCTCGCACCTCGCTGGCGTTCGACGTGCCGCCCGAGTTCGTCTTCCGTGCAGTGGGAGTTCCCTACCACCCCTGACCCGGGGTATCGGCGGTGCGAGGTTCGAGGTCCGCGCTCACTCGCTGCCGACGCCGTGATGGACGCGAAACACGTTGTCGGGGTCCACTTCCCGCTTGATCTCCAGCAGCCGGTCGTAGTTGTTCCCCCAGAAGGCTTGTTGCCAATCGGGTTCGAAATAGTCGGCTTCGTTGGAGTAGGTTCCGGCGCCCGGGGTGGCGGCGCGGATGATGTTGATCGCTGTGTTGGTGTCGTCCGCGGCACGACGGCCCGCTTCGAGGTCGGGCTCGTGGCCGACGATCCCGGGGTAGGCCGCGGGTTGTTGAGAACCGATGGTGGCGAATGCAGCTGCATCCAGACAGGCCGGGTTGATGCTCGTGTTCCGCTCCCGCGCGACGACTTGTTCGGATGCGCCCGCCAGGCCCTTGTTGATGTGGAGACTGACACGCGCCAGTCGCGATGCGTCGAAGAGCGTGTCGGCGAGACTTTCAGGGGCATCGGTGAACATCGTGAGCGGAATCCACCGGGACAGATAGGTGAAGATGAACGGCGACACCTCGCCCTGGTTACTCGCCCACCAGAACTGACCCTCCGGCTGATGGGGTCGCCGGTCCCGGGTGATGACCTCCGGAGCGACCCGCTGCCAGTACTCGGCGTTCCAAAGATTTCGGAAGTCATGGCTTTCGAAGTCGAGATCCACGGTCGCCAGGCCGTCGGACTGCAACGCAGAGGTGAACGGTTCCCACACCGCCCGCGCCTGCTCCGCACTCAGATCCAGCCACACCACCGAGAATTCAAGCGAGTTGTCGGGCTTGACCGCGATCTGCTCGCCCCAGGGACCGTCGATGAGTGCGGCGGGAAAGAACCGCACAAAGCGACTCAGCACATCCCGGAACTTGTCCTCGCCGGATGCCGCGATGGTGCCGCTCAGGGAACCCACCGTCTGCGGGATCGGGTGGGCAAGGTAGGTGATCCGGCTGACAATGCCGAACGTGCCACCGCCACCGCCCCGGAGCGCCCAGAACAGATCACTGTCCTGCCCTTCGTTGACGACACGCACCTGGCCGTCGGCCGTGACGACCTCCATCTCGAGCACCCCCCCGGCGCCGCTGCCGAAGCGCTTCGAGTAGCTGCCGAATCCACCGCCGAGCGTGAAGCCACCACACGCTCCGACAGACGTACACCCGCCACCCTGGACATAAACCCCGTTGGCGCTGGCCTCCTGGTAGACCTCCAGCCATCGCGCCCCCGCAGCGACGCTCAGAGCCGGCACCTGCGGTCGGTCGGCCGCGACTCCGGCCGGCCGGAACTGCGGGTGGAAGGTGACATCCCGCATGGTGTGCGTCCAGACCAGCAGCGAGTCGGGCGCGTTCGACCGGCCGAGGTAGTCGTGGCCGGTGCCCTTGACGACCAGGCGGACCCCTTTTTCGCGCGCGAAGTTGACGGCGGCGGCGATGTCGGCGGCACTGTCGGCGACAACCGCGTAGGGGCTGACCTGGTTCTGCCACGCGCCCAGCCAGCCGTTGGTCTGCAGCGCCCCGGGCTGCTCCTGAATCCAGAAGGGGTTCTTGAAGTTGTCGAGCACTGTCGAACAGGCATCGCCGTTCGTGTCTACCCGGCAGGGCGCCAGTGGCGACTCGACCTTGATCAGCCGACCGCCGACCCGCTCGCGCAACGCATCCCATTCGGCTTCCGTCGGCAATCCGCTCGGCCCTGGCGGACCCGCGGGGGGCGTTGTTGCCTGGTCATCACCGGGTGCCGAACAAGCCGCAAGCACGGCCAATGCTGATGCCGCTGATGCTCCACTGAGGAAACCGCGCCGGGAGAGCTCCGGCGAAGACCACCCCTGGCTCGCCATGCCCGCGCAGTCTACGCCGCGGGGCTACCCGGCGTGCTCGATGCTCCGATATCTCATCTCACCTGCGCCACCACGAAAACCCGCCGGAATTCGAAGAAGGTCGTGCCGTCGGGGCGCACCGGATACGCCGCGTGGAGCCTAGGGATCAGCTCGGCCCGGAACTGCTCCCATTGCTCGTCGTTCAGGCTGCTGCGCACCGGTCGCAGGGCGGTGCCGGTCATCCACTCCAGCACCGGGTTCTGACCGGTCAGCGGGTGCACGTAGGTGGTTTCCCACGCATCGACCGAACATCCGGCGTCGGATAAGAGCCCGGCGTATTCCGCAGCGGAGCGCACGACTTCCGGAGTGCGAAACGCGAAGTCCCCTAACGCTTCAGACCACTTGGTGCGGCGCGCGAGGTCGCGCACGGCGGTATGCGAGGGCGCATCGAAGTTGCCCGGCACCTGGAAGGCTATCCAGGTTCCGGCGGCCAGCTGACCTGCCCATCGGACCACCAGATCCGGATGCTCGGGCACCCATTGCAGCGTCGCGTTACACACCACCACGTCGGTGTCGGGTGCGGGTAGCCAGTCCCGGACATCACCCACTCCGGCGGCCACTCCGCGCCCGCGCGCCGCCTCGACCATCTCGGGCGAGGAATCCCACGCCTCGATCTCGGCGGCGGGCCATCGGACGGTCAGGGTCTCGGTGAGATTGCCGGGGCCACATCCGAGGTCGACGACCCGTCGCGGGCTCTGGGCGCCGACCCGCGACAGCAGTTCGACGTAGGGCCTGCCCCGCTGGTCGGCGAATGCCAGGTAGACCTCGGGATTCCACATATCGGCAGTCTGTCATTCGCCGCCGCGACCGCGTTAGCATGCCACACATGGAGTCCGAAACCTCACCTGCGGAGGCCCCGCCCATCCCGGTTCCGGACGTCCCAGGTGCGGATGCGACCGCACGCGGATTGCCCCGGCGGATCGACCTCACCTGGCGGCAGCGGTTGGTCGTGGACTCGTCGGCCGTCGCCGATCTGGCGCTGCGCACATCCATCGCGTCGCTGCTGAGCGCGACGATGGCACCGTCGGTGGCCGCAGCGCTGCGCCGGTCGCAATCACGCGCCGAGCAGAAGCATTTACGGTTCTACGCAGACCTGGCAGCAACGCACGACCCGGAGCTGTCCTTCCCCGCTCCGGTATCGCTGCCGCGGGTCTCGTCGCGGCCGGCCAACCCGGTGGCCGAATGGATCGCGCACGGCAATGTCCGAAACATCCGGTTCGACAGCAGCTTCCAGGCCATCAACCCAGCCATGCGCGATCGCGGCAGCAGCTACGAACGCAACAACATCGTCCATGCACAGCATTGGCGCCATGGCGACGGTCCGCGTCCGACCTTGTGCGTGATCCATGGCTTCATGGGGTCGGCCTACCTGTTCAACGGCCTGTTCTTTTCGCTGCCCTGGTTCTACCGCTCAGGGTACGACGTGGTGCTCTACACGCTCCCGTTCCACGGGCGGCGCGCCGAGAAGTACTCCCCCTTCAGCGGATACGGCTACTTCGCCAACGGATTTGCGGGATTCGCCGAGGCGATGGCCCAGGCTGTGCACGACTTTCGTTCGCTCATGGACTATTTGGAGTACACCGGGGTGGATCGCATCGCGCTTACCGGGATGTCACTGGGCGGGTACTCGGCGGCGTTGATCGCCAGCGTGGACGACAGGATTCAGGCGGTGATCCCCAACGTTCCCGTCGTCACCCCGGACCGCACGGTCGATGAGTGGTTCCCCGCCAACAAGATCGTCGCACTGCGGGAGCAGATCGTCGGCACCGACAAGGAACTGTCCGCCGCGGCGACGATGTACAGCTCCCCACTGAACTATCGACCGCTGCCCGCCAAGGACCGACGGTTGATCATCGCCGGGTTGGGCGATCGGCTCGCACCGCCGGAACAGGCGGAGATTCTGTGGAGGCACTGGGACCACTGCGCGTTCCACTGGTTCCCGGGCAACCATGTGCTGCACGTCAGCCAGCCTGACTATCTGCGCCGGATGACCCGTTTCATGGGCAAGTTCATGTTCGACTGAGCGGCTACACCAGTGGGCGGCCAGTGCGGATGCGCCAGTCGACGTCCTTGAGTAGCACGTTGAACGGGAACTGGCGTATGAAACCGGGCGCCAAGTTGTTGGCGATGCGCAGCACCGCCATCAACTGGTCAAAACGCTGCTGTCGGGCCGCGTCCCAGGGCAGCCGCATCTCGTCTCGAAACCGCTGTGGCAGAAAGCCGGTGGTGATCAACAGTGACAGACCCTCCGAACATCCGCGCAACGGCCAGGGCAGCGGCAGCCCAGGAAACCGGGACGCGGCGATCGGGTACAGATACTCGCGAACAGCGTCGTCGATGTGTACCTCGCTCAACGACTCTTGCCAGTACCGGTCGAAGGCCTCCCGATCGGCCGGCCACATCTCCTCGGGTACCTGCAACATGGTCGCCAGTGAACGACCCTGCTGGTAAACCTGATCCGCGGTCTGCTCGTCCATCTCCGCGACCAGCAGCCGATACACGTCGACGGTGCCCTTGTACAGACACGCCCCGACCCATAGCTGCAGGTCCTTGTCGAAGGCGTTGTACTGGACGGCGCTCGACTCGGTGGAGAACACCTGGGCATGCGCACCGTCGACGGCGCGACGGAACGCCGCCTTCTGCTCGTCGGTGCCGCCGGTGGACACCGCGAGGTAGGTGAAGGTGGTCCGCGCCCGCTTGATCGGGTGCCGGTCGACCCGACCGCTCTCCACTCGGCTCTCCATCACGCCGTGCCCCACGCCGGGGCGCGCAAGTTGCATGATGACGTTGGCGGGCCCGGCCAGCAGGCCGAGCCCCAGCATCCCGGCGGGGCCTGACTTCGACGACCGCGCCGGAACCGTGGCATCGCTCACGGCACGTTCGACGTGCGAAGCAGGGGGACTGATGGATTCGTTCACCGTCATCGACGGCTCCTCTCCGCAACGGGACCCAAAATTGCGAACGTTCGTTTCCTGATATTGCTCCGGTGCCGCGCGAGTGTCAATATGAACACATGCCCCAGGCCCGCCCCTACCGCGGCGTGGACGCTGCGCAGCGCATCGGGGAACGGCGCCGCCGGCTCCTGGAAGCTGGACTCGACCTGCTCGGACAGGCCATGCCCGCCGAACTGACGGTGCGCTCGATTTGCTCGCAGTCCGGTCTGGCAGCGCGCTACTTCTACGAGAGCTTCGACGACAAGGACGTGTTCGTCGGCGAAGTGTTCGACTGGGTGATCGCCGATATCGCCGCCACCACCCAAGCCGCGGTTGCGACCGCCCCGGCGAGGGAGCAGAGCCACGCAGGCATGACCAACATAGTGCGCACCATCTCCAACGACGCCCGGGTGGGCCGCCTGCTGTTCAACACCCACCTCGCCAACCCGGTTGTGGTTCGCAAGCGTACGGAATCCGGTGCCCTGTTCGCCTTGCTGTCGGGGCAGCACGCCGGCGTCGCCCTGCACGTCGAGCCCAACGACCGGATCAAGGCCGCCGGTCACTTCGTGGTGGGTGGGGTCGCGCAGACGCTGAGCGCTTGGCTCGCCGGAGAAATCGGATTCACCCCCGGCCAGCTGGCCACCCAACTCGCGGCGCTGATCGACCAACTCGCCGATCCCGCTCTCTACACTCCCTAACCCTGCCGAAATGGCATCTAAGCAGCCAAAAGTCGAGTGGGGACCTGCTCAACTGCGATCTCGGCGCAGTGGCTCAGATCCGGCGGTCAGCGGCCGTCCGCGGCACAGCCGCCGTGTCGCTGTTGCCAAATTCCTTGGTCCAACAAGCGAATTCGAGAGTTATCCCATCCGGGTCAAGGAAGTAGAACGACCTGACATAGACACCGGGATGGAGGGTCGCGCTGACCTGGGCGGGGCTATCGTCGTGGTTGAGAATCGGCCCGACTCGCACGCCCTTGGACTTGAGCCGCTGTCGATACTCGTCGAACTTCTCCGCGGGAACGTGAAACGCCAGGTGGTTCATCGTGCTCACCGCGCTGACGATGTCCCCGATGCCCGGAATGGCCGCGGGCGACGAGATGCCGGGCACTCGGTCGGGCGCTTCCGCGAACCAGAAAAACGCCACGCAGTCACCGTTGCCGGCGTCGAAGAAGAAGTGCTGTCCCATGCCATCTGGCAGGTCAAGAGATTTGACCAGCGGCATGCCGAGCACATTGGTGTAGAAGTCGACGGTCTTGGCCATGTCCGAGCAGACCAATGCGACGTGGTTGATGCCACTGATGTCGAATTCGGTGTTGGCTTTCCCGCCGACGTCGTGCGGCTTGATCACAGGCACACCTCCAAGACATACGCAGGAACACACCGGCCGGCGAAACCCTGGCCAGGAGCAGGAACTGAATCTAACATCAGATTCAGTTTCGAATCAATGGGTGCGACGGAGAGAAGAGGCCGGTGAGTGTAAGCCCACGTGAGCAGTTGCCGACCCTGCGCGGTCGCCAGACCCAGGCCGCGATCGATGCGGCGGCTCGCACGGTCGTCGCACGCAAGGGCATCCTGGCCACCACGATCGCCGACATCGCCGGCGAGGCTGACCGCTCGACGGCCTCCTTCTACAACTACTACGACTCCAAAGAAGCGATGGTGCGGGAATGGGCGGTACGGTTCCGCGACGAAGCCCGCGAGCGTTCGACGGCGGCGGCCCACCCCGGACTCAGCAACTGGGAGCGCTCGTATCAGGCAGCGGCGGCACACTGGAACACCTACCGCAACAGGCTGGCCGAGATCATCAGCGTGTCGCAGATGGCGATGATCAGCGACGACTTCGCCGAGTACTGGAACGAAATCTGCTCAGTGCCCATCGGATTGATCAGTTCGCTGGTCAAACAGGCTCAGCAACAGGGCTTCTGCACACGAAGCGATCCCCAACTCATCGCGGTCGCGTTGGTGTCGATGCTCAATCAATTCTGTTACACCCAGCTGGCGGGCCAGGCCGGCCGCCCCAGCAGCGACATCGACGACGACGCCTGCATCAGCACACTCGCCGAGGTCTTCTACCGAACCATCTATCACCGGGAGGCACCACAGCTATGAGCGGCGCAGCCTCGTCCCCGACACCCGGGGTGACCCGCGAATTCGTGGGTCTGGACTCCACCACCGCCCGGCGGGCCGGGTCCGGCGGTCACCCCTGCCAGGGTCTCTACCATCGCGGTGCCGATCGCAAGCCGACGGTGGCGATGATCGCGACGCACTACCAGATCGATTTCTCCGAACACTATCTCGCGGAGTACCTGGCCAGCCGCGGCATCGGCTTCCTGGGCTGGAACACTCGCTTCCGCGGCTTTGAGAGCAGCTTCCTGCTCGACCACGCACTGGTGGACATCGGCGCCGGAATACGCTGGCTGCGCGAAGTACAAGGTATCGAAACGGTTGTCCTGCTCGGCAATTCGGGTGGCGGATCGCTGATGGCCGCTTACCAGGCCAACGCCGTGGACCGACACATCACACCACTCGAGGGGATGCGGCCCGCGGCCGGACTCGATGACCTTCTGCCCGCCGACGGCTACGTCGCCAGCGCCGCCCATCCGGGACGGCCCGATGTACTGACCGCATGGATGGACGCGTCGGTGATGGATGAAAGCGACGCCATAGCAACGGATCCCGACTTGGATCTCTTCAACGAGCGCAACGGACCGCCCTACGAAGCAGAATTCGTCGCGCGCTACCGGGCCGCCCAAACTGCCCGGAACGAGGCGATCACCGACTGGGCAGAGGCCGAGCTCATCCGGGCGCGCGCCGCCGGTTTCTCCGACCGGCCCTTCACGGTGATGCGCACCTGGGCAGATCCGCGGATGGTGGATCCCGCACTGGAACCGACGAAGCGGCCCGCCAACATGTGCTACGCAGGCGTTCCGATGAAAGCCAACAGGTCCAGCCACGGCATCGCCGCGGCCTGCACGCTGCGCAGCTGGATCGGCATGTGGAGCCTGCGGTACGCACAGACCCGGGCTGAGCCACACTTGGCGCGCATCACCTGCCCGGCACTCGTGATCAACGCCGACCAGGACACCGGCGTGTATCCGTCCGACGCCCAGCGCATCTACAACGCGCTCGCCGGATCCGACAAGACACAACGCACGATCGACACCGACCACTACTTCACCACGCCGGGTGCCCGCACCCTGAAGGCCGATACCATCGCCGAGTGGATCGCGCGCCGCTGGTGACCGACGAGAATCCGGTGCGGGTCCTGGCCCACTTCGCACCCGGTCGGAACGTGCTGGAATTCCTTGCTCCGCACGCCGATTGGATCGACGTTCGGTATTGCGCCGAGGACGACGACGACACCTTCTATCGCGAGCTGCCCCACGCCGAAGTGATCTGGCATGTATTACGGCCCCTCTCCGGCGAGGACCTCGCCAGGGCGCCCCGGCTGCGGCTCGTCCACAAGCTGGGCGCCGGGGTGAACACGATCGACGTCGCCTTCGCAACGACACGTGGCATCGCGGTTGCCAATATGCCCGGGGCGAACGCGGCATCCGTCGCCGAGGGCACGCTGCTGCTCATGCTGGCCGCGCTGCGCCGGCTCCCGGAACTGGACCGTGCCACCCGGGCGGGCGCCGGCTGGCCGACGGATCCCACCCTCGGTGAAACGGTCCGCGACGTCGGTGGCTGCACGGTCGGCCTGATCGGGTACGGCAACATCGCCAAACGTGTCGAGCGCATCATCGAGGCGATGGGCGGCGATGTCGTGCACACCAGCACCCGAGAAGACGGGCACCCGGGCTGGCGCGACCTGCGCGACCTGCTGACCATCAGCGACATCGTCTCACTGCACCTGCCGCTGACCGAACACACCACCGGACTACTGGACGGCGACGCGTTGCGCCGAATGAAGCCCGGCGCGATCTTGGTCAATACCTCGCGTGGTCCGATCGTCGACGAGAGTGCCCTCGTCGACGCGCTGGGCCGCGGGCAGCTGGCCGCGGCCGGTCTCGACGTCTTCGACCGGGAGCCGCTTCAGGTCGGCAATCCACTGCTCGGGCTGGACAACGTGGTGCTGACCCCGCACGTGAGCTGGTACACCGCCGACACCATGCGCCGCTACCTGGAACTCGCTGTGGATAACTGCGCACGCCTACGCCACGGCCACGACCTCGCCAACCTGGTGAACCAGGTGCCCGGGTAGGCTCGGTCCCAACCAACCGGTTAGCCAGCCCCCCACGGAGGCGACGATGCCCATCGCGATCAATGACGAGCACAACGACCTGGCCGATTCGGTGCGGTCACTGGTGGCGCGGGTCGCGCCGTCCGAGGTGCTGCACGAGGCTCTCGAGACGCCGATCCCGAACCCGCCGCCCTTCTGGAAAGCCGCTGCTGAACAGGGCTTGATGGGCGTTCACCTGGCCGAGTCGGTCGGCGGGCAGGGTTTCGGTGTTCTCGAGTTGGCCATCGTCGTCGCCGAGTTCGGCTACGGAGCCGTGCCCGGCCCGTTCGTGCCGTCGGCCATCGCCAGCGCGTTGATCTCCGCCCACGATCCCGACGCGGCCATCCTCAACGATCTGGCCTCCGGCGACGTCATCGCCACCTACGCGATCGGCTCTGGGTTGACCGCGACCCGCCACGGCGACGGGCTGGTGATCCGCGGTGAGGTGCGAGCGGTACCGGCTGCGGCGCAGGCTTCGGTGCTGGTGTTGCCGGTGGCGATCGAAGCAGGCGAAGAGTGGATCGTCCTCGACTCCGACCAGCTTGAGATCGAGCCGGTGCGAAGCGTCGACCCGCTGCGGCCGGTGGCGCACGTGCGCGCCAACGCCGTCGAGGTGTCCGAGGACCGTGCGCTGTCCAACCTGAGCCGCGAGCACGCCCGCGCACTGATGTCGACGTTGTTGTCCGCAGAGGCTGTCGGCGTCGCGCGCTGGGCCACCGACACCGCCGCGGGCTACGCGAAAATCCGGGAACAATTCGGCAGGCCGATTGGGCAGTTCCAGGCCATCAAACACAAGTGTGCCGGCATGATCGCCGAGACCGAGCGGGCCACCGCTGCTGTGTGGGACGCTGCCCGCGCGATAGACGAGATGTGCGAGGCCGCCGAAAACGGCGCCACGGACGGCTCCGGCGAGACGGCCTTCGAGTTCGCCGCCGCCGTCGCGGCGACACTGGCGCCGGTCGCCGCTCAGCACTGCACCCAGGACTGCATCCAGGTGCACGGCGGCATCGGATTCACCTGGGAGCACGACACGAATGTCTACTACCGTCGCGCCCTGATTATCGCCGCCGGTTTCGGTCGCGCCGCCGAGTATCCGCAGCAGGTCGTCGACCTCGCGACCACAACCGGTATGCGAGCGCTGAACATCGACCTCGACCCCGAGACCGAGAAGCTGCGCGCCGAGATCCGCTCGGAAGTCGACGCCCTCAAGGCGATTCCGCGTGAGAAGCGCAACGCCGCGATCGCCGAGGGTGGCTGGGTACAGCCCCATCTGCCGGTGCCGTGGGGACGCGCGTCCAACCCCGTCGAGCAGATCATCATCGCCCAAGAATTCACCGCCGGGAAAGTGCGCCGCCCCGCGATGGGAATCGCCGCCTGGATCATTCCGTCGATCGTGGCGTTCGGCACCGCCGAGCAGAAAGAGCGGTTCCTGCCGGCCACTTTCCGCGGCGAGATGATTTGGTGTCAGCTGTTCTCCGAACCCGGTGCGGGCTCCGATTTGGCGAGCTTGTCCACCAAAGCCACCAAAGCGGAAGGCGGATGGCGGCTCACCGGCCAGAAGATCTGGACCACCGGGGCTCAGTACGCGCAGTGGGGCGCACTACTGGCCCGCACGGATTCGAACGCCCCCAAACATCAAGGCATCACCTACTTTCTGCTCGACATGAACAGTGCTGGCATCGACGTCAAGCCGCTGCGTGAGCTCACCGGCAACGCGATGTTCAACACCGTCTACATCGACGATGTTTTCGTGCCCGACGAGATGGTGCTCGGCGACGTCAACCGCGGATGGGAGGTGAGCCGCAACACCCTTACTGCCGAACGAGTTTCGATTGGCAGCAGCGAGCCGCCGTTCCTGCCCAGCCTGGACAGGTTCGTCGAGTTCGTCGGTGACGGGCAGTTCGACCAGATCGCGCAGAACCATGCCGGAGTCCTGATCGCCGAGGGCCATGCCGCCAAGATTCTCAACATGAGGTCCACCCTGCTCACTCTGGCCGGGGGTGATCCGATGCCCGCGGCCGCGATCTCCAAGCTGCTGTCCATGCGCACCGGCCAGGGCTACGCGGAGTTCGCGGTGTCGTCGTTCGGCACCGACGCGGTCGTGGGCGATCGGGAGCAGCTCACCGGACGCTGGGCGGAGTACCTGCTCGCCAGCCGTGCGACCACCATCTACGGCGGCACTTCCGAGGTGCAACTGAATATCATCGCCGAACGCCTGCTCGGGTTGCCGCGCGATCCGTGAAAAAGGATTACCGTCCGCCGTGGCTGGGAACCCATCGCGCATGACCAACGACGTGGAGAAGCGCTTCGACCGACCGGGATCGTTCCGGGCCGCGGCCATCTACACGCTGGCGGTGATCGCACTGGCCGGGGCCGGGTTCGCCGTCTATGCGTTCGGCGACCGCGGATCGGTGTTCAGCGCGGCGCTCGTGCCCGTCGTGCTGTTCTGCGGCGGCGTCGGCGCATTCGTCAAGACCTACCGGGAATGGAAGGCCCACGGCGGCTGGGTCGCCTGGCAGGGAGCCGGCTGGTTGCTGCTGATCATGATGCTTTTCACCCTTGTCATACCCGGCTCGGCGTACCTGGTCGAAGGCGTCAAGTAGCTCCGGGAGCGATGGCGTCTGGTGTGCAGTCAGATCGCGAAATCAGCCCGTCGGACGATCTGGCTGCACACCAGAGGTAGCGCCGCGGTGAGTCAGCTCTCATTCATCGCGCGGAGCTCGCGCTTGAGGATCTTCCCGGTGGGGTTGCGCGGCAGTTCATCGAGGAAGATCACCTCGCGCGGCACCTTGTAGCGCGCCAGGTTGTCCTTCACGTAGGCCTTGATGGTGTCTTCGTCGATATCCGACCCCTCAACCTTGACCACGAAGCAACGCAGCCGGGCACCCCAATCCTTGTCCTCGACGCCGAGCGCGGTTGCCTCGACGACGTCGGGATGGCCGCTGACGAAATCCTCGACCTCGGCCGGGAATACGTTCTCTCCGCCGGAGACGATCATCTCGTCGTCACGTCCGCTGACGTACAGCAGGCCGTTCTCGTCAAAGTAGCCCACATCGCCCGATGACAGCAGCCCGTCGATGATCTGCTTGCCACCGCCGCCGGTGTAGCCCTCGAACGGGAAGAAGTTCCCGACGAATATCCGGCCGATCTCACCCGTCGGAAGCTCCTTGCCGTTGTCGTCGAGGATCTTGACCTTCATCCCCCTGACCACCGGACCGACCGTGGCCGGATTTATCGACAGGTGCTGCGGCCCAGCGATGCTGGCAAAGGCAACCTCGGTGGAGCCGTAGAGGTTATAGATCACCGGGCCCAGGTCCTTCAGCGCCCTGGTGGCCAACTCGGCGCCGAGCTGCGAACCGGAGACGAAGACGATGCGCAGCGAAGACAGATCCGGCTTGGGTGTGGTCTTGTCCAGCTCGTCAAGCAGCCGGGACAGCATCACCGGCACCACGACCAGGGCGGTGGCCCTGTTCTTCTCGATGTCAGCGAGCACGGTGGCCGGCTTGAACCGCCGGCGCAGCACCAACGTCGAACCCAGCATCATTGCGATGGTGGCATGCAGGAAGCCCAAGGCGTGGAACATCGGCGCCGGCAACGAGGTCACCTCGGCGGCTTTGAACGGCACCGAGGACAGCACGCCCCCGATCGGCGCGAGCGATGGCGGCGCGCTGCGGTTGGCGCCTTTGGGTGTGCCGGTGGTGCCACTGGTCAGGATGATGATTGTCGCGTTCTTGGTCACTTTGGGCGCCGGGCTGCGATCCCCGCGGGACACCAGCTCGGCCAGCGTCTCGTCGGTGCTGCCCGACAACTGATCCGAGTCGGGGTTCACCCCGAGGGCGCGGAGCTTGCCCAGTTCAGGTTCGGCGTGCGCGACGGCCGCGGCGTACTCGTCGTCATAGATGACGAGTTTGCTCCCTTCCCGCTCGGAGACCTCCTTGATCTGGGGGCCGGAAAACTCGTTGTTGAGCATGATGATGCGGGCGCCGACCCGCGCGGCGGCATACACGGCGACCAGGAACCATCGGTGGTTTCGGGCCAGGATGGCCACCCCGTCACCGCCTCTGACCCCCTTGACCAGCAGCGCGTTGGCGACAGCATTGGATGCTTCGTCGAGTTCCCGGAACGTCATCTCGCCGTCTTCGTCGACGACAGCCACGCGATTGGGGTAGCGGCGGGCGCTGAGTGCGGGGATCATTCCTATCTCACCCCAGCGCCGCATATCGGCGACGAAGGCGGCGACATCCTGCGGTCCCTCCACTTTGAGGGCGCCCGCCTCGAACATCTTGCGGGCGTAGTGCAGTTCAGCCGAACCGCGTTCCCACAACTTGTTGGCGGATTGCTGAACCTTGGCGGCAGCCTGCAACGGAAGATCGCTGAGCTTGGACATGCGTCAACAATATGTGACGGCCGTCTCGCTCGGTCACGAGACCGGGACACCGATTCACCAACTGTGCGGCTATCCGTTTGGGCGGCCAGCGGTCGTGGGTGCGGCCGGGCTGGTGACTCGTTTTGAACCCTCGGGCAAGGCCCCCGCGTTGGGATTGCACCGCCTCGCCCGACGCTTTCACGACAAGAAGGAGCCGTCTCGACTCCAGGGTGTCCGCGGGATAGGCGGCACCGATCACCGAACCTACGATGATGACTGTGCCCAACTCCGAGTTCTTCACGGTCGGCGGAGCGGGGGTACCCATCACCCACCCGGACCGGATGGTGTTCGGCGATATCGGGGTCACCAAGCTGGACCTGATGGACTACTACTGCGCAGTGGCCGACGCCGCCCTGCGCGGCGTACGGGACCGCCCGATGATCCTCAAGCGATTCGTCAAGGGCATCCAACAGGAAGCGGTGTTCCAGAAGCGCGCACCGGCGAAGCGTCCGGACTTCGTCGATGTCGCCGAGCTCAAATACGCCTCGGGCACGTCGGCGAAGGAAGCCGTGCTACGCGACGCCGCGGGGCTGATCTGGGCGGTGAACCTCGGCTGCGTCGACCTCAACCCCCATCCGGTG
Organism: Actinomycetes bacterium; assembly: GCA_022601135.1. GTDB lineage: Bacteria > Actinomycetota > Actinomycetes > Mycobacteriales > Mycobacteriaceae > Mycobacterium. The sequence goes on along the minus strand of JAHZJB010000050.1, from coordinate 2,884 downwards.
CGGGCCGATGATCTTGACCATCCCGACGAGTTGCGCGTCGACCTCGACCCCATGCCCGGAGTCGGGTGGCCGCAGATCATCGACGTCGCGTTCATCGTGCGCGAAGTGCTCTCCGACCACGGCCTGGTGTCCTGGCCCAAGACCTCGGGCTCGCGAGGTTTTCACATCTACGCACGTATCCACCGCCACTGGCCGTTCACGTCCGTCCGGCTGGCTGCCGAGGCGTTAGCCCGCGAGGTCGAGCACCGCGCACCGGAGTCGGCCACCGCGCGGTGGTGGAAGGAAGAGCGCCACGGCGTCTTCGTCGACTTCAATCAGAACGCCAAGGACCGCACCGTTGCGTCCGCGTATTCGGTGCGCGCCACCCCCGATGCCCGAGTGTCGACCCCGCTGTTCTGGGACGAGGTCGCCGACTGCCGACCCGAGGAGTTCACCATCGCCACGGTGCCACAACGATTCGAGCGGCTCGGCGATCCCTGGGAGGGGATGGACGACGCAGCGGGTGGCCTGGGGTCGCTGCTCGACCTTGCCGACCGATTGGGGCCGGCCGAGAAGGCGCCCCGGGGTGCCCGCAGGTCGACGATGCCGCTCATTGAGATCGCCCGGACCAAGACCAGGGACGAGGCGCTGGCCGCACTGCAGCAGTGGCGCGACAAGTATCCGGCGGCAGCCTCGGCGCTGAAGCCCGCGGACGTGCTCGTCGACGGCATGCGCGGCCCGAGTTCGATCTGGTACCGCGTCCGGATCAACCTCCAGCACGTCGCAACCGATGCCCGTCCACCGCAGCAGACCCTGCTGGCTGACTACAGCCCATGGGCGACCCGCTCCCGTTCTCGGAGCCGCCGCGAAGGATGACGCCGGTTTCTGACGAGTTTGCTGGCTGAGCTAAATCCAGTTCTTACCGAAGTATTAGTAGTTACTCCCGGCGGCCTTAAATTGGTTCACTACCTTCACTTTTGTAACGCCCGCCAAAGGGCCCGTCAGCACTTGATCGAGGGAGGCTGCAATGTACGGCAATCCGACGTTCGACTGCGACGGGGCCGGCATCAGGGCGCACTGCCGCCAGTTGGCCACCGTGGTCACCATCAGCGGCGCCCTCAACAACACCAACATCGACCGTGCCATTCGGTACACGCGCCGCTTCATCCTTGCCGAGAAGCCATTCGTATTGGACCTCAGCGACGTCACTTCCTTCAGCCGGGAAGCCGTCTCACTGCTTTTCACGGTTGACGACGCCTGCACCGCCGCCGGCGTGGACTGGTCGCTGGTCGCCAGCCGCCCCGTGGAACTCGCTCTTCTCGACCACGGCATCGAGGTGACCTCGTGCGGTTCGGTTCCGGACGCGCTCAATCACTTCGCCGAGTCCATGGTTGCGCGGCGGCAACTACTCCCCCTACTTACCAAGACTGCGTAAAGGATCATCGTGTTAATTGATGTTCGCTGGCTCAGATACCTCCTGCACCGTCGGCACCGGACTGGGGCGGGCCACCACGCCTTGCCCGCCGCCTGATCGTTCGCCGCACACCGCGGGCTTGCTCATCCGTTGACCCGCCACCCTTTACTGTGGCCCCATGAGTGCTGCTGCCGACACCGGCCAAGTGACCGAGGCTGCGCACCGCGTGGTCGCCGAACACGATCCGCGCTCGGTGCCCATTCCACAGTTTCTCGGGGCCTGCTTCGACGCTGGGCTGTCCTGGGTGCATTTCCCGGAGGGACTCGGCGGCCTCGGCGTTTCCCGCGGACTACAGGCCGTCGCTGACCGCATCCTGCAGGACGCGGGCGGGCCCGTGCCCTTGGCGCTCAACCCCATGGGATATGGCATGGCCGCCCCGACGGTCCGCGAACATGCCCAGACCGACGATGTCCGCAGGGCACTGTTGCGGCCGCTGGCGACCACCGAGCACATCTGGTGTCAATTGTTCTCCGAGCCGGGGGCGGGTTCGGACCTGGCGGGCCTGGCCACGTCGGCCGTCCGGGACGGCGACAACTGGATCGTCAACGGGCAGAAGGTGTGGACCAGCCTGGCGCACCGCGCACGGTGGGGGCTGCTGCTGGCTCGTACCGACCCCAACGTGCCCAAACATCGGGGGCTGACCTACTTCGTTCTCGATATGCATGCCAAGGGCGTCGAGACCCGTCCGCTGCGGCAGCTGACCGGACACGCCGAATTCAACGAGGTCTACATCACCGATGCGCGCATCCCGGATGCTTACCGGCTGGGTGCGGTCGGTGACGGCTGGCGGGTTGCGATGACGACCTTGATGAACGAACGCAGCGCCCTCGGCGGCAGCGGCAGCCGACGCGGCGCCGGCACCATCGGCGATGCCGTTGCGCTGTGGGAGTCACGGCCAGACCTGCACACACCCGTTCTGCGGGACCGCCTCACCATCCTGTGGCTTCGCGCCGAGGCGCAACGGCTGACGAGTGAGAGGTCCCGGGCGGCCGCCACCGTCGGCGGTCCAGGCCCGGAAGGTTCGATCGGCAAGCTCGTCGGCGCTGAGCTCAACCAGCACATCTACGAGTTCTGTATGGACCTGCTCGGGCCCGAGGGGATCCTGTACGACGGCTACCCGGCGCCCGGCCAGGAACCGGACCGGGATGGCTCGGACTGGCGCGGACCGATCCAGCAGCGATTCCTGCGTAGCCGCGCCAACACCATCGAAGGCGGCACGTCTGAGGTGATGCGCAATATCCTCGCCGAGCGGGTCCTGGGACTGCCCGGAGATCTGCGCGCGGACGCCGGGATGCCGTGGAAGGAGGTGCCCCGTGGCTGAGGAGCTTGCGGATCAGCCCGACAACGTGGCTGAGGAGCTTGCGGATCAGCCCGACAACGTGGCTGAGGAGCTTGCGGATCAGCCCGACAACGTGGCTGAGGAGCTTGCGG
>JAHZJB010000049.1 GCA_022601135.1 Actinomycetes bacterium | reverse complement strand
GAGCTGCGGGGCCGAGGGCTGATGCAGGCCATCGAGATGATCCACCCGGGCGGCATCGAGCCAGACGCCGCCATCTCGGGTCGGCTCCTCGACGCGGCCAAGGAGCGGGGCCTGCTCGTCGGCAAGGGTGGGCTGTACGGCAACGTCATACGCATCGCGATCCCTCAGCTGACCGAGGAGCGTCGACGCGAACTGGTCAAGCAGGCTAAATCCAAGGGCGAGGACGCCAAGGTGTCGGTGCGCAGCATTCGGCGCAAGGCGATGGAGGAGCTGACCCGAATCAAGAAGGACGGCGAGGCCGGAGAGGACGAGGTCATCCGCGCGGAGAAGGACCTCGAAAAGACCACCCACCAGTACACGCACCAGATTGACGAGTTGGTCAAACACAAGGAAAGCGAGCTGTTGGAGGTCTGATATGGCCGATCAGCACGCGACTCCCGCGGCAGGGCAGCCGGTAAACAAGCCGACGACGAAGACGTCGCGGGCTGGTCGCGACCTTCCCGCGGCGATCGCGGTGGGGGTGGGCCTGGGCGGCATGCTCATCGCCACGCTCCTGTTCGCGCCGCGGGTGTGGGTTGGCATCGTGGCCGTCGCCATGGCGGTGGCCACCCACGAAGTCGTGCGTCGGCTCCGCGAAGGCGGCTTCTCGATACCGCTGGCGCCGCTGCTCGTGGGCGGCCAGGCGATGGTGTGGTTGACCTGGCCGTTCGGCGCCGCGGGTGCGCTGGGTGCGTTCGGCGGGACCGTCCTGGTCTGCATGATCTGGCGGCTGGTGTCGGGTGGCTTGTCCAGTGCGCCGCAGAACTACCTGCGTGACATGTCTACGACGGTGTTCGTAGCCGCCTGGGTGCCTCTGTTCGGCAGTTTCGGTGCGCTGCTGATCTACCCGGATGATGGCGCGGGCCGAGTGGCCTGCCTGATGCTGATCGTCGTGGGATCCGACGTTGGCGGCTACACGGCCGGGGTGTTGTTCGGCAAGCATCCGATGGCGCCGGCGATCAGCCCGAAGAAGTCCTGGGAGGGACTGTCGGGGTCCCTCGTTCTGGGCGTGACCACCGCGGTGCTCGCGGTCCACTTCCTCACCGATAACCCGGCCTGGGTGGGGGTGCCGCTGGGGCTGATGCTCGTTATCACCGCAACGCTCGGCGACCTGGTCGAATCCCAGGTGAAGCGGGATCTCGGCATCAAGGATATGGGTACGCTGCTGCCCGGACATGGCGGCCTGATGGACCGGCTCGATTCGGTGCTGCCGTCTGCGGCGGCCACCTGGATTGTGCTGTCCCTGCTGGCCTGATCCGGCTCCGACGCTGGGGATTCCAGCCGGGATGACATACTGGCGGGACTCATGTCTGGATCTAGGCCGGCGCTGCAGTTGGTGTTCGATCCGCCGCGGCGCGCCAAGCCGCCGCGGCATTTCGCCGACCTCGACGAGGCATCTCGTGCCGACGCGGTTGCCGAGCTGCGCCTTCCGGGTTACCGCGCCAAACAGCTGGCCAATCAGTACTACGGTCGGTTGATCGCCGATCCGAGCCAGATGACCGACCTTCCGGTGGCGGTGCGCGAGCAGGTTTCGGAAGCGTTGTTCCCCCGGCTGCTGGATGTGGCCCGCGAGATCGAGTGCGATGGCGGGGAGACCCGAAAAACGTTGTGGCGCGCTGTTGATCAGGCGACGTTCGAGTCGGTGCTCATGCGCTACCCCGACCGCAACACCGTGTGCATCTCCTCGCAGGCGGGCTGTGGAATGGCGTGCCCGTTCTGCGCAACCGGCCAGGGTGGCCTCACGCGTAACCTCTCGACGGCCGAGATTCTCGAGCAGGTGCGGACCGCGAGTGCGCAGCTGCGCAGCCTTGATTCGGAGGGGGTTGCCCGCGGCGGCCGCTTATCCAACATCGTCTTCATGGGTATGGGCGAACCGCTCGCCAACTACAACCGGGTGCTGCCGGCGGTCCGTCGCATCATTGCGGCACCGCCGAATGGCTTCGGCATCTCGGCGCGCTCGGTCACCGTGTCGACCGTCGGATTGGCTCCGGCGATCCGCAAGCTCGCCGACGAGCGCCTCAACGTGACGCTGGCGCTCTCTCTGCACGCTCCCGACGACGAACTGCGCGACACCCTGGTGCCGGTCAACAACCGCTGGAATATCGGTGAAACGCTCGGAGCGGCGCGCTACTACGCCGAGGTGACCGGTCGACGGGTGTCGATCGAGTACGCGCTGATCCGCGATATCAACGACCAGCCGTGGCGCGCTGACCTGCTTGGCAAGCGATTGCGTGGCGCGCTCGGGTCCCTCGCGCACGTCAACGTGATCCCACTCAACCCGACGCCGGGCAGCGAGTGGGACGCCAGTCCCAAACCTGCTGAGCGTGAATTTGTCCGGCGCGTGCGCGAACGGGGGGTATCCTGCACGGTCCGCGACACCCGGGGTCGCGAAATCGCCGCTGCCTGTGGGCAATTGGCGACCGGGAGGGTCGCCGGAGTTTGACCCCGGGCCGGCGCCGCTACTGCTTGGCCATTGCGACGTTGAATCGCTCCTCGGCGGTGATCAGGTGGTCGTGGCTGTCATTGCCGATGTCGAGTTGCACCCATTCGATCTCACCGGTGAACGCGTTGCCGGTGGGGCCGTAGTCGGGGGAGGCCGGCGAACCGGTATCGGCCCCGACATCGCAGGCCTCGTCGGCAGAGTAGGCCATCGGCTGCGTCTGATCGACGCGCCCGGCACCGACGGGGTTTCCGTCGTAGAACAATGTGACGTCGCCACCCTTTGCCAGCCCTCCTCCGTCGTAGGAGAACTCCATGCGGACCTGATGTCGGCCGGCCGGAATCGGCTTGTCGGACGACACGATGTAATGCTGGATGCCAAAGAAGTTGTAGCAGTACTTGAGCTTTCCGTCATGCGCGTACAGCGTCCAGCCACCTGCCTGGCCGCCTTGGGTGACGATCACCCCGGTGGCGCCGGATTCCGGAACGACAACGTTGGCGGTCACGGCGTGGGACTTGTTCTTGAGCGTCAACACGCACCATTCGCTGACGCGCATGCCGGCGAACAGGAGCTGGGTGTTTCCGCGGATCAGTTGTGGGCGTCCGGCGATGTCGGGGTTGATCCGCTCGAAGCCGCGGTCGTCGAGTGGCACGACGTTGTACTTGACGGCTTCGATGAGCCAAAGGCGTTGTAGCTCAGCGAGCTTCGCTGGCTGCTCCTGGGAAAGGTCGTGCGATTGGGTCCAGTCGTCCGGGCCGTACAGTTCCCATGTGTCGTCGTCGAACGGCGGCGGGGTGTCCGTCTTCCAGGGCGTCCGGTGTTTGGTGCAGGCCGTCCAACCTGCGTGGTAGATGCCGCGGTTGCCCATCATCTCGAAGTATTGGACTTCGTGGCTCTCCGGTGCGTCCGCGTCCCGCAGGCTACTCAGCATGCTGACACCCTCCAGCGGCTCCTGAGTGATGCCGTTGACCGACATCGGGGCCGGCAGCCCGGCGGCTTCCAGGATGGTGGGAGCTACGTCGATGACGTGATGAAACTGGTTGCGCAGCCCACCTTTTTCGTCGATTCCGTTGGGCCAGTGGACGATCGTGCCATTGCGCGTGCCACCCCAGTGGGAGGCCACTTGTTTGGTCCATTGGTACGGCGCGCACAGCGCGTGCGCCCAGCCGACTGCGTAGTGGTTGTAGGCGTCGGGGGTGCCGAAATCGTCGATCTTCGACAACAGGAACTCGGGTGTCTCGATGTCCGGCATGCCGTTGAGCATGGTCATCTCGTTGAAGGAGCCGTTGAGGGTTCCCTCCGCGGAGGCGCCGTTGTCGCCGATGATGACGTAGATCAGGGTGTCGTCCAAAACCCCGAGATCGTCGATTGCGTCGACGATTCGACCCATCTCGTGGTCGGTCTGCTCGAGGAAACCCGCATAGATTTCCATCTGCCGGGCCAGTACGGGCTTGAGTTCATCAGGCATGTCGTCCCAGGCGGGGATTTCGTCGTGACGCGGGGTGAGTTCGGCATCCTGGGGAACCACGCCGAGCTTCTTCTGTCGTTCCAGAGTCTTCTCCCGCAGAACGTCCCAGCCCTCGTCGAACTTGCCCTGGTATTTGTCCGACCACTGGGCTGGCACGTGGTGGGGTGCGTGGGTGGCACCCGGCGCCCAATACATGAAGAACGGTTTGTCGGGCATCAGCGCCTTCTGCTGCCGCACCCAGGTGATCGCCCGGTCGGCCAGATCCTCGGTGAGGGTGTATCCGTCCTCGGGGGATTTCGGCGGCTCGACCGCCGTGGTGCCCTCGTAGAGGCCTGGGTAGTACTGGTTGGCTTCCCCGCCGACGAACCCGTAGAAGTACTCGAAGCCCGAACCTGTGGGCCACTGGCGGAACGGTCCGACCGGTGTCACCTCCCATCCGGGCACCTCGTGGCACTTGCCGAACTGCGCGGTCGAGTACCCGTTGAGCTTCAGGGTTTCGGCCAGCGGTGCCTTCTCCTTGGGTCTGATGCTGTTGTTACCCGGCGCTGAAGTAGCCATTTCGGTGATCGCACCCATCCCGACCGAGTGGTGATTGCGTCCCGTCAGCAGCGCCTGACGGGTCGGTGAGCACAGCGCGGTCGTGTGAAACCGGTTGAGCTTCAGGCCTTCACCGGCGAGTCGGTCGGTGACCGGGGTCGCGCACGGCCCACCGAATGCCGTCGACGCGCCGAAGCCGACGTCGTCGATCAGCACGATGAGGACGTTGGGGGCACCCTCGGGCGGCCGCAGTTCCTTGATGGGCGGGTACTTGGTGTTCGGGTCCTTGGCGTCGTAGGTCGTCAAGCCGACGTGTTTGGGGTCGGGGATGGGAAGGTGCTCGCGGGCCAGATGTGGTTCTGCTCCCGGGGCTGAATTCGACATCCTATTCTTCGCCTTTCACCTCATTGTCGTGCCATGGGCACTCGTACCTGGCCGTTCCGCCGCCTCGGCGTCGTGCAGGGTGCTGCCAGACGCGCTCATCGTCGCCGTAGCGATCTCGCCCGTTTCCGTTGCCGGAACGCGGTCGCCTCGGTCTATCCGGGTTTCGCGCGTTTGGGCATCTCGGTCATCGAGAGTACCCGTGATCTGTCGGACCTCTTTGCGATGGTGGGGGTATGGGTTCGGCGGCAACGTGTTTGGCTCCTGGTGAGCGTCTTGAGGTGTTGTTCGAGGAGTTGGCGGAGTTGGCTGGTCAGCGCAACGCGATCGACGGGCGTGTGGTGCAGATCGTGGCCGAGCTGGATCGTGAGCAGTT
>JAHZJB010000048.1 GCA_022601135.1 Actinomycetes bacterium | reverse complement strand
CTTGGTGCCCACCATCATCCGGGCCTGCTCGATGACCTCGAACATCTGCGCAATGCCGTCGTGCACCTCGCCGACCAGCCAGCCGGTGGCGGGAACGCCGTGCTGGCCCAGTGAGAGCTCACAGGTGGTGGAGATCTTGAGGCCCATCTTGTGTTCGACGTTGGTGACGAACACGCCGTTGCGCTCACCCGGCTCGCCCGTCTCGGGGTCGAACAGGAACTTGGGCACGAAGAACAGCGACAGACCCTTAGTGCCCGGGCCTGCGCCCTCCGGGCGGGCCAGCACCAGGTGCATGATGTTCTCGAAAAGATCGTCGGAATCGGCCGACGTGATGAAACGCTTCACGCCGTCGATGTGCCAGGTGCCGTCCGGCTGCTGGACGGCCTTGGTGCGGCCGGCTCCGACGTCGGAGCCCGCGTCCGGCTCGGTGAGCACCATGGTGGAGCCCCAGCTTCGTTCGGCAGCCAGTACGGCCCACTTCTTCTGCTCCTCGGTTCCGAGGTGGTAGAAGATGTTGGCGAATCCGGCGCCCATGGCATACATGTACACGGCCGGGTTGGCGCCGAGGATGTGCTCCTGCAGAGCCCAGGCCAGAGCGCTGGGCATCGGGGTGCCACCGAGTTCCTCGTCGATGCCCAGTTTGTGCCAGCCGCCGTCGATCACGGCGCGGACTGAGTTCTTGAACGCCTCGGGTAGCTTCACCGAATGCGTCTGGGGATCGAACACCGGCGGGTGGCGGTCCCCCTCGGCGAATGACGCGGCCACCGGGCCCTCGGCCAGTTTGGCCATCTCAGAAAGCATTTCGGTCGCGGTCTCGACATCGAAGTCGGCATAGTCGCCCGTGCCGAGAACCCTGTCGATGCCGAACACCTCGAACAGGTTGAACACCTGGTCACGAACATTGCTCTGATAGTGGCTCACGTTTCCTCCTCGTTGAGAACGCCGCATGTGGTTGGGTACTCGGGATCAAGTTACCCACCAGTAACTGGCTCTAACTATACCGGCTGGTAACCCCATTGCAAGCCAACTGTGAGGAAACTCCTTAAACTGGCCAACCGGATGGTTGGGTGCAGTTCTGAAGCCGGGCCTTGTCGAAGCCCCTGAGATGCAGTTGCTGCGACGCGACCCGCGAGGAAGTCCATGTGACAGGTCAGTTGTTGAGTTGCCAGACCGCGAAGTTCAGGCTCCAGGCGAATGTCGTCCATGCCAGGTAGGGCACCATCAGCATCCCGGCAACCGGGGTGCGCCGCCAGAACGCGACCACGGTGGCAACAACAAGGACCCAGAGCACGCTGATCTCCACCAGTGCGATGCCCCGCCAGCCAAGACCGAAGAACAGCGGGGTCCAGGCTGCGTTGAGCAAGAGTTGGACCGCGTAGAGCGTCAATGCCGGGCGCGACTCGGTGGCGGGGCCGGTGCGCCAGACCAGCCAGGCGGCGATGGCCATCAGCGCGTAGAGCAGCGTCCAGGCCGGGCCGAAGAGCCACGCCGGTGGAGCCCACGACGGTTGTTGGAGCCGGGCGTAGTCCTCTGCGGCACTGCTCGCCGAAAGACCGCCGACCCCCGCCGCGATGCCCACTGCGAGCACCGAAACTACCAATGCCGCTGCGGATTTCACCGGAGAGCGTGACTGGGCGTCAACCATGGTGAATCACCCTACCGGTGCTGTGGTGCGGTCAGTCGCTCGATTCGGGCGCCGGGACGTCTTCCGCATCCGGCGGGACGTCTTCCGTATCCGGCCGCTCTGCCGGCGTTTCTGGCTCTGCCTGCTCCGGCTCTGGCGATTCGGCATCCGGCAACTGACCCACCAGATATTCGGCCAACCCCCCGATCGTGGGATAGTCGAATACCGCGGTCGCGTTGATCGTGAACGCGCCGCCGAACTGACTGTGCAACCGGTTGCGGAGTTCGATGGCCATCAGCGAATCCGTGCCGAGGTCCAGGAACCGACTGGTTGCGGCAGGCGGCGAAGCCAGCCGCAGGAAGTTCTGCACCTCCTGCTGGAGGAATTCGGTGACGAACCCGGCGCGCTGCGGCACCGGTATCTCCTGAAGCTGCTTGAGCAACTCACTATCGCCGGTCATCTCCCCGGCAGCGCGCGGCAACACCAGGTCGAGAATCGGTGGGCGCGAATTGCCCAGTACCTTCGCGGCCCGTTGCCAGTTTGCCTTGATGACGGTCGCTTGCCCGGTGCCGTTGGCCACCACCTCAGCGACGGCGCCCAATGCTGCCGCGGGGTCCAACGGAATCAGACCCTGCGCGCTGATGTTGGCCGTGGCCGCCTCCGACGAAGCCATGCCGCCCTGGGCCCAGGGACCGAAGTTGATGCCCGTGGCCGGCCGCCCGTGCGCCCTTCGCTGCGCGACCAAGCCGTCGAGCAGTGCGTTGGCAGTCGCGTAGTTGGCCTGGCCCGGTGAACCGAACAAGCTGGACACCGAGGAGGACACGATGAAGAAATCGAGGTCGTCGTCCGTCGTCAGGCGGTCCAGGTGGCAGGCGCCGTATGCCTTGGGCGCCAAGGTGGTGCGGAATCGTTCCAAGCTCTGCTGCGCGAGCAACGCGTCGTCGAGCACGCCCGCCAAATGCATCACTCCGGCGAGCGGCGGCAACTCCGCGCGGATCCGGGCCAGCAGCGTTGATACCTCGGTCTCGTCGCCGACATCGGCTGCGAAGGTGTGGATCCGGCACTTGTAGCGCTCGGTGATTTCGCCGATCACCCGTTGTGCCTCGGCGTCGGGGGCGCGCCGGCTGGTCAAGACGATGTCGCCGGCTCCCCGTTGGGCCAGATACGACGCCGAGTGCAGGCCGATCGCGCCGAGTCCACCGGTGATCAGGTAGCTCCGATCAGCTCGTGGCTGCAGCGGGTTCGGTATCTGCACCACGATCTTGCCGATGTGCCGCGCTTGCTGCATGCGGCGGAACGCGGCTCGCGCCTCGGTGACCGGATAGATTTCGGCTGGCAGTGGTGTCCACTCGTGCTCGGCCAATCCCTGCGAAACCTCGGTCAACAATCCCCGAATACGTTCGGGTTCGGCGATGGTCACCGAGTCCAGGGCCACGATCTCGTAGGCGATATCGGGCCGTGCCTCGGCCATCTGCTCGTGCGTCCAGATGTCACGTTTGGCGATCTCGGCGAAGCGGCCATTCTGGGCGGTGGCTCGAACGGTGGCCTCCAGGAACCCTTCGTTGGTCAGGCTGTTGAGCACTACATCAACACCCGAGCCGCCGGTGTCCTCCAGTATCTGGTCAGCGAAATCCGTCGTGCGCGAGTCGTAGACGTATTTGACACCCATCTTGCGCAGGGCCGCGCGTTTGTAGGTGCTGGCCGTGGCGAAAACCGTGGCACCGCACTGGTGGGCCATCTGGATCGCCGCCAAGCCGACACCGCCACTGGCCGCATGGATGAGCACCCGATCACCGGGCTTCAGCTGTGCCCAGTCGAATGCGAGCCGGACAGTCAGTGCCGCGGCTGGAATTGTTGCGGCCTCGACCGCGCTGACCCCGTCGGGAATCGGCGCCAGTAGCTGGACCGGCACGTTGAACCGACTGGAGAACGCGCCCTGCATGAAGCCATACACCCGCTGGCCGATCTCGAGCCCGGTGACGCCGCTGCCCAACTGTGTGACAACGCCGGCGAAGTCGCCGCCGATCGGGCCGGGGTCGCCCGGATAGAGCCCCAGGACGTTGAGCACATCCCGGAAGTTCAGGCCCGCGGCCTCCACCCTGACCTGCACGTAGCCCTCGTCCGGCGGCGGCACGTCCGCCTGGGTCAGACGCAGGTTGTCGATCGCCCCGCGTTCGGTCGGGGCCAGCACGTAGTCGCCGCCACGGGGGACCGTGAGATGACCGCTGCGCGCCCACGGCAACAACCGGGAAGCCAGCAGCTTGCCCTGCCGCAAAGCCAGTTCAGGTTCGTCGATCGGGGTGGCCAACAGGCTGGCCAGAAGTTGTACGGCTTCCTGAGATCCGTCGGTGTCGACCAGCTTGCACCGCAGCGCGGGTTCCTCGTTGATGGTTGTGCGGCCAAAACCCCATAGTGCGGTCTGTACCGGGTCGACCGGCTCGGCGGATTCGCATGCCACGGCGTGTTCGGTGACGATCCACAGGCCATTCGGCAGTTGCACGCCGTTCTGTGCGCCGCCTTGTACGGTGTGCACCGCGCTGAGCAGGTTGGCGATCTCGTTCTCGACCCTCGCGGAGACAGTCCCCGAAACGTCGGCAGCGCGCCACACGACCCCGGAGAAGGGCACTCCGCGTTCCTGAGCCTGCACCAAGAGCTGTCCCAAAAGCGTCGGATCGGTGCTCCGGTCGAATGGGATGCAGCCCGGCACCGTGGCGGCCAGTTCGTCGAATCCGGCGATCAGCCAGGTCCCGCCGATACTCGCCGAGTCATCACCGCTCGGCGCCGGTGGCGGTGGCACCTCATGCCAGCCAAGGGTGTAGAGCAGTCGCGTTGCGTCGCCACCGAGTCCGCGCAACAACGCTTCGCGGGGTGCGCGTTTGACGGTGAACTCACGGATCCCGCCGAGTGGACGGCCATCAAGATCGATGAAATCGAGGTCGAAGGACTGGGTTTCACTGGTGAGTTCGCTACTGTGCCACCGCGCGCGGCAGTAGAACCGGCGGGGCATCCGCTCGCGTATGGTGACCTGTCCGTACCGCAATGGCAGGAACAGATCGTTCACGCCTTGCTCGGCCGCCAGAAGCGCCGGGAACGCCGGGAACGCGACGCCGGTGCACAGGTCCATCAGCACCGGGTGCATCGGCTCGGATCCGAGTTGTTCGGCGAGTTCCTGACCGACGACGATGTCGCCGATCGCTTCACCCTCGCCAAGCCAGAGCGACTTCAGGGAGCCCGACCAGGTCGGCCCCCACGCTAGTTCCATGTCGGCAAAGGTCTCGAACAGCTCTTGGGGACGCATGCGGTTCATGCGCTCGATTGCGTCGTCGACGGCTTCCGCAGGCTCGGACGTCGCCTCGTCGGCATCGGCATCGGTGCCGCTCACGACAGTGCCGTCAGCATTCAGCGACCACTCCGCGGTGCGGTCACCATACGGGCGGCTGTGTACCCGGAAACTCCACGCACCATCGTTCTCGGCCGAGCCCTCGGTCGGGTGCAGGGTCAGCTGCACTTCGCGAGAATGCTTCTCGGGCAGGATGATCGGTTCGTAGAAGAAGACGTCCTTTACGCGCGCCGGTGGACCGACGGCGGCCAACGCCATCGCAGCATACGTCGCGCCCGGTACCACAACGGTGCCGTAGATGACGTGGTCGGAAAGCCACGGCTGCGATTTAACCGACAGCCTGCTGGTGTACACGCTGTCGCCGGATGCGAGATCCTTAGCACTGCCGAGGATTCCCGCGACGCCGGTGCTGTTGATCTCGGAGCCGACGACGCTGGAGGTCTTGGGCCAGTAGCGGTGGCGCTGGAACGGGTATGTGGGCAATTCAAGTGGGTGCCGGGGCTGGCGATACACGGCGGCGAAATCGGGTAGATGGCCGCTGACGTAGGTCGCCGCCAGCGCGTCGGCGATCTGTCGCCGGTCCTCCACACCCTTACGCAGCGATACGATCGCCCGCGGTGCGGTCAGGTGCTCTGGCCAGACCTGGACCGCAGCTCCGGTCAACACCGGTTGCGGGCCGATCTCCATCAGCACCGAGCACCCCAGCGCGGCCACCGTCCGAACGCTCTCGGCGAACTGCACCGGTTGGCGGGAATGCCGTCGCCAGTATTGCGCGTCGATCGGGGTCTGGGCGGTGAGCACCGCTCCCGTGCGGTTGCAAACCAGCGGTAATGCCGGAACCCCGTACTGCAATTGGGCTGCGTAGGACTCGAATTCGTCGAGCACCGGATCCAGCAATCCGGAGTGGAAGGCGTGGCTGGTCTCCAGCCAGGTGCAGCGGACGCCCTCCTCCTCGAATCTGGCGGCGATCTGTTCCACGGCGTCACCCGGTCCGGAGACCACGGTGTTGGGTCCGTTGTAGGCGGCGACCGATACCGACGGGAATTCGCCGGTCACCTCGTCGACCTGCTTGGGGTCGGTGAACACCGCAACCATTCGCCCGCCTTCGGGCAGGCTGCCGAACAGCCGGCCGCGTTCGGCTATCAGCCGTATGCCGTCCTCCAGGCTGAATACTCCGGCAACACAGGCCGCGGCGTACTGGCCAACGCTGTGCCCGAGTACCACGTCGGGTTGGATACCCCACGACTGCCACAACCGGGCCAGTCCCATCTCGACGGCGAAGAGCGCCGGTTGGGCAAACGATGTATGCCGCAGGGTCTCCCCGGCCTGGCGACCACTGTGGCGGTCGGTGGCGAAAAGCACCTCCAGGAGCGGGCGGGTCAGCATGTCATCGACCGCTTCCGCGCAACGTGTCACAGTTTCGGCGAATACCGGCTCGGTGTTGAACAGCTCGCGGGCCATACCTGGATACTGGCTGCCCTGACCGGTGAACAGCCATGCCGTGGTCGGATGGTGGGCGTGTTCCCCACGCACGACACCCGGTCGTAGGAGGTTGTCCGCCAGGCCGGTCAGCCCTTCGCGTGCATTCCGGACTGAGTCCACCACCAGAGCGGCCCGGTGCTCGAAGTGCGAACGGCCCGTTCCGGCGGTGAGGCATACGTCGGCGAGGTCGACGTCCGGGTGGATTCCCAACCAGGCGTCGTAGCGCTGCGCCAACGCCACCAACGCTTCCGGCGACCGCGCCGACAGGGCAAGCACATTGAGAGGGCGCTCGCGGCTGTCCGGAGCCGAGGCCTCCGAAGGCGCTGCATCGTGCGAAGCAGCAGACTCCGGGTCGGTGGAGGGCTCGACGCCGACCGGCTGTGCAGGCGCCTCCTCGATCAGCACGTGCGCGTTGGTGCCGGTAAAACCGAAGGAACTCACCCCTGCGCGCCGCGGCCTGTCGTAGGCGTGCCACGGAATCGCCTTGTCCACCACCCGTACCGGCAGCGTGTCCCATGGGATGTGTGGTGATGGCTTGTCGAAATGCAGACTCTGGGGCAGCAGCCCGTTCTGCAGTGACAAGACGACTTTGATCAGACCGGCTGCCCCGGAGGCTGACTCGAGGTGTCCGATGTTGGTCTTCACCGAGCCCATCAGCAAGGGCCGGTCCGCCTCACGTGACCCGCCATAAGCCGCTGCGGCCGCCTGGACCTCGATCGGGTCACCCAGCGGCGTGCCCGTTCCGTGTGCCTCCAGGTAGTCGACATCCCCGCCGGCCAGCCCGGCCCGTGACAGTGCTGTTGCGATGAGCCGTTGCTGTGCACCACCATTGGGTACGGTCAGACCACTGGAAGCGCCATCCTGGTTGACGGCGCTGCTGGAGATAACGGCACAGACCCGATCGCCGTCGCGATGCGCGTCACTGAGCCTCTTGAGCACCAGAACGCCGCAGCCTTCACTGCGCACATAGCCGTCCGCGGAGGCGTCGAAGGTCTTGCATCGCCCGACGGGCGAAAGCATCCTGGCGCGTGAGGCGGCTACCACCGTTACCGGACTCAACAGGACGTTCACCCCGCCGGCCAGCGCCAAATCGCAATCACCGGAGTGCAGCGCCTGGCAGGCTTCATGGACGGCCACCAGTGCCGAACTGCATGCGGTGTCCACCGCCACGGCCGGACCCTCAAGTCCGAGGGCGAAGGCGACCCGGCCCGAAACGGCATTGAGGGCATTACCGGTGATGAAGTACGGCTCGATCTTGTCGATCGATTCGGCTGACAGCAAGTGTGCGTATTCATTGGCGGCGACACCCACAAAAATCCCGGTCTGGCTGCCGCGCAGTTCCTTCGGGGAGTACCCGGCCCTCTCGAGGCCCTCCCATACCGTTTCCAGCATCAGTCGCTGCTGCGGGTCTATCCAGACCGCTTCGCGCGGCGAGATGCCGAAGAACTCAGGATCGAATCCGTCTATTCCGTCAAGGAATCCGCCGAAGCGCGTGTAGGTCTTACCCGGTGTCTCTGGATCCGGATCGTAGAACTCATCGATGTCGAAACGGTCCTCGGGGACTTCCCGGATCGTGTCGACACCATCGGACAGCACCTCCCAGAAAGCCTCCGGGTCGGGGGCGCCGGGAAAGCGACACGACACCGCGACGATCGCGATCGGTTCGTCCGCGCGGATCTTCGACGCCGCTTGCGGGCCTGATTGGGCAGGGGCCTGCTCGGCCAGCCCGAGTACATCGCCGAGTAGGTAGTCGGCCGCATCGGACACGCGGGGGTGATCCATCGCCATCGTGACCGGTATCTCGGCGCCGACCCCCTGTTCGAGGTGGCGCCGCAATTCAACGGCCATCAACGAGTCCATGCCGAGGTCGAAAAATCCAGCGTCCTCGCGGATTTCGGCAACATCGACGCGCGTCACCTCTGCGACCGTGTTGCGCAGGTAGTCGGTCAGCAGCTTTCTGCGCTGCTGCACCGGGGCATTGGTGAGCCGCTCGACCAGTGGGGTTTTCCCAGACGCGGTGAGCGCGGGGGCGGCGGTCGCCCGCTGGGAAGGTATCTCGCTTTCCAACTCTGCCAGAAACGCCCGCCGCCCCGCCTGCTGGTAGAGCGGCAAGAACCGGGCCCAGTCGATTCTGGCCACAACTCCCTGTGTGCGGGACGCCGTCGCTACGTCGGCAAGACCGGCCAACGCGTCTGCTGAGGACAACGTCTGGACGCCGCGTTTCTCCAGACGCGCGCGGGACTCCGCATCCGCCATACCCGACGACCAGGGACCGAAATTCACACTCGTCCCCGCGATGCCCTGCTCGCGCAGCCGCCAGGCCAGGCCGTCGAGGAAGGCGTTGGCCGCGCCGTAGGCGGTCTGTCCGAATCCGCCCCAGACCGAGGCGATCGATGAGGTGCTGAGGAAGAAATCCAGGTCCAGGTCGGCCGCTGCTTCGCTCAAATGCCAAGCGCCCCAAACTTTACCGGCGAAAACACGATCCAACTCGGCGGCGTCGAGGCTACTCAGCGGTGTGGTGCCGATCTCGCCTGCCGCGTGGACGATGCCGGCCAACGGCGGCATGTCGGCTGCCACGGTGGCCAACAACCGTGCGACATCGTGCGGATCGGCGACATCGGCTGTGTAGACGCGGACATTGCAGCCTTGCTGCCCGATGAGTGTGTCGATCCGCTGCTGTGCAGCCTCGCCGGGTGCGCGTCGGCTGGTCAGCACGATATGTCGGGCGCCGTTGGCGGCCAGGTACCCGGCGATCTCCAGCCCAATCGAGCCCACCCCG
Organism: Actinomycetes bacterium; assembly: GCA_022601135.1. GTDB lineage: Bacteria > Actinomycetota > Actinomycetes > Mycobacteriales > Mycobacteriaceae > Mycobacterium. The sequence continues at coordinate 5,454 of JAHZJB010000048.1, read as the reverse complement.
CCAGTCACCAAATACGTTGCATCGGTGCGTATTTGCAGGGGAGCGCCGCTCGGCAGCTCCGCTGGGCGGGCGAGCCGGGGAACGTACACCGCGCGATTCCGCACCGCGATCTGGTCTTCCCTGACGGCCGCGCCGCTCGACGTCACGATCCGGCTGACGAGGTGAGACCATTCCTCGGCAGTCCCCTCCGCCAGATCTGCCAGGCCGCCCCACACCTGCGGCAACTCCAGCGCCGCCGCGCGGCCGAATCCCCAGAGGCAACTCTGATCCGGTGAGACGCTGTCCCCGTCGGTGACGCGCTGGGCGCCCCGGGTCACCATCCAGATCGGGGCGCGAAGCTCGGCGGTGACCGCGGCGCGCAAGAGTCGCCGTGTTCCCCCCAATATCCGGTGTTGCATTCGCAACAGGGACCGCATCGATGGTGCGGAGGGCGCTTCGAGCGCTGCGACGTTGACGATGCGCAGTTGCGGATCCTGCGCGGCGGCAGCGCGCAGTACATCTGCGAGCTTCTCTTCGTCCGCGTCGGAGACGGGTAATTCGAGGAACTGATGACGGTGGCCACCGTCGGTCAGCACGTCGATCAGGGGCTGCGCCGCATCGGGGTCGTCACCGACGATTACCCAGGCGGATTTCTCGCCGGCTTGCGCGCCGGAGACCACCGGTTCGCTGGCCTGCTCCCAGCGGAATTCGTAGCGGTCATCAGCGATCGACTGGGTTGTCCGTTGTCGATTATGTTGTGCTGCAAGCTCTCTGAGAACGTTCAGCGTGCGATCGTCGCCGTTCGGACCGTCGAGAAGGGCAGCGAGCTCTTCGAACCGGCCGTCCTCGAGCAGCCGGACGGTCTCGGTGCGGGCCCCACGACCGCCCTGCTGTTGGCGGGAGCGATCCAGATCCTCGGAGGCATCCGCGGGGCGGTTGTCCGAGAACCAGTACTGGCGATGCTCGAACGGATACGTCGGGAGGTCCAGTTTTCGCGCGTGCGGCTGCCGGAATGCCGCGAAGTCGGGCAAGTGTCCCGACACGTAGGCGTCGGCCACGGCTTCGGCCATTTGCCGAGGGTCGGCGGTCTTTCGCCGCAGGGACGCAATTGCCCGCGGCGCGGGGACAGTATCGGGCCACGCCCGCAAGGCTGCGGCAGTCAGGACCGGTTGCGGGCCGATCTCCAGCAACACCTTGCAATGCAGATTGGCGAGCGTGCTTACGCTCTTGGCGAAATCCACGGGCTGGCGGGCGTGCCGACGCCAGTAGGCGCCATCGATTTTCACGCTCCGGCCCAGCGCATCTCCGGTGCGGTTGTCGATCAGAATCCGTTGCGGCTGGGAGAATCTGAACTGCTGAGCGTAGGACTCGAACTCGTCGAGGATCGGATCCAGCAACGCCGAATGAAAGGCGTGGCTGGTCTCCAGCCACTCACACCGGACACCGTCGGCCGACAACGGGGCCACTGCCTGCTCGAGGTCCCGACCCGGTCCGGACAGCACGGTGTTGGCGCCGTTGTAGGCGGCGACCGACAGGCTGGGGAATTCGTCGGTGAGGCGCTCTACCCGGTCGGCGGCGGCGAACACCGCGACCATCCGGCCACCGGCAGGCAGACTGCTGAACAGGCGGCCGCGTTCGGCCATTAGCTGCGCGCCGTCCTCGAGGCTGAACACCCCCGCCACGCAGGCCGCGGAATACTGACCGACGCTGTGGCCCAGCACCACATCCGGTTCGAAGCCCCACGACTGCCAGAGACGGGCCAGGCCCATTTCCACCGCATACAAGGCTGGCTGCGCGTAGCAGGTCTGCCGTAGAGTCGCCTCGCCATCGGCGCCGTCTACCTCGAAAATCACGTCCAGTAGCGGCTTTTCGAGCAGGTCGGCGACCGCATCCGCGCAACGGGTCAGCGTCTCGGCGAAAACCGGCTCGGTGTCGAACAGCTCGCGGGCCATGCCGGGATACTGGCTGCCCTGCCCGGTGAACAACCAGGCCGTCTTGGGCACTTCATGGGTTTCGCCGCGAACCAGGCCAGGTGCCGGGCGGTCTTCTGCGAGCGCACCGAGAAGCTCGACGGCGGATTCTCTCGAACTGGCCACCAGCGCGGCGCGATGCTCCAAATGTGCGCGCCCCGCTCCGGTGGTGAGGGCGAGATCGGCCAACGTGGCCTCCGGATGCCCGGACAGCCAGGAGCGGTATTGATCGGCGAGGTGGAGCAGAGCGCTGGGCGTCCGCGCCGAGAGTGGCACGACGGTGAACCGCGCGGCCGTCGGCTGCTCGAGGGGAACCGGCGCGGGCGCCGGCTGCGTAGCTTCCTCAGGGGCTTCCTCGATGATGACGTGAGCGTTGGTCCCGGCGAATCCGAAGGAGCTGACTCCCGCAATTCGGGGCCGATCGCTGCGTTCCCAGGGGCGTGTCTCGGTGACCACCTCCACGGCGAGGCGGTCCCAGGGAATATGCGGTGAGGGGTTCTCGAAATGGAGGTGCTTTGGCAGAGCCTCGTGCTCCAGCGACAAAATGACCTTGATGACACCCGCGATGCCCGCGGCAGCTTCCAGGTGCCCGATGTTGGTTTTCGCCGAGCCGATCAACAGGGGCTGGCCGGGCTCGCGGCCGGCGCCGTACACCGCACCTGCGGCCTGGGCTTCGATCGGGTCACCCAGTGATGTCCCCGTGCCGTGGGCTTCCAGGTATCCGACATCGCTGGGATCGAGCTCGGCGCGGTTCAGCGCATTGGCGATAACTCGTTGCTGCGCAACGCCGTTCGGTACGGTCAAGCCGCCAGAGGCGCCGTCCTGGTTGATCGCGCTGCCGCGGATCACGGCTCGGATCCGGTCGCCGTCGCGGATCGCGTCCTCAAGCCGCTTGATGACGATGACACCGCAGCCCTCGCCTCGCACGTAGCCGTCGGCGGCGGCATCGAACGTCTTGCAGCGACCGTCGGGTGCGAGCATCTGCGCATTGGAGAAGGTGATCATGGTCGCCGGTGTCAGCAGGACGTTCGCGCCGCCGGCCAACGCCAGGTCGCATTCGCCCAATTGCAGCGCCTGGCAGGCCTGGTGGATAGCCACCAGCGACGAGCTGCACGCCGTGTCCACCGCGACCGCGGGCCCCTGCAGCCCCAGCCGGTAGCTGATCCGTCCGGCCGCGGCGGCATTCGACGTCCCGATGGCCATGTAGGCCTCGATTTCGGGATAGGTCAGCGCGTCGGACGCCATGCCGAGGTAGTCGTGGGTGGCCAATCCCACGAACACGCCGGTGTTGGTGCCTGCCAGTGCTGACGGCGCGGTGCCTGAATGCTCCACCGCGCGCCAGGCCGTCTCCATCAACAGGCGGTGCTGCGGGTCCAGCATCCGGACCTCGCGCGTCGACATCCCGAAGAACGGGGCGTCGAACCCGGTCACGTCGTCGACGAAACCCGCGCGACGGGTCACGACCTTGCCCGGCGCACCCGGTTCAGGGTCGAAGAACTCCTCGGCGTCCCAGCGGCCGCTGGGCACCTCCGAGATCGCCTCGCGGCCCTCGCTCAGCAGGTTCCAGAACAACTCCGCATCCGGAGCGCCTGGAAAACGCGCTGCATAGCCAATGACGGCGAACCGATGCGCTGGCTCGGTGCGAGCCTCGACTGATTCCATGTTTGCTCTACTCTCCCCGCGACACGATAGAGCGTCGACGGCCACTATCGCACGTTCGAGGTGGCGCAACCGGGGGTCGCCGCCCACAGCTGAGCGTACGCCCAGGCTACGGCGGTCGAACCGCGGCTATGTGATGCCCATTGGGGCCACTATAATTGTCGGTTTGACATGGCGAATGCCCGGAGTCGCTGTCCATGGTGTGAGTTTGCGCCGAGATGACCGCGGTGGAACCGAGGGTATGTTGAGCCGTTGGGGGATGATGCCGGAAAGAAGTCCGGCGCATTGGGCAGGATTGGGAGGACCAAGCATTGCGCATCGGGGCGATAACAGTTGGTGCGCTGGACGAATGGTCGCTGAGTCCAGGTGCGGTCACGTCCTGGCATCCGACGGCCGCCGCTCAGGAAAAGGCTCGGCGAGCGCCGGTCAGTTCGGTTCCGGTCAGTTACATGCAGGGTCAGCACCTTCGTAACTACAGCGAACGGACGGCCGCTGGAAGAACCTTTTCGCGGCAGATCATCGCCAGCTGCGAAGTACCCGGCCGGTGCGATATCGCGGCGATGGATCACGCCGTGAACGCCTACCTCCGTCGGCACGACACATTCCGGAGCTGGTTCGAACAAGACGATGACGGCGGGTTTATCCGGCACGCGATAGCCGATCCAGCCGATATTGAATTCGAGCCGGTTGATCATGGCCACTTGACGGTCGACGAGATACGTGCTCACGTCGTGGCAATACCGAGTCCGTTGGAGTGGGGCTGCTTCACTTTCGGGATAATTCAGAACGAAGATCACTTCGCTTTCTTTGCGGCAATGGATCACGTCCATGGCGACGCGACGTTGATCGGTACCACGATGATGGAAGCCAACGGCATGTATTCGGCGCTCAGCGGAGGCGGCAATGCGCTGGTACTTCCCGACGCCGGCAGCTTCGACGATTTCTGCATCCGGGAGCACGAGCACGCCTCCGAGTTGACGCTGGATTCGCCCGGGGTGCGGGCGTGGATCGACTTCGCCGAGGAAAACGACGGCGGCTTTCCCGAGTTTCCACTTCCGCTGGGCAACCCGCTGGAGTCCGCCAGCAGCACCATGACGTCGGAAATTCTGATGGACACGGCCCAGACGGAGCGGTTCGAATCGGTGTGTGCGGCGGCGGGCTCGCGCTTTGTCGGCGGTTTGTTCGCCGGCCTCGCTCAGGTCGAGCATGAATTAACCGGTGCGCTGACCTATTACGGTCTCACTCCGCGGGATTCACGTACCGGTACGGATAATTTCATGACGCAGGGCTGGTTTACCGGCCTGATACCGCTCACCGTCCCGATAGGCGCGGCCTCATTCGGTGAAGCGGCGGGGGCAGCGCAGGCTTCCTTCGATTCCGGTTTGAATATGGCTAAAGTGCCGTATTACCGCGTTCTGGAGTTGGCGCCTTGGTTGAAATGGCCGCGGCCGAATTTCCCGGTGACGAACTTCTTGCACGGTGGCGCCGCCCCACTCAACGCGGTCCTGGCGGCCGGGGAAATGGGCCTCGCGAACAACATCGGCATTTACCCTGACGGGCGTTTTTCCTATCAGCTGACCATCTACATATTCCGATACGGCGAAGGCACGGTGATGGCGATCATGCATCCCGATAATCCGATCGCCAAGAAATCAGTTGCGCGCTACATGCAGGCGATGAAGTCGGTGTGCGGGCAGGTCGCTGACCTCGGGCGTTGGGGACGCGTCGCGTAGCGTGGAGCACACCGCACGCCAGGACCGTTCCGCGGACCATCGGGACCATCCCGCGCCGCGCCTTCCCAGCCTGCGGGCGGGGGCGACATGCGACGGCTAGCCGATCTGGTGGT
>JAHZJB010000047.1 GCA_022601135.1 Actinomycetes bacterium | reverse complement strand
GTTAAAGCGTGTCGAACAACTCGACTGAGTGTTCGGCACCGCCCTTCTCGGGCGTCGTCGGTTCAGGCCGCGGGTGCGGTGTGAACGTCGGTTCCCGCGTCTTTCGGGCTGGTTTCACCAACACGGGGGTGTTGGCCAGCGCCGTCCCGTCGGCGGGCATTGGTGGCCCGGCCCCGTTGCTTGGGGGTCCGGGGATCGGTTGGGTGGGTGTGAGGCCAGCGGGCCAGATTCGTGGCGGCGTTGCCGTCACGGTCGATCACATGCCCGTTGGGGCAGGTGAACACCCGGTCGGCCAGGGTCAGGTCGGTGCGGCGCTGTTTGCACAGCGAGCAGAGCTGACTTGACGGATACCAGCGGTCGGCTTCGATCAGTTGCCCGCCGCGCCACGCTTGTTTGTAGCGCACCATCCGGGCGAACTCGGCCCAGCCGGCATCGGAGATCGCGCGGGCCAGCCGGTGATTGGCCAGCATGCCTGCTACATTCAGGTTTTCGATGACGATCCGGTCGTGGGTCTTGACCAGCTCGCCCGATACCAGGTGCAGGAAATGTCGCCGAATGTTGGCGACACGATGGTGATGCCGCGCCAGCCGGGCCGCGGCATCCTTTCGATGGTGTGATCCTTTCTTTTTGCGTGACAACGACTTCGACAACCGCCGCTGCTGTTTCATCCCCACAGCCAGCGCCTTGGGCGCATCGTCAATGCGGGCGACCTCGGTGCCGTCGGCGGTCGCGGCGACCAGGAATGCCGACAGGCCGCGATCGACGCCCACCCAGCCGCCAGCATCGTCGGGGTGACGTGTCGGGTGCTGCTGGGCCGGGTGCAGGTCGGCGGCCTCGACATTGAGTGCGATCCACCACCGGCCGCCGTGGTAACTGATGGTGGCGAAGAGGATCTTGGCCCGTCCTTTGCCCAGCATGCGCCGCAGCCGACGGGTGTCGTCATGCACCGCAACAGTGCCGGTACCGGGCAGCGTGATTGAGCGGGGCCGAGCATCGTCGCCGATACGGATCGCGGCGGGTTTGCCTTTGCAGTGCTTGTTGCGCAGCCGAAACGACGCGACGCCGGTCTTCTTCTTGAACCGCGGGAACCCGACGCGGCGGCCTTTGCGCTTGCCCGACCGTGAATCCGACCATGCCGCCAACCCTCTACCGAGGTCGACGGCGGCTTCCTCAAACACCTGCTGACACACCTCACGCCGCCAGGACAGGCCGGTCACCCGCACCTCGACGCCGCCGTCGGCATCGACGGTGAACACCCGGCCGGCGCCCTCGGTTTTCTTCCACGCGTTGAACGCGTTGATCAGATCGAACCCGGTCCACGGCACCTCCATGGCGGGGACCGTTTTGCGTTGGGTCAGCGCAGTTTTCACGATCCGCAGGCACTGGTTAAACGCGAATCGCGACGCCCCGGCATGCCGGGCCAGCACCTCGCGCTGCTCGACCGTCGGATCGAGACAGAACCGGAATGTCGTGTGCCGCGCCATCACCATTCAGCGTCGCACACACCACTGACAACACGCTGGCCAGCGACGACGTGTCGGACCTCTCGATCACCATCGATCGTCATGTGCCCCCAGACCCGGTCGACGCCGGTACCGCTCCGACCTGTCTGACACCGCGTGGGCTCGCATCGCCAGCTACCTCGTGCCGAAACATCCACGCAGTGGGCGGCCTTGCCCACCGCAGCGGTGGCGGGAGTACCTCCCGAACATTTCGAGCCATCTTGTACGTGCTGCGCACCGGATGCACCTGGCGGCATCTGCCGCACGACTTCACCGTGTCGTGGTCGTCGGCGCACAAGCATTTCCTGCGCTGGTGCCGTACCGGTGTCTGGGCGCGAATCCTTACCGCGGTCCGCGGCGAGGTCCGCACCCGATCCGGGCGGCGCCGACGGCCCACCGCGGCCATCGTTGATTCCTCGTCGGTCAAAGCCTCGCCGGTGGCCGGGCCGCGCGGCTTCGACGGGGCGAAGAAGGTCGACGGTGTTAAACGCCATGTCCTCGTCGACTCAACCGGTGAGCAGATCGCGGCGGTCGTCACCGAGGCCAATGTCCAGGATCGGGCAGCATTCCCGAAGCTGCTGCGCAAGGCGAAGCGCATCGCCCCGACCATCGGTCACGTGTGGGTCGACAAGGGCTACACCGCACAGGCCGTCACCACCGCAGCGGCGAAAGCGGGCCTCACAGTGGAGGTGGTGTCCGGGCCAAAACCCGGCCACGGGTTCATTGTCCAACCACGACGCTGGGTAGTCGAACGCACCAACGGCTGGATCAACCACTGCCGCCGCATCGACCGCCACTCCGAAACCACCCTGACCGCGCACGAAGGCTTCCTCTACCTCAGCCAAATCGCCCTACTACTCCGACGACTCGACCGCAGCCAGTTGTTCGACACGCTCTAGGGCCAGCAGTCCGACCGTTCGATCCTGTCTATCGCGAGGGTGCGCTCCTTAGCCAGTGACTCCCCGGAATGCGCCGGGCCAGGCCGTCGTCGATCATCTGCTGGAAGTGCTCGGTGATGGTCTGTTCGACGGGCCGGTAGGTCAGTCCCAACTCGCTTCGGCTGCGGCTGTTGTCGAACGCGAGGTGGTAACCAACGTTGAGTTCAATGAACTTTCTCGTAAACCCGACTATCGGGGCGATTGCTTTCACCATCGATTTGTTTGCCGTCCCGCGGGGGAAGGGGTAGAGGGGGCCGAACCGGCGGCGCAGGATCTTGCCGATCTCCAGCAGTGTCAGTGATTCAGCGTTGACGATGTAGCGGCCGTGGGCCTCTGGGGTGAACCCGGCGCGCAGGTGGGCCTCGGCGACATCACGCACATCCACCACACCCATGGTCAACGCGGGCGCTCCGGCCAGCAGGGTGCCGTCGGTGAACTGCTTCATCGTGGCTAGGCTGGCCGATTCGCTGGCACTGGTGAGTGAAGGTCCGAGCACCAGACCGGGGTGGACGGTGACCATGTCCCACCGGTCCTGGGCCTTCTGGTAACGCCAGGCCTCCCGCTCGGCCACGGTCTTGGAATACGGATACGGTTGGTGCTCGACGCTGCTGGTGGTATTCCAGTGCTCGTCGGTGAAGACGCCCCCGGGGACATCCCGAGACTCACAGTTATCGCCGTAGATCGCGACCACGCTGCTCGTCAGCACCACCCGCTTGACGGTTTGTGTGCGGTTGACCGAGTCGAGCACGTTGCGGGTGCCCTCCAACGCCGGGCGGACCAGCGCCTCCTGCGCATCCTTGAATCCGGAGAGGATAAACGGCGATGCGGTGTG
>JAHZJB010000046.1 GCA_022601135.1 Actinomycetes bacterium | reverse complement strand
TACGTGCGGAAGGTGCGCACCGCTTCGGGTGCGGTGGCGGTGCAGGTCGCGCGCAAGGACGCGGGCCGGGTCGTGATCCTGGCGCATTTGGGTTCGGCGCGTACCGATGCTGAGCTGGGCATTCTGCTTGAGCAGGCGCAGGCGCACGCGATAGTCGTCGGCGGTCAGGTGGCGCTGGATTTCGAGGTGGCCGCCCGTGCCCAGTCGATGGCTGATGTGGCCGATTTCCGTGAGCAGGCGTTGATCGCCGAGCGGTCTCGGTCCTCTGCCAGGGCCCCGGTGGTGGCGCCGGGGCGCACGATCGGAACCACCTCACGGTTGCTATACGACGTCCTTGGCCACGTCTATGACTGGCTCGGCTTCGATACCGTCGGTGATGCGGTGTTCCGGGATCTGGTGATCGCCCGGATCGTCGAGCCGACCAGCAAGCTCGACGTTTCACGCGTGTTGGCCGATCTCGGTGCCCAGCTGGTGTCCTACAAGACCATTGACCGGCACGTCCGCACGATCCACGCCAGCGGTTACCGCGACGCGATCGCCGAGAAATGCTTCGCCTACGCCACCGACTGCGGCGGGCTGTCGCTCATTCTGTACGACGTGACAGTGCGCCGTGAGGCGCTTGTTGTTCGAATGGAGGTGAAGGACCTGCATCGAAAGCTCCTGCCGTAGCAGGAGTTGGGAAGCTGGGGGCCCCTGGCCGGGGAGACGCCCGGATGGGTGGGAGCAGCCCTGACAAAGCCGTGTCGCGTTAGCACCGCTGGATGATGTGAGCGGGATGAGTGTCCTCGCGCGATCAACCCTTCAGTGATCGCGCGTCGGCGTTTTGGGGGCACCACCACCTGCTCGTCGAAAAGCTCGCAAGCATCCCGTATCAGCGCCAGCTCAGCCTCTAACTGGGCGATGCGCTTGCGGGCGGTCGCCAACTCGTCGGAATCAACGCTGGTGGCGAGTCCCCGGTACCGAGTCCACCCGGTTTCAGAGTCGGGTTGGTTTGATCCGTTCTCAGTTGATGCAGCAGGCTACCGGGGTGTGGGTGCACCGGCAGGCTGCCGCGTACTCGGCTGGGGTTCGGTAGCCCAGTGCCGAGTGGCGGTGTCGATTGTTGTGCTCGTGCTTGAAGTCGCCGATGACCACGCGGGCCTCGAACAGGGTGTTCCAGTAGTTGCGGTTGAGGCATTCCTTCCTGAGTCTGTTGTTGAACGATTCGATGTAGCCGTTGTCCCACGGGCAGCCCGGCGGGATGTAGACCATCCCGGTCTTGTTTTCGCAGAATCGTTGCAGCGCTTGTGAAACCATCTCCGGGCCGTTGTCCATCCGCAGCACCTTCGGTGGTTCGCCGGCCGCGGCAAAGACCGTGGTGAGCTCGGCGACGAGGGCTTCGCCGGTGATCGAGCGCTCCACCAGGTTCAGCAGCGATTCTCGGGTGTGTTCGTCGACCATCGAGGCAATCTTGATGGCCTTGCCGTCGACGGTCGAGTCGAACTGGAAATCGATCGCCCACACCACGCCCGGCGCGTCAGCGGCGATCGGTGGCACCGACGAGACGCCGGCCCGCTTGCGCGGGGACACGATCTTGACCTGCAGGCCCTCCTCACGCCACAGCCGGTGGATTCTCTTCTTGTTGACCTCACGGCACTCGTCGTAGCGCAGCGCAGCCCAGGCGCGCCGGAACCCATGACAGGGATGTTTGGCGGCGTAGGCGCGTAACCAGGCCCTCATGTCGGCGTCCGGATCGGTCGGGGTCTGCGCCAGCGGGAGGCGGCGATAGGTGGAGCGAGCCAGCCCAACGGCCCTGCACGCCAGCCTCTCCGACATGCTCAACGTGTCTTTGAGCATGTCGACGGCGCGGCGCTTGGCAGCTGGGCTCAGAATTTTCCCTTCGCGACCTCCCGCAGGGCGTCCTTCTCGAGTTCGGCATCGGCCAGCAACCGCTTCAGCCGGGCATTCTGCTCGCGCAGCCCCTTGAGCTCCTTGGCGGCCTCGGTGTCCATCCCGCCGTAGGTTCGCCGCCAGTTGTACAACGTGGCCGGCGAGACCGCCAGCTCAGCAGCGATCTCCTCGCCAGTCTTACCCTCAGCGGCCAGCTCATCTGCCCGGCGCAGTTTGCGCACAATGTCCTCCGCGGAATTCCGCTTCCGACCAGCCATGTGTTCCATCGTCCCTTCTTGCCCCGCATCGGGCCACAGGACTCTAAAACTGCGTGGGCTCGTTCAGCGGGAACACGCCAGTTCGGCTGCGGACCAAGGTCACCAAAGGGCCAGGATCTCGGGCTGCCGGGATCGCCATGGCCTACAAGCTCATCGATGCCGCGCAAGCCCGTTGGCGCGCCGTCAACGCACCACACCTGGTCGCGCTGGTCCGCGCCGGCGCCACCTTCCACAAAGGCAAACTGCTCGAACGCCCGCTCGACATCACACCCGCCGAACCCGGTGCCGAATCACCCGAAACGGAGGTCGCCTGAAACACCCGACCCACAGGTATTGACCATTTCCCCAGGGAGGAACTACTACCTGCGGAAACGATCACAAGGCAAGGGACACAACGAAGCGATGCGATGCCTGAAACGCCGATTGTCCGACATCGTGTACCGCCAACTGGTCAGTGACGCAGCCCCAATGGGGGCAGGCCCGGAAGGACACCCGGGGGCGACTCTAAAATCCAGCGCGGCCAGCTAAACCCCGCACACCGGCTCTTCGGACAAGTCAGTTTCCG
>JAHZJB010000045.1 GCA_022601135.1 Actinomycetes bacterium | reverse complement strand
GAGATCGCGGCCGCAGGGGGTCGACCGATCGAGGTGATCGAGGGCCCGCTGATGGACGGCATGAACGTCGTCGGCGACCTCTTCGGGGCAGGCAAGATGTTCCTGCCCCAGGTCGTGAAGTCGGCCCGCGTGATGAAGAAAGCGGTTGCCTACCTGCTGCCGTTCATCGAGGCGGAGAAAGAGGAATCCGGCGGCTCGGCAGATGAAGACACCAACGGGACGATCGTGATGGCGACCGTGAAAGGCGATGTCCACGACATCGGCAAGAACATCGTGGGGGTTGTTCTGCAGTGCAACAACTACACCGTGATCGATCTCGGTGTGATGGTGCCTGCCCAGAAGATTCTGGACTCGGCGCAGGAGCACGGTGCTGACATCATCGGGCTGTCCGGCCTGATCACCCCGTCCCTGGACGAGATGGTCAATTTCGCCGCGGAGATGGAGCGTCAAGGGCTGGAGATCCCGTTGTTGATCGGAGGCGCGACGACCTCCCGAGCTCATACGGCAGTGAAGGTGTCGCCGCGCCGTACCGGCCCGGTCGTCTGGGTCAAGGACGCTTCCCGTTCGGTGCCGGTTGTTGCCGCGTTGCTCGACGACAAACAGCGTCCGGCACTGCTGGAGGCCACCGAGACCGACTACGCGGCCCTGCGCGAACGGCACGCTCAGAAGACTGAGCGGCCGCTGCTGGCGCTGGAGAAGGCCCGGGCGAACCGGACGCCGATCGAGTGGGACGGCTATGCCCCACCGGTGCCCGCCCAGGGTATCGGCGTGCGGACGTTGGAGGACTATGACCTCGCCGAGCTGCGCGAGTACATCGACTGGCAGCCGTTCTTCAATGCTTGGGAGATGAAGGGCAGGTTTCCCGACATCCTCAACAACCCGGCCTCGGGCGAGGCTGCCCGCAAGCTGTACGACGACGCCCAGGAGATGCTCGACACCCTGATCAAGGAGGAGTGGCTGACTGCCAACGGGGTGATCGGGTTTTTCCCGGCGAACGCGGTCAGCTCGGGTTCTGACGACTTCGAGGTCTACACCGACGAGACCCGTACCGAGGTCATGGCCATGTTGCACAACCTGCGCCAGCAGGGTGTGCACCGGGACGGCATCCCGAACCGGTCGCTGGGCGACTACATCGCCCCCAAGGAAACGGGGCTGCGGGATTACGTCGGCGCCTTCGCTGTCACCGCGGGTCTCGGCAGCCAGGAGAAGATCGACGAGTTCAAGGCAGCCCACGATGACTACAGTGCGATTCTGCTGGAGTCGATAGCCGACCGGTTGGCAGAAGCCTTCGCCGAACGGTTGCACCAACGCGTCCGCAAGGAGTTTTGGGGATTTCAGCCCGACGAGCAGCTGGACAACGAGGCGCTCATCGGCGAGAAATACGTCGGAATCCGCCCTGCCCCCGGCTACCCGGCCTGCCCGGAACACACCGAGAAGACGACGCTCTTCGAGTTGCTGGATGTCACCAAGCGCACCGGCATCAAGCTGACCGAATCGATGGCGATGTGGCCCGGCGCCGCCGTCAGCGGCTGGTACTTCTCCCATCCGCAATCGCAGTACTTCGTGGTCGGCCGGTTGGGCCTGGACCAGGTCGCCGACTACGCGAGGCGCAAGGGCTGGACCCTGCAGGAAGCCGAGCGCTGGCTCGCTCCCAATCTCGGCTACAACCCGGAAGACTGAGGCGTGAGGCTCCGCGCCGAGCGTGAAGACATCCTCACTTTCGAGCGCCTGGGTGAAGACAACTTCACGTACGGCCATTCAGCGGTCGCGTGACAGAATGCCCGGGTGCGAGCCGTGCTGTGGGACATGGACGGCACCCTGGTCGACTCCGAGAAGCTCTGGGACATCTCGCTACAGGCCCTTTACGAGAGGCTGGGCGGTGTGCTGAGCGAGGAGGTCCGCGCCTCGACCGTGGGCGGGGCTGCTGAAACGGTGATCCAGATCGTCTTCGACGACCTCGGCTTGGATCCGCACCCCCGCGCAATGACAGCGGCCGCGGACTGGGTGCACGATCACACCGGAACGTTGTTCGAGTCCGGCCTGCCGTGGTGTGAGGGTGCCCGCGATCTGCTGGACGAGCTCGCCGTGGAGCGGGTTCCGATGGCGCTGGTCACCAACACCCGGCGTGCCCTCACCGAGAGCGCGCTGAACAGCATTGGCCGGGAATACTTCTCGGCCACGGTGTGTGCCGACGAGGTGACGAACGCCAAACCCGCCCCCGACAGCTACCGTCGGGCAGCTGCGCTGTTGGGTCTCGAGCCGCACCAGTGCCTGGCCATCGAGGACTCGATCACCGGCGCGGCCGCGGCCGAGGATGCCGGGTGTGCGGTGCTGGTGGTGCCCAACGAGGTCAGTGTCCCCATGACGCCGCGGCGCCGCAGCGTCACATCGTTGAATGGTCTCGACGTGGCCAGCCTGCGGACGATATTCCGCGAGCTCAAGGGGTAAGTCGACGAACGACCTGCCTGACCCCGCGAACGAGTGATTCAATGTGACTTACATCACGCTGGGCGGAAGCGGCTATCGTGGAGGCGGTGCCGGCCGTCGGGTACGGCGTTCTGGCCTTCACTATTCCCGAGTCGCCTCGCTACCTCGTTGCCACCCATCGTATTCCGGAGGCGCGCCGGGTTCTCACCCTGTTACTCGGCAGCAAGAACCTGGAGATCACAACTTCCTCATCAGCGTCACCTTCCCGAGCCTGCGCGACACACTCGGCCTGGCTTACGGCTTCTACGCGGTGTGTGCGGTGTTGTCCTTCCTCTTCGTGTGGAGATGGGTCGAGGAGACCAAGGGCAAGACGCTCGAGGATATGCACGCCGATGCGTGGCATCACGAACACGCGTCGCACGGAAACCCGAGTGACCGTTGAGCGCGGCGCGTGACACAATCGCCTGCCGTGAAGACTTTCGATGCGCTGTTCGCGGAGCTGAGCGAACGTGCGCGCACCCGCCCGGCCGGCAGCGGTACCGTTGCGGCGCTGGACGCCGGCGTGCACGGCATTGGCAAGAAAATCCTGGAAGAGGCCGGCGAGGTGTGGTTGGCCGCCGAACACGAGAGTGACGACGCGCTAGCCGACGAGATCAGCCAGCTGTTGTACTGGACGCAGGTGTTGATGGTGTCGCGAGGTCTGTCCCTCGACGACGTGTACCGAAAGTTGTGACCGTGACCCTGCCGGATGCTCTTCGCGCAAGTGGCTCGTCGCCCATGCTCCGAGTTGCCGTCCCCAACAAGGGCACACTCAGCGAGCCGGCCGCCGAGATCCTTTCCGAGGCCGGATACCGGCGACGCTCCGACACCAAGGACCTGACCGTTGTCGATCCCGCCAACAACGTCGAGTTCTTCTTTCTGCGTCCCAAAGACATCGCGATCTACGTCGGTTCCGGGCAACTCGACCTCGGCATCACCGGTCGGGACCTGGCTGAGGAATCCGTTGCGCCGGTGCGTGAGCGGCTGGCGCTCGGATTCGGGTCGTCAACGTTCCGCTATGCGGCTCCGGCCGGACGGTCCTGGAGTGTAGCGGACCTCGATGGCAAGCGGATCGCCACCGCGTTTCCCAATCTGGTGCGAAAAGACCTGGCCGCCCGCGGAATCGACGCGACGGTGATCCGGCTCGACGGCGCGGTGGAAATCTCGGTGCAGCTCGGCGTCGCCGACGCCATTGCCGACGTCGTCGGTTCCGGTCGCACCCTGGGCCTGCATAACCTGGCAGCATTCGGCGAGCCGCTCTGTGAATCCGAGGCGGTATTGATCGAACGCCGCGACGCGGGGGAGGGGACTGACCGGGATGGCGGCGCCGATGGCGAAAAGGCTTCTGCCCGAAACCAGTTGGTGACCCGCGTGCAAGGGGTGGTGTTCGGCCAGCGGTACTTGATGCTGGACTACGACTGCCCTCGCGCGGTACTTGAGGCCGCCGCTGCGGTCACCCCTGGGTTGGAGTCCCCAACCATCGCGCCGCTGGCCGATCCGGCCTGGGTTGCGGTGCGCGCGCTGGTGCCGCGACGTGATGTGAACACCATCATGGATCAGATCGCGGCAATTGGCGCCAAGGCGATCCTGGCCTCCGACATCAGGTTTTGCCGTTTCTAGATCTCGACGCCTGATGCGGTTGCCCGCCGGTGGCGGGCTGCTGGTCGCCTTCCACGTCAGTCTGCGGTAGAAACTTTGAGATGACAGAACGTTTCGACGCGATCATCGTGGGCGCCGGCCAGGCCGGCCCGTCGCTGGCCGGACGGCTGACCGCTGCCGGGCAGACGGTTGCGCTGATCGAGCGCAAACTCGTCGGTGGAACCTGCGTGAACTATGGCTGCATCCCCACCAAGACGCTGGTGGCCAGTGCTCATGCGGCACACCTGGCAAGGCGCGCCGCCGACTTCGGCGTCGCAACCGGGGATGTGACAGTCGACATGGGCGCGGTCAAGGCGCGCAAGGACCGCATCAGCGGCGGCGACCGCGAAGGCCTCGAGTCGTGGCTGGCCTCCATGCCGGGTTGCACCCTGATTCGTGGTCACGCCCGATTTGAGGACAGGCGCACCATCCGGGTCGATGATCGCTTGCTGGAGGCCGACCGTATCTTCCTCAACGTCGGCGGCCGCGCGGTCGTGCCCGACATGCCCGGTCTGGCCGACCTGGACTACCTCACCAATGTCGGAATCCTCGAGATTGATTCTGTGCCTGAGCATCTCGTGGTTATCGGTGGCAGCTACATCGGCTTGGAGTTCGCCCAGATGTACCGGCGGTTCGGTGCCCGGGTGACTGTCATCGAGCGCGGGCCGCGCTTGATCGCCCGGGAGGACGAGGACGTCTCTGCCGCTATCAAGGACATCCTGGAGTCCGAGGGGATCAACGTCGAACTCGACGCCGACGCGATCAGCTTCAGCAAGCAGGACAGGGATTCGTCGAGCTTCGCCGTCACACCCCGAGTCGGCGCAGCACCGATAACCGGCACTCGGCTACTCGTCGCAGTAGGGCGGCAGCCCAATACCGACGACCTTGGGCTCGAGGTTGTGGGTATCGAGACCGACAGCCGGGGCTATATCTTGGTCGACGATCAACTCCGCACCAGCGTCGAGAACATCTGGGCAATGGGTGACTGCAATGGACGTGGCGCATTCACCCACACGTCCTACAACGACTTCGAGATCGTGGCGGCCAACCTGCTCGACGATGACCCCCGGAGGGTCAGCGATCGCATCACCACCTACGCGCTCTACATCGACCCGCCGCTGGGCCGGGCCGGGATGACCGCCGAGCAAGTCCGTCGAACGGGCCGCAAAGCGCTGGTGGGCAAGCGGCCGATGACGCGAGTTGGCCGGGCGGTCGAGAAAGGCGAAACCAAGGGCTTCATGAAGGTGGTGATCGACGCTGAAACCGAGGAGATACTCGGGGCGGCCATCCTCGGCGTCGGCGGCGACGAGGTGGTGCAGGACATCCTCGATGTCATGACGGCGAAGCTGCCCTACACCGCGATCTCGCGCACCATGCACATCCACCCGACCGTCAGCGAGTTGGTGCCGACCGTCCTGCAGGAACTCCAGCCGCTGGAGTAGCTTGGCTGGCACCCTTTAGCTGTGGCCTGGATCACAGTAATATGACCACTGGTCATATTGGGATGGGAGGCGCCCAGATGCCGACATCGACGCGCCGGTGGCCTCCCAACGCCTTACCACCACGACGGTAGGAGATGAATCCTATGATTCACTTTGCTAGGACGCGCTCGGACTCGCTCGCCGAAGGCGGGCTCAACTGGGACAGCCTGCCGCTGAAGCTGTTCGCCGGTGGCAACGCAAAGTTCTGGAACCCAGCCGATATCGACTTCTCCAGAGACCGCGCCCATTGGGAGGCGCTATCGGATCTCGAGCGCGACTGGGCTACCCGGTTGTGCGCGGAGTTCATCGCCGGCGAAGAAGCCGTAACCCAGGATATCCAGCCGTTCATGGGCGCGATGTGTGCCGAAGGACGACTCGGCGACGAGATGTATCTGACACAGTTCGCCTTCGAGGAGGCCAAGCACACACAAGCCTTCAGAATGTGGCTCGATGCCGTCGGGATCACCGAGGATCTGCAGGGCTACCTCGATGAGCTTCCGGCATACCGGCAGATGTTTTACGAGGAGCTGCCGACATCGCTCGACGCCTTGTGTGCCGACCCGTCACCGGCGGCCCAGGTAAGGGCTTCGGTGACCTACAACCACGTCATTGAAGGCATGATGGCGTTGACGGGTTACTATGCGTGGCAACGAATCTGCGTCGATCGCGACATTCTTCCCGGAATGCAGGAATTGGTGCGCCGCATCGGCGATGACGAACGGCGCCACATGGCCTGGGGTACCTTCACCTGCCGGCGCCATGTCGCGGCCGACGACGCCAACTGGGCGGTGTTCGAGGCGCGGATGAATGAGCTCATTCCGTTGGCATTGCGCAATACCGAAGACGGCTTCGCCCTCTACGACGAGGTGCCCTTCGGCTTGACGATGGATGAGTTCCAGCAGTATGCGGCGGAGAAGGGTATGCGCCGGTTCGGAACGATCGGCAGCGCGCGGGGGAGGGCACTGGCCGAGATCGACGTCGACTACTCGCCGCTGCAGCTTGAGGACGCCTTTGCTGAGGAGGATCGGCAATCTCTGGCGGCCACAGCGTGACCTGGATCCGGAAGTGTCCTCTGGGTGAGGGCGGGGATCATATGCGCCGCTGAATCAGCAGTGTCTGCGCACAGGTTCCGATGAATCCTCGACGGTCGAAGATCTCGGCGGTCGTCACGCCGATGCCATCCGGACCGACCGAACCCCGGCTCCGTAGACCGAAATCCGAGCCTGTGGGCAGTCGGTGGAGATGCACGACGGTGTCGGTGTTCATGAAGACGAAATGTTGCGGGTCCAGCACGGCTCCGATCCCGTTGGCCGAGTCGACAACCATAGCCAGGCGCTGCAGGGGTGTCGTCGGTTCGGAATCCACCAGCGGTACCAGCGGACTCAGCCAGACCTCGGCGGCTGAGCCTCCGGGCTCCGCCTGCCTGCGCCAGCTGACGGTCTCCAGATATCCCGGTGCACCCTCCCAGGCGTGTGCCACCTCGGTTGCCCGGCCCTCCGCGAGCGGCGGGTAGCGGTCGGTGGTGACATCCCTTGTGCCGCTGGTGGCGAGCAGCCAGGCGCTGACGCGGGCCACTACGCGACGGCGGCCGCCGTCGCGGTCGGCGAGCATCTCGGCGGTGATCAGCGAGATGCGACTGCCCGGACGGTCCACCCGAGCTCGAACCTGAACAGCGGCCACGGGTATTGCGCCGAGAATGTCCAGGCTGAGTCGTCCGATCCGCAGCTCGGAACCCGATACGCGGTGGTTGAGGTCTTCGATCATTTTGGTCAATAGCGCCAACGGTGGAGAACCGTGCTGGATCTCGGCGTCCCAGTTGCTACGGGTCCCGTCGGTTGCGATGAAGACCGGTTCCTCGGCGTCGGCCACCGTCTGGCGCCGGAACAGGCAATCGATCATGCGGCCGGCTCTTTCGCCTGCAGCGTGGTGGCGGGGTCGCCCTCGTCGAACACTTCGGGCCAGCCCGGGTAGGGCGGGGGAGTGCCGCCGAAGGCCGGGCAGCGGCTCTGGTGGGCGCACCAATCGCACAGCCGCGACGGGCTCGGCCGGAAATCCCCCGTGGCACCGGCTGATTGGATCGCCCGCCACATCGCCATCAACGTCTTCTCGAATCGCCGCAGCTCGTCGCGGTCGGGTGTGTAGTCCAGGACCTGGCTGTCGGCCAGGTACAGCAGGCGTAGCCGGGCGGGCATCACTCCTCGCGAGCGCAGCAGGGCGACCGCGTAGAACTTCATCTGGAACATGGCCTTGAACTCGGCGAGCGCCCGCGCCGCCGGTGGCGCCTTGCCTGTCTTGTAGTCGACGACTCGCAGCTCACCCGATGGTGCGACGTCGATGCGGTCTACGAACCCGCGCAGCAGGGTGCCGTCCTCCAGTTCCACCTCAACACGCTCCTCGCAGCTTTGCGGGTCGAAACGGGTGGGATCCTCAAGCCGGTAATAACGCGTTAGCAGGCTACGGACCTGTTCGAGCAATTCGGTTCGCAGATCCGGAGGGATATCGGAGATCGCCGAGGGTTGTTTGGCGAGTACGTGCTCCCATGCGGGCGTCACCAGCGACGTCGCCGTCTCGGGGCCGCGTTGGGCGGCGGGCAGGGAATACAGTTTTTCGAGCGCTGCGTGCACCACCGACCCGCGTACCTGTGCGGTGGAACACGGTTCCGGCAACCGGTCGATGGCCCGGAAGCGGTAGAGCAGCGGACACTGCTTGAAGTCGCTAGCCCGCGACGGAGACAGGGCCGGGCTCCGCGTCGAACCTGGCGTTGGGCGTTCCGTCTGCTCCGTCATGGCCCAAGCCTATGGTCGCGGTCGGACATATCCGGGTAACCCGGGCGTACGGGGGGCTGGCTCTGCTGGCAGGCTGATGGGCTGTGGCAGAAAAAGCCCCGACCGGTCCGTTCGTTGTCGGCGACCGTGTGCAGCTCACCGACGCGAAAGGCCGGCGTTACACAATGCTGCTCAAGCCTGGCGGGGAGTTCCACACCCACCGGGGCGTCGTCGCTTTCGATGACGTGATCGGGCAGCCCGAGGGCAGCGTCGTGCGATCGACCAACGGGGATCAATTTCTGGTTCTGCGACCCTTGCTGGTCGACTATGTGATGTCGATGCCGCGCGGCGCTCAGGTCGTCTACCCCAAGGATGCCGCGCAGATCGTGCACGAAGGGGATATCTTCCCGGGGGCCCGGGTGCTGGAAGCCGGCGCCGGATCCGGGGCGTTGACGTGCTCGTTGCTGCGCGCCGTCGGGCCGCAGGGGCAGGTGATCTCCTACGAGCTGCGCGAGGATCACGCCGAGCACGCGGTGCGCAATGTGACGACGTTCTTCGGCGCTCACCCGCCGAATTGGCAGCTGTTGATCACCGACATCGCCAAATTCAGCGGCCCCGAGGTGGATCGGGTCGTGCTGGACATGCTCGCGCCGTGGGAGGTGCTCGACGCCGTCGGGGACGCACTCGTGCCCGGCGGAGTGCTGGTGGTCTACGTCGCCACCGTCACGCAACTGTCCAAGACGGTGGAGGCGCTGCGCGATCAGCAGTGCTGGACCGAACCGAGGGCGTGGGAGAGCATGCAGCGGGGCTGGCACGTCGTGGGTCTGGCGGTGCGTCCGGAGCACTCGATGCGCGGGCACACGGCATTCCTGATCAGTGCGCGAAAACTGGCGCCCGGCACGGTCGCGCCGGTTCCGCTCCGCAAGAAGAACCGCGGGCGGGAAGAGCAAGCGGGGGATCGGACCTAGCTCGGTCAACTCTCAAACGTCGTCGGTGCTTCGTTCCATGCCCCGCCGCGTTGACAGAAGCTCGATCTCAGGCCGGGCGGCCACCAGCCGTTCGGCTGCGTCGAGCACGGCCACCACATGAGCGTGGTCTGCCGAAACCAACGCGATGCCGACGCCCGCCCGACGATGCAGTTCCTGCGATCCGATTTCGGCGGCCGACACGGAGAACCTGCGGGAAAGCTCGGCGATGATCGGTCGTACCATCGAGCGTTTCTGCTTCAGCGATCGCACATCGCCCAGCAATATGTCGAACTCCAGCCAGCCGATCCACACGAAGTCAGCGTGGTGGTTCGGCTGGCGGTGGTGGTGGCGGTGGGGCTGCGCTTTCCTCGCCGCCCAGCCCAAGGAGCAGGTCGGCGGTCTGCCGGGTCAGTTGCCATGATCCGTCCGCCGGTGCGAACTCCATCGGGTAGGTGAACTCACCATCCTGGGGATTGGCTGTCCTGACCAGTACCGTAGCCACCACGTTACCGGGGTCCGCCTGCGACCAGGCTAGATCTCGCGCCTCGAACGTCAGGGGCAGCGAACCATTGTCGCGCAGGGCGATACCGAATCGGTCCAGGTCGGCAGCTTCGTCGGCGGTGCCGCCTGCGATCAGAACGACCTTCTGGTCGCCCGGGACCGCCGGATCGGAGAGCCTGACCATCACGTCGATCAGCGCAGAGTCCGGTGGTAAGGCACGTTCGCCCGGTGCGGGGACCATCGTCGCGGGTGATCCGACGGTCCGCGCGGTCGAGTCTTCGACGGACGGTTCGGCGGCCGGATGCGTCGGCTGGCCGCACGCAGCCAATCCGACGGCCGCCACGATTGTGGCGGCACTTTGGATCAGAAAGGCGCGACGCACCCGCGTCATCATGCGGTAGGGCCCACGAAAGGGTCAGCCCACGGATGACATGAGGGCCAAGGCCGACTCCCTGGAGATCTGCCAGCCTGTCGGGCTGGGCCCCGCGATAAATGTCAGCGGCTGGCTGGCCACCGGGCCGGACGCAGCCGCCGCGGTCACGTTGGCGGTGGCGACGCCGCCGTTCTGCTGGATGTCAGCGACGGTGAAGCTCAGCGGGAAATACCCCTTGGCTGCCGCGTTCGCGAACCCGTTGTCGGCCATTCTGGCCTCGATCCGTCCGAGGCCGCCCTGAACGTAGCTGGCCTTGGCTCCGGTGAACGAACCCGGTCCCGAGAGGGCATTCAGCGTCGATACGAGCGGTCCCTGGAGGTCGGGAGCAGGTGCGGCAGGAAAGGGAATGTCGAAGACAACCGGCTGCACCGCGGGCTGCGCGGCGGTTCCGGAGCCGGCGGCAATCGACGTCACACCTGCCGCCGCAGCGCCCACCATCACGGCTGCCGCCGCTCCAGCTGTCAGACTGGTATAGAGGGTCTTAAAGGTCACGGCTGTCCTTTCGTTCGGCCGACTGATTATCAGAGGCTAACAGTGTTGCTGGTGTGTCGAACCCTTACCACCGCACACAAAGAGTGAATCGCCGGTAGCGTTGGAGGTGTTACCGCACCAAGATCGGGTGTGGGAAAGGAGCTCAGTATGAGTGAGTCCGAGCGTTCTGAGACCCCTGATGTCTTGGGTGCATCCCCTGGTAACCGCCTGCCCCGTGAGGATGCGGCAGAGTTGGAACAGCTGCGGCGCGAGGCCGCCATTTTGCGCGAGCAACTGGAGAACACGGTAGGCGCAGCCAGTGGACTTCGCAGTGCCCGCGATGTGCATCAACTGGAAGCGCGGATCGACTCGCTCGCCGCGCGGAACGCCAAGCTGATGGACACCCTCAAGGAAGCACGCCAGCAGTTGCTGGCACTGCGCGAAGAAGTTGACCGGCTCGGTCAGCCGCCCAGCGGTTACGGCGTCCTGCTTGCCGCGCACGAGGACGACACCGTCGACGTGTTCACCTCAGGCCGCAAGATGCGGTTGACCTGCTCGCCCAACATCGACACCGAGCAGCTCAAGCAAGGTCAGACGGTTCGCCTCAACGAGGCGCTGACCGTCGTGGAAGCCGGTTACTTCGAATCTGTCGGTGAGATCAGCACGCTGCGTGAGATCCTTTCCGACGGTCATCGGGCGCTGGTCGTCGGTCACGCCGACGAGGAGCGGATCGTCTGGCTTGCCGAGCCGCTGGTCGCAGACCAGGAACTCCCCGACGGTTACGACGACGATGTGCTCGGTGATGACCGGCCACGCAAGCTGCGCCCCGGTGACTCGCTGCTGGTTGACACCAAAGCCGGTTACGCGTTCGAGCGCATCCCCAAGGCCGAGGTCGAGGATCTCGTTCTCGAAGAGGTTCCCGATGTCAGTTACAACGACATCGGTGGTCTGGGTCGACAAATCGAGCAGATTCGCGACGCGGTGGAACTGCCGTTCCTACACAAAGAGCTCTACCGGGAGTATGCACTGCGACCGCCCAAGGGTGTCCTGCTCTACGGTCCGCCCGGATGCGGGAAGACCCTGATCGCCAAGGCGGTGGCCAATTCGCTGGCAAAAAAGATGGCCGAGGTCCGCGGTGACGACGCCCGGGAGGCGAAGTCGTACTTCCTCAATATCAAGGGTCCCGAGCTGCTGAATAAGTTCGTCGGGGAAACCGAGCGCCACATCCGGCTCATCTTCCAGCGGGCACGGGAAAAGGCATCGGAGGGCACACCGGTTATAGTGTTCTTCGACGAAATGGACTCCATCTTCCGCACCCGCGGCACCGGGGTCAGCTCCGACGTCGAAACCACCGTCGTTCCACAGCTTCTCAGCGAGATCGACGGCGTCGAAGGCCTGGAGAACGTGATTGTGATCGGTGCGTCGAACCGTGAGGACATGATCGACCCGGCGATCCTGCGGCCCGGCCGCCTGGACGTCAAGATCAAGATCGAGCGGCCGGACGCCGAGTCCGCACAGGACATCTTCAGCAAGTACCTGACCGAGCAACTTCCCATCAACGCCGAAGATCTCGCCGAATTCTCGGGTGACCGGGGGTTGACCATCAAGGCGATGATCGAGCAGGTCGTCGACCGGATGTATGCCGAGATCGACGACAATCGTTTCTTGGAGGTCACCTACGCCAACGGCGACAAAGAAGTCATGTATTTCAAGGACTTCAACTCGGGCGCCATGATCCAAAACGTCGTGGACCGTGCGAAGAAGAATGCCATCAAGGCAGTGCTCGAGACGGGCCAGAAAGGGCTGCGCATTCAGCATCTACTCGACTCCATCGTTGACGAGTTCGCCGAGAACGAGGACCTGCCCAACACCACGAATCCCGATGATTGGGCCCGGATTTCGGGCAAGAAGGGCGAGCGCATCGTCTACATCCGCACACTGGTCACCGGCAAGAGTGGCAGCGCGAGCCGGGCTATCGACACTGAGTCGAACCTCGGGCAGTACCTGTAGGTCCTTTCCCATTCGGTAGGACCTTTCCCATTCAGTTTGGGCACCGCGGGCGGTACCGTCGAGAGTGTGAGAACCGCGCGCTCGCTCCTGGCTTTGCTGATATTGGCGCCGGCGGCAGCCGGATGCCAGTTCTCCTTCTCGTCCGGTGGTCCGGACTACAAGAAACTTGAGTCGGCAATTGCAGACGAACTCAACAAGCAGTACGCGCCGATGTCGCGGCAGGTGACTGCGGTCGAATGCCCGCGCCCGTCGGGTTCGCCGAAAGCCGGGTCTACCTTCAACTGCATCGCCGACCTCGAGGGCAACGACGTGCGGGTGGAGGTGACGTTCACCGACGACGACTACAGCGTCGATTTCGCCACGCTCGACGTGGTCTTCGACCTCCGCCAGACCGGAAAAGGGCTGACTGAGGACATCTCGGAGAAGTATGGCTTCAAGGTCACTGTCGATTGCGGTAGCGGCCTGGAAGTGGTGGCCGTCGGTGAGTCGTTCATGTGCGAGGCAGGGAATCAACGAGGGGAGAGCCGGCTGGTCAGGGTGACCGCCGGAGGGCCGGACAGCGAAGATACCTGGGAAGTGGTCGGCGAAAATTGAGCGGGCGCTGCCCTCTACGCTGACTGATATGCAACGGATCATCGGAACCGAGGTCGAGTACGGCATCTCGTCGCCGTCCGACCCGGCCGCGAATCCGATCCTGACGTCTACCCAGGCGGTGCTGGCGTACGCGGCGGCTGCCGGAATTCAGCGCGCCAAGCGCACCCGCTGGGACTACGAGGTGGAATCCCCGCTCCGCGACGCACGCGGATTCGACTTGAGCCGCTCGTCGGGTCCGCCGCCGGTGGTGGACGCTGACGAGGTCGGCGCCGCCAACATGATCCTGACCAACGGCGCTCGGCTCTACGTCGACCACGCCCATCCCGAGTACTCTGCGCCGGAGTGCACCGACCCCATGGACGCGGTCATCTGGGACAAGGCGGGCGAGCGAGTGATGGAAGCCGCGGCCCGCCATGTTGCCAGTGTCCCCGGCGCGGCCAAGCTGCAGCTCTACAAGAACAACGTCGACGGCAAGGGTGCGTCCTACGGATCGCACGAAAACTACCTGATGTCGCGCCAGACGCCGTTCTCGGCGGTCATCGCCGGTCTGACGCCTTTTCTGGTGTCGCGCCAGGTGATCACCGGGTCAGGTCGGGTAGGTATCGGTGTCTCCGGCGACGAGGCGGGCTTTCAGCTCTGCCAGCGCGCCGACTACATCGAGGTCGAGGTCGGTCTGGAAACGACCCTCAAGCGCGGCATCATCAACACCCGCGACGAACCGCATGCCGACGCCGACAAATACCGGCGCCTGCACGTCATCATCGGCGACGCCAACTTGGCCGAGACCTCGACCTACCTCAAGCTCGGCACGACGGCGCTGGTGCTCGATCTGATCGAGGAAGGGCTGGACCTGAGCGACTTGGTGCTGGCTCGCCCGGTCCATGCCGTGCACGTCATCAGCAGGGACCCGTCGCTGCGTGCCACCGTTGCGCTGGCCGATGGTCGCGAACTGACCGGCCTTGCGTTGCAGCGGATCTATCTGGACCGGGTAGCCAAGCTGGTCGACAGCCGTGATCCTGACCCGCGCGCCTCCCACGTCGTCGAGACCTGGGCGAATGTGCTCGACCTCCTCGAGCGCGATCCGATGGAGTGCGCAGACCTGCTGGACTGGCCGGCCAAGTTGCGGCTGCTCGACGGCTTCCGGCACCGCGAAAACCTCAGTTGGTCGGCGCCGCGGATGCATCTGGTCGATCTACAGTATTCGGACGTCCGCCTGGACAAGGGCCTCTACAACCGGCTGGTCGCGAGGGGCTCGATGCAGCGGTTGGTGACTGAACAAGAGGTTCTCGACGCGGTAGAAAACCCGCCGACCGACACCCGTGCGTACTTCCGGGGAGAGTGCCTGCGACGATTCGGCGCGGATATCGCCGCTGCCAGCTGGGATTCGGTGATCTTCGACCTCGGCGGCGACTCCTTGGTGCGAATACCCACCCTGGAGCCGTTGCGGGGCAGCAAAGCGCATGTGGGCGCGCTCCTGGACTCTGTCGACAGTGCCGTGGAGCTTGTTGAGCAGCTGACCACCTGACCCGGCGATCTCGCCGCCGACCGGTAGTGTGGAGGAACCCCGCGGGCAACGGAAGCCGGTGCATCATGCGCCCACCGCGGGCCAAGACATACGCAGGAGGCAGCAATGGCTCAGGAGCAGACCAAGCGCGGCGGCGGGGGCGGAGACGGCGACGACCCCACCGGCGGCACGGCCGCGGGCCAGGAGCGCCGCGAAAAGCTGACCGACGAAACCGACGACCTGCTCGATGAGATCGACGACGTGTTGGAGGAGAACGCCGAGGACTTCGTGCGTGCTTACGTCCAGAAGGGCGGCCAGTGACCTGGCCGCACCGCGAACGGCCCTCATTACCTGATGCGTTTGGTGCCTTACCGCGAGCGGGGGCACAGGGCGGGGTGAGCTTGTCGTCATTCTCGGATTTTCTCCGCCATCAGGCACCTCACTTGCTGCCCGGGGCCGGGCCGGCGCCGACTGACGCGGTCCCCCACGGCACCACGATCGTGGCGCTGAAGTACCCGGGTGGCGTCGTGATGGCAGGCGACCGGCGTGCCACCCAGGGGCACATGATCGCCAGCCGTGATGTGCAGAAGGTGTACATCACCGACGACTACACCGTCACGGGCATCGCGGGTACGGCCGCGATCGCCGTCGAGTTCGCCCGGTTGTATGCCGTCGAACTGGAGCACTACGAGAAGCTCGAAGGGGTGGCGCTGACCTTCCCCGGCAAGGTCAACAGGCTGGCCACCATGGTGCGGGGCAACCTGGGTGCGGCGCTTCAGGGTTTCGTCGCGCTGCCGTTGCTCGCGGGATACGACCTCGATGACCCGAATCCCGAGGGCGCAGGCCGGATCGTGTCGTTCGACGCCGCCGGTGGATGGAACTTCGAGGAGGAGGGTTACCAGTCGGTCGGGTCCGGGGCGATCTTCGCCAAGTCATCGATGAAGAAGCTCTACTCGGAGGTCGTGGATGCCGACTCGGCGCTGCGGGTCGCGATCGAAGCGCTCTACGACGCCGCCGACGACGACTCCGCGACCGGTGGGCCCGATCTGGTGCGGGGTATCTATCCGACCGCTGTAGTGATCAGTGCTGACGGCGCGGCGGACGTGGCGGAGCGCCGAATTGCCGCCGTCTGCCGGGAGATCATCGAGAGTCGTTCGCGGGCAGACACGTTCGGGCCTGACGCCGAGCCTCGAGGTGAGGATTCGTGAGCTTCCCCTACTTCATCTCGCCTGAGCAGGCGATGCGTGAGCGCTCCGAGCTTGCCCGCAAGGGCATCGCCAGGGGGCGTAGCGTGGTCGCGTTGGCCTATGCCGACGGTGTGCTGTTCGTCGCCGAGAACCCGTCCCGGTCCCTGCAGAAGGTCTGCGAACTCTACGACAGGATCGGATTCGCCGCTGTCGGCCGCTTCAACGAATTCAACAACCTGCGCAGCGGCGGAATCCGCTTCGCCGACACCCAGGGCTATGCATATTCCCGCCGCGATGTGACCGGCCGTCAGCTGGCCAATGTCTACGCACAAACCTTGGGAACCATCTTCACCGAGCAGGCCAAGCCTTATGAGGTGGAATTGTGCGTGGCCGAGGTCGCCCACTACGGCGAGACCAAGGCCCCTGAGCTGTACCGCATCACCTACGACGGTTCGATCGCCGACGAGCCCCATTTCGTCGTGATGGGCGGCGCCACCGAGCCGATCACTACGGCACTGAACGATTCCTATACCGAGAACGCGAGTTTGGCCGACGCAGTGTCCATCGCCGTAGGAGCACTCAGTGCCAGCGGCGACGCCGGCGGGCCGCGCGCGCTGGGACCGTCCACGCTGGAAGTTGCCATACTGGACGCCAACAGGCGCCGGCGGGCATTTCGCCGTATCAGCGGTGCGGCGCTGGAAGCGCTGCTGCCCGAGGCCGAATCGAAGGATGCGCAGCGTTCCGCCGGGGCGCAAGACGGCGGGCCTTCCTAGGAGTCCGTCAGGTCACGGAATCGCCTGTGCAGCTGCTGTCGCGAAACTCCCAGGATCACGCCGATCTGCGCCCAGGACAGCCCGGCGGTGCGAGCGGCGCGAACGGCGTTCGCATAGCGGGTTTTGGCTTCTGCCAAGTTGTCGCGAGCGTGGCGCAGTTCTCGGACGCAGTTGCCGCTGAGATAGTCGGCGAGCACGGGAGAGAAATAGTCAAGACCTGTGGATCGGGGTGTTTTCAGGCGACCTCCGTTCCGGTGTGGTCGTCACCGCCTGAGGGCGGTGTCGGTGGGGTGATGTCGGTGGGCCGTTCGAGCAGTTTGCCTTTGTGGAAGACCCCACCGG
>JAHZJB010000006.1 GCA_022601135.1 Actinomycetes bacterium | reverse complement strand
CGCGCGCCGAGGAAGCCCTTTACCCGGTCGGCGAGGCCGCCGTGGAGGTGGTGCACGCCAAGGGCAAGCTCACCGCCCGTGAACGCATCCTGGCACTGCTCGACGAAGACTCGTTCGTCGAACTCGACGCACTGGCTAAGCACCGGTCCACCAACTTCGGGTTGGACGCCAACCGACCAACCGGCGACGGCGTGGTCACAGGCTACGGCACGATCGACGGCCGTGACGTCTGTATTTTCAGCCAGGACGCGACCGTGTTCGGCGGCAGCCTCGGCGAGGTGTACGGCGAAAAGATCGTCAAGGTCCAAGAGCTCGCCATCAAGACCGGGCGACCGCTCATAGGCATCAACGACGGCGCCGGCGCCCGCATCCAGGAGGGGGTCGTCTCACTGGGCCTCTACAGCCGGATTTTCCGCAACAACATCATGGCCTCCGGCGTCGTCCCGCAGATCTCGCTGATCATGGGGGCGGCCGCCGGCGGGCACGTCTACTCCCCAGCACTCACCGACTTCGTCATTATGGTCGATCAAACCAGCCAAATGTTCATAACCGGACCCGACGTCATCAAGACCGTCACCGGCGAGGACGTCACCATGGAGGAACTGGGTGGCGCACACACTCATATGGCGAAGTCCGGCACCGTGCACTACGTGGCATCCGGCGAGCAGGACGCCCTGGACTATGTGCGCGACCTGTTGGGCTACCTACCGCCGAACAGCTACGCCGAGCCGCCGCGCTACCCGGCGCCACATCCCGGCCCCATCGAGGAGAGCCTCACCGACGAGGACCTCGAGTTGGACACCCTCATCCCGGATTCCCCGAACCAGCCCTACGATATGCACGAGGTCATCACCCGCATCCTCGACGACGACGAATTTCTAGAGGTCCAGGCCGACTACGCGGGCAACATCATCATCGGGTTCGGCCGTATCGACGGCCGCCCGGTCGGCATCGTGGCAAACCAGCCCACCCAGTTCGCCGGCTGTCTGGACATTAACGCCTCCGAGAAGGCTGCGCGCTTCGTCCGCACTTGCGACTGTTTCAACATCCCGATCGTCATGCTTGTCGACGTGCCGGGCTTTCTGCCAGGCACCGAGCAGGAGTACAACGGGATCATCCGCCGTGGTGCCAAGCTGCTGTATGCCTACGGCGAGGCCACCGTCGCCAAGATCACCGTCATCACTCGGAAGGCCTACGGCGGGGCGTACTGCGTGATGGGGTCCAAGGACATGGGCTGCGACGTCAACGTAGCCTGGCCGACCGCTCAGATCGCAGTAATGGGCGCCTCAGGTGCGGTGGGCTTCGTCTATCGCGGCCAACTCAAGGAGGCAGCCGCCAACGGTGAAGATGTGGACGCGCTGCGACTGCAATTGCAACAGGACTACGAAGACACCCTGGTGAACCCCTACATCGCGGCTGAGCGCGGTTACGTCGACGCGGTCATACCGCCCTCGCACACGCGTGGCTACATCGGCACCGCCCTGCGCTTGCTGGAGCGCAAGGTAGTGCAGACCCCGCCCAAGAAGCACGGCAACATCCCGCTGTAGACCCAGCACCCGGAACTGCTCAGACAAGGACGCTGCACGATGGACCACAACACCGACATCATTGAGATATCCGACCCGCGGGACATGACGATCGACGATCCGCCAGCGCCGGATCCGCACTTTCAGATCCTCAAAGGCGAGCCCACCCTCGAGGAGATCGCCGCTTTGGTCACCGTGCTGTCCAGTACCGGCGACACCCG
Source organism: Actinomycetes bacterium (assembly GCA_022601135.1). Lineage (GTDB taxonomy): Bacteria > Actinomycetota > Actinomycetes > Mycobacteriales > Mycobacteriaceae > Mycobacterium. Next base: position 7,165 of record JAHZJB010000006.1, on the reverse strand, counting down.
CGAACACAGGCCCCAAGAACTCAACCTGTGGGGACATCCGGTGGGCAAACTGCGCTACGACACTTCCAGCTGGCAGCGTGTCACTCTGCTGGAACGGACACATATGCGGCGATGATGAGCTCTTTCTCGACGAGGGGCAGATGGTGACCCGGGTCGTCCTGGGCTCAGCCTCAAGGGGCCGGCTGCGCGTACTGCGGCAGGCTGGCATCGATCCTTTGGTCGTGGTTTCCGATGTTGATGAGGACTCTCTGCTTGCCTCGCTCGACCCGGGATTGCCGCCGGAGGCGGTGGTGGCCAAGCTGGCCAATGCCAAGGCTGTGAGCGTCGCAGCGCAGCTGCCTCAGACGGTGGCGGCTGACTGCGTGGTGTTCGGCTGCGATTCGATGCTGTACCGCGATGGCGAACTGTACGGAAAGCCCGGCACGGCGGAAGCAGCGCGCCTGCAGTGGCGTTCGCTGGCAGGGTCGGTGGGTCATCTACTCACCGGGCATTCACTGCTGCGCATCTCGGCGGGCGTCATCAGCTACACCGAGGACCAGACGGGCAGCACGGCAGTCCAATTCGGCCAACCCAACGAGGTCGAGTTGACTGCTTATCTCGAAAGCGGCGAGCCGATCTCCGTCGCCGGGGCATTCACACTGGACGGCCGCGGAGGCTGGTTCGTGGATCGGATCGAGGGCGACACATCCAACGTCATCGGTCTGAGCCTGCCACTAGTGCGCCAAATGCTACGAAGCGCGGGGCTGTCCATCGCCGATCTCTGGCAACAAGAAGCTAGGCACAGCCCCTATGGCTGAATCGCTTGACGTAAAGGTTGACCTTCTTCGTCTCCTGCCAGATGGGCTTACCTACCCTCGGCCTCTGAGCGCACACCTCCCACATATTGTGGTTGTGCACATCTTGTCCATTCCGGAGGTCGATTAATCTTAGGTTCAACCCCGGGCCAGTAATATCCTGAATCGTCTTGACCGCCTCGGACAGCAGCATCCCTCGAACAAGGGGCATCGGCCAAGATGCGGGCGCCGCCGCGGCCGAACCTGCAACCCCGATCGTTGAGGCGAAGAGTCCTAAGGTCATCGAAAATGCAGCCAAGATACGCGAAGCCACCGAAACCCCTCACTGTGGTTGCCCAGACCCACCGTAGAGGATATCCGAAGCCACTTCCAAATTCGATAACGGATTGGTCTCGTCAAGCTTGCTCCGGTTGCGATTGTAACCAACTGCACCTGTCGTGCACCTCCGCGACCGGCCGATAGACGCCGCTCTAATCATGGCGACGCACCTCGGCGACGATCACCCCCGTTTGGTCTCCTGCGAGATCTCGACACGAAACACGAGGCGCAGCCAACCGGCATCCACCCGGTCGGCTCGCCTGGTTAGCGCCCCAACCTCACCCCCTCGCACCAGCCAGCTCGTAATCCAACTGCGGCGGCGCCTCCGGCGTTCCGGGAATCTCCGTCCCGTTGATCGGGCACCGGGTCGTCTCAGGCACCTTGAGAAACCCGAGCATGCCGATCGCCACCGCGATCATCATGTAGAACGCCGGCCATAAGTTATTGCCGGACTCGGTGATCAGCCACTCGTTGACCGCCGGGGCGGTACCACCGAATATCGACGTCGACACGTTGTAGGCGATCGCGAAACCCGCGTAGCGGACCTGGGTCGGGAACATCGCCGGGAACATCGCCGAGATCGTGGCCAGCTGCGGCACATATAGCAGGCCAAGAATGGCGAAGCCGATGATGGCACCCACCGGGCCGGTCGACATCAGCAGGAACATCGGCACCACAGCGACGAATAGGCCGACCAGCGATACCCACCAGAGGGGTTTGCGGCCGACCCGGTCGGATAGCCGGCCCGCGAACGGCAGGAACACCATCATTGCCAGCATGCCGATAATGGGCACTACCAGCGACATGTTCGTGGACAGCCCGATGGCCGACTCCAGGTAGGTCGGCATGTAGCTGAGCAGCGTGTAGTTGACGACGTTGAGCGCGACGACCAAGCCGCCCAGCTTCAGGATGGGCGCCCAGAAGCGGGTGAGAAGGTCTTTGAACTCGGTCCCGATGCTCTCCTCTTCCCGGCCCGACTCCTCCAGCTCCTGGAACACCGGGGTTTCATCGAGCTTCGTCCTCAGGTAGATGCCGACGAGGCCAAGCGGGGCTGCGATCAGGAAGGGCAACCGCCAGCCCCACGTGCTCATCTGGTCCTCGGACAGCACCAGCGAGAAGCTCAGCATCAGCAGCGCCCCGGCCGAGAAGCCCGCCAGCGTGCCGAACTCCAGAAAGCTGCCCAGGAAACCGCGTCGACGCGGGGGTGCGTACTCGGCCATGAAGGTGGCCGCACCGCCGTACTCGCCACCGGTGGAGAAACCCTGGATCATCCGCAGCAGCACCATCAGTGTGGGCGCCCAGAACCCGATCGAGTCGTAGGTGGGCACCAGGCCGACGCAGAACGTGGCGCCGGCCATCAGCACGATCGTGATGGCCAGGATCTGTCGACGCCCTAGTCGGTCGCCGAGCGGACCCCAGATGAACCCGCCCAGCGGACGCACAAGGAACGACACCGCGAACGTCATCAGCGCCAGCAGCGTGGCGCTTTCGGTGTCACCAGGGAAGACGGCCGCCGAGATGTAGGTGACGCCGTAGGCGTAGAGACCGTAGTCGAACCACTCGGTGGCGTTGCCGATCGCCGACGCCGCGATCGCCTTCCTCAGCACCCCCGGCGGCGGCTCATCGAGATGGGCGTTGGCGGGCCGGTCGGGGGTACTCATCGTGAGCTCCTCAGGCCGTTGACGACGCCGCACCGTTGCGGCTGAGCCCATCCCACTATTCCCGTTATTCAGACTTGGCGCGCCCCGGGGGTCACGATTTTCGCTGCCTATCGCACTACCTGCGAAGTGGGAGACCAGGAGACCCGGATGCGGCGTGCGGCGGGCCCCGGTGAGCTTCGACCCGCCGGTGCCCCCGACGGTAGGCTGCAACGCGTGCCGCTACCTGCTGATCCCCACCCCGTTCTGCAATCGTATGCCCACCCGGAACGGCTGGTCACCGCGGACTGGCTGTCCACGAACCTGGGCCAACCGGGTCTGGCCATCGTCGAATCCGACGAAGATGTGCTGCTCTACGACACCGGCCACATACCCGGTGCGGTCAAGATCGACTGGCATACCGACCTCAACGATCCGCACGTGCGGGACTACATCACCGGCGAGCAGTTCGCCGAACTGATGGACCGCAAAGGCATCGCGCGCGAGGACACCGTCGTCATCTACGGGGACAAGAGCAACTGGTGGGCGGCCTACGCGATGTGGGTGTTCACCTTGTTCGGCCACCCCGACGTCAGGCTGCTCGACGGCGGACGCACCCTGTGGCTCGCCGAGGGCCGCGACACCACTTTGGACGTGCCGTCCAAGCAGACCGCCGGCTACCCGGTCGTCGAACGCAATGACGCCCCCATCCGGGCGTTCAAGGACGACGTCCTCTCGATCCTGGGCAGCCAGCCGCTGATCGACGTGCGCTCACCGCAGGAATACACCGGTGAGCGCACCCACATGCCCGACTACCCCGAGGAGGGAGCGCTGCGCGGCGGCCACATCCCGACCGCCGTGTCGATCCCATGGGCCAAGGCCGCCCTGGACAACGGCAAATTCCGCAGCCGCGCCGAGCTCCAAGAGCTCTACGGCCACCTCACCGCCGACGACAAGACCGTCGTTTATTGCCGCATCGGTGAGCGCTCCAGCCACACCTGGTTCGTGCTGACCCATTTACTGGGTTTACCCGGGGTGCGTAACTACGACGGATCCTGGACCGAGTGGGGCAATGCCGTCCGGGTGCCGGTCGTGGCCGGGGAACAACCGGGCGAGGCGCCGGGCACCCCGTGAGCATGCCGCCGGCGCTGGCCGAAGTGGTGTCCGACTTCCAGGATGTCGAGGGACAGGACAAACTGGCCCTGCTACTCGAATTCGCCGACGAACTCCCGGCGCTGCCCGCCGATCTCGAAGAGGCCGCGATGGAGCCGGTGCCTGAATGCCAGTCGCCGCTGTTCCTTCATGTCGACGCCGACGACCGCGCCCAAGTCCGGCTCTACTTCAGCGCCCCCGCCGAAGCCCCCACCACCCGCGGTTTCGCCGCCATCCTGGCCGCTGGCCTGGACCGGCAATCCGCCGACGAAATTCTCGCCGTCCCCGACGACTTCTACAGCGACCTGGGGTTGGCGGCGTTGATCAGTCCGCTGCGCCTGCGTGGCATGTCGGCGATGCTGGCCCGCATCAAGAACAAACTGAACTGACGCCTACCCGGTAGGTCAATCCACAAACCGGTACTCGACGCCCAAGCAGCGGTAGGTGCGCTCAGCCCGGCGGTCCCGGGTGAGCAGCGTGCGGTGATTGGTGACCGCGGCCTGGCCGACGAGCGCGTCGTACACCGATCCGCCGACGACCTCAAGGCCCGCCAGGTGCTCGCACAGACCGTGGGTCGCCGACGCCTCCAGCCAACAGTCCCCCGGGAATGCCTGCGCCAGCACCGACGCCGCTTGGCCAGCGGTCAGGCGCAGCGGCAGCGGCAGTCGGGTGAGTACCGAGTAGGTCTCGAATGTCGCATGCCCCGCCAATGCAGGGCGATATCGAATCAGTGCGCCGCGACAGGCGACGTGAGCTTCGTGCGCGGGATCCAGCGCGGCGACGGCGACGCTGGTGTCGCATGCCCAGCGCTCACCGCTGGATGTCATCGCGAAGGCGGTGCACGTCGCCGTCCGTCAGCACCGCACCCGCCACGTTGCCGAGAATCGGCAGCCCGTCAGCGGTATCGATCGAGCGTTGGCGCCGACCGACAGGTTCGATTCTCAGCCCAGTTCCGTCCGGAATCAGTTCGAGTTGTGTCTCCGGCGTGATTCCCAGCGCGACACGCAACGACTTGGGGATAACGACCCGGCCCACTCGATCGATGGTCACGTACATGACACGACGGTACCATTCTATTGGGAAAATGGCATGACTAGACCATTCGGAGCAACCACGAAAAAGACAGTGGTTACCGACGGGTAACCGACCGGCTCGCCGCGAGTTCGGGTGGGCCGCCTAAACTTCCCGGGATACATTAAGACGCTCTTAAAGAACCATGCCGTCAGGAGGCGCAGTGGCCACTCACGCCAGCTCAAAGATCTCCAAGGTGCTTGTCGCCAATCGCGGGGAGATCGCGGTCCGGGTGATCCGGGCAGCCAGAGACGCCGGCCTGGCGAGCGTGGCAGTCTATGCCGAACCCGACGCCGACGCCCCCCACGTGCGACTCGCCGACGAGGCGTTCGCCCTCGGCGGCCAAACCTCCGCAGAGTCCTATCTGGTTTTCGAGAAGCTGCTCGACGTCGCCGCGAAGTCCGGCGCCAACGCCATCCACCCCGGATACGGCTTCCTGAGCGAGAACGCCGACTTCGCCCAAGCCGTCCTAGACGCCGGGCTGATCTGGATCGGGCCCAGCCCGCAGTCCATTCGCGACCTCGGCGACAAGGTGACTGCCCGGCACATCGCAGCCCGGGCCGAGGCCCCGCTGGTGCCAGGCACGCCGGACCCCGTCAAGGACGCCAACGAGGTGGTGGAGTTCGCCAAGGAGTACGGCGTGCCCGTGGCCATCAAGGCCGCGTTCGGCGGTGGCGGCCGGGGCATGAAGGTGGCCCGAACCATCGAAGAGATCCCCGAGCTGTTCGACTCGGCCACCCGCGAGGCCGTCGCGGCGTTCGGCCGCGGTGAGTGCTTCGTCGAGCGCTACCTGGACAAGCCACGCCACGTCGAGGCGCAGGTCATCGCAGACACTCATGGCAATGTCGTGGTCGCCGGCACCCGGGACTGCTCGCTGCAGCGCCGCTTTCAGAAGCTGGTCGAGGAAGCCCCGGCTCCGTTCCTGAGCGACGCGCAGCGCAAGGAAATCCACGAGTCCGCCAAGCGGATCTGCCGGGAGGCCGGCTACCATGGCGCCGGAACCGTCGAGTACCTGGTCGGCCAGGACGGCCTGATCAGCTTCCTGGAGGTGAACACCCGACTGCAGGTCGAGCACCCCGTCACCGAGGAGACCTCGGGCCTGGACCTGGTGCGCCAGCAGTTCAAGATCGCCAACGGTGACGCGCTGGATATCACCGAGGATCCGACGCCTCGCGGGCACTCGTTCGAATTTCGGATCAACGGCGAGGACGCCGGACGCGGCTTCCTACCCGCCCCCGGCCCGGTCACCAGGTTCGAGCCTCCCAGCGGTCCAGGCGTGCGGCTGGATTCCGGGGTGGAGGCCGGTTCGGTGATTGGCGGTCAGTTCGACTCGATGCTGGCCAAGCTGATCGTCACCGGAGCCACCCGCGAGGAGGCACTGGAGAGATCGAGACGCGCTCTTGACGAGTTCATCATCGAGGGCCTGGCCACTGTCGTCCCCTTCCACCGCGCCGTGACCGCCGATCCCGCCTTCATCGGCGGCAGCGAGGGCTTCGACGTGCACACCCGCTGGATCGAGACCGAGTGGGACAACACCGTCGAACCGTTCACCGGCGCCGACCCGATCGAGGAAGAAGACACCATCCCCCGGCAGACCGTCGTGGTCGAGGTCGGCGGACGTCGGCTTGAGGTGTCCCTACCCGGGGACCTCGCACTCGGTGGTGGTGGGGGCGGCGGCGGTGTCGTTCACCGCAAGCCCAAGCCCCGCAAGCGTGGCCGCGGCGGCGGTGCTGCGGCCTCAGGTGATTCGGTGACCGCACCGATGCAGGGCACCGTCGTCAAGGTCGCCGTCGAAGAGGGCCAGACCGTGGCAGCGGGCGACCTGGTGGTGGTTCTGGAGGCCATGAAGATGGAGAACCCCGTCACCGCGCACAAAGACGGGGTCATCACCGGCTTGTCCGCCGATGCCGGGGCAGCAATCACCCAGGGCACCGTGCTCTGCGAGATCAAAGGCTAGTTTCTTCGGCGAGCGTGCGTGTGTGCCCGCCCCCGCGCGGGCGTGGTGCGGGCATTTACGCGCGCTGGCGGGCCGCGAAAGCACGGTCAGATCCGGCCGACCCGCCGCAGTCCCTCCACGGTGTCGGCCAGCGTTTCGGCCGGGTCGCGCTGCGTGACGCCCAGATCACGCCGGCTTGGGCCATCGTCGGACCTGACTTAGGACATTTTCTAGCGCCGGCCACCCGCACAGGGTGT
>JAHZJB010000044.1 GCA_022601135.1 Actinomycetes bacterium | reverse complement strand
GCTCGACCGCTACCGCGGCGATCAGCAAGGTGTATGCAACCATGGTCAGCGCCAACGCAGCAGCACAAGTTCGGCGCAGAAGCCGGGCCCCATCGCCATCAGCAGCCCCGGACTTCCGGCGGGTGGCTTCTCGGCGAGGGTGTCCCGCAGCACATGCAGCACCGAGGACGATGACAGATTGCCCACCGCTGCCAATGAGCGCCATGTCAACTCAAGGGCATCGTCGCCGAGTCCCAGCGTTTCGGTGATCGCCTCAATGACCTTGGGTCCACCCGGATGTGAGACCCACGTCTCGATGTCGGAGACGCTGAGATCGTGAGCGCCGAGGAAAGCGGACACGTCGTCGGCGAGGTAGCGGTCGATGAGCTCGGGCAAGTCCGGTGAGAGTACGAGCTGAAAGCCCGTCTGGCCGACCTTCCACCCCATGGTGTCCAGCGTGTCCGGGTACATCCTGCTGCGCGAGTCGAGCACCTCCGGTCCTGCCGCATCGACCTCGGCGGCACGGTTCTCGCCCGCAGCGACCACCGCGGCGGCTCCGTCGCCGAACAGTGCGCTGCCCACCAGGCTGGCGATCGTCGGCTCTACAGCCGGGTAGGTCAGCGAGCACAGTTCCACCGACACCAGCGCCGCGACGTGATCGGGCGCGCCGCGCAGGTAGTCGTGCATCCGGGCGATGCCGGCCGCACCGGCCACACAGCCCAACCCGAACAGCGGGATCCGGCGTACGTCGGGTCGAAGCCCCAACCGGTCAACCATGCGGGCGTCCAGCGACGGCACCGCGATCCCGGTCACGGTGGTCGTCATGATCATGTCGAGATCGGTTGGGCGCAAACCTGCTTCGTCAAGTGCGGCTGTCAGTGACTCACAAGCCAGATCCAGAGCGTGTTCCAGGTAGATGTTGTTGGCGTCGCCGAAGTCGTCCAATGACGGGTAGCTCTCGAGGGGCAGCACCAGGTGGCGGGCGTCTACCTTGGCATTCTCATGCAGTCCGTGTACGACGTCACCGAGCCCAGCGAACGCCGGGACCTCAAGGAAGGCCTCGGTGATCTCCCGCTGGGTGTAGCGATGCGGCGGCAGCGCCCCCTGGACACCGGCGACGACACTGATGGGGTCCTTGGTCGTCATGGGAACGGCTCCGTTTTCTTACGGTCAGGCTTCGTATGGTCAGGCGCTGGTCTGTCGAGCTTCGCCTTGTCGACCTCGCTCTGGCCGAGGGTTGTGCGCTCGAGGGGCCGAGCGCTGGGCGCTTCGCTGAAACCAAAGCGATCGTGTACCCGTTTGAGCCAGTGGGGAGCCCACCAGTTCCTTTCCCCCATCAGCCGCATGAATGCGGGCACCAACACCATTCGGACCAGGGTGGCATCCACAAGGATGGCGAGGGTCAGGCCGAGGCCGAATAACTTCATGATCGAAACGCTGGAGGCGATCAGTGCCGCGAACGAGATGGACATGATGAGCGCAGCGGCGGTGATGACTCGGCCGGTGTAGGCGATGCCCAGCGCTACCGCTTCGTCACTGTTGGCTTGGGCCTGTTCAGATCTGGCTTCGGCCGACTCCGGTCGGTCCGCGGCATCGTCGGCGCTCTCTTTGAGTTTCAGCCAGCATTCGCGGATGCGGGCGATCAGGAACACCTCGTAGTCCATCGACAACCCGAATGCGACACAGAACAGCAACACCGGCATGTTCGCGACGAGGGTGCCGGTGGTGGTCGTCCCGAGCCCGCCGAGATGACCGTCTTGGAAGATCCAGACCAACGCGCCGAACGCGGCGGTCAGCGACAGGATATTCAGGATCAGCGCTTTCAGCGGGACTATGACACTGCCGGTCAGCAGGAACAGCAGACCGAACATGATGACGGCGATCACTCCGAGCACGAGCGGCAGCTTGGAGGTGATGGCCTCGACGCTGTCGCGGTTGGTCTGGGCGGTGCCCGTGAGCTGGATCGTCCGTCCATCGGGGCCGGGGACGGCGTGCAGCCGGTCGAGCTGGGTTTCGGAGGCGTCGGAGAACAAGGGCGCGGTGGAGGATACGGTCAGGAAGACGGTGCCCTGACTCTCGCCGGTCGGTGCGGACGGGGGACCGACGAGCGTCCCGTCGACGAACGTTCCGGTCGGAGCGGACACCCCGGGAACGTCGGGCACCCGGGACAGTTCAGCGGCGTACCCGGAAAGATCGGCCGCCGACAGGCCTCTGCTGTCGGGTACTACCACCGTGACAGCGCTGTTGGAGTTGTCGGCGAAGTCGCTCCGCAACATGTCGCCGACCTGATGCGCTGAGGCCGACTTTGGCAGCACCCGGTCGTCGGGGAACCCCCAGCGCACGCCGAGGAACGGTGCGCCCAGGGCAAGCAGCAGGACGACCACGGCCACACCCAGCGGAAGTGCGCGACGCATGACGGCTTTCGCGCACCGGTACCAGAACCGTTGTTCGACGGGAATGGGCTGAGGATCGGGCCTGCGCAGGATTCGGCGGGCGAGCCGGCGAACGTCCAGCGAGTCGATTCGGTCGCCGAGCAGCACCAGTGCAGCCGGCGTCACGATGACCGCTGCGGCGGCGGCGAACGCCACGGTGGCCACCCCGGCATAGGCGAAGGACTTGAGGAAGTTCATCGGAAACAGCACCAGAGCCGACATCGACAGCGCCACTGTGATGGCGGAGAAAATTACGGTGCGTCCCGCGGTGGTCATGGTGTGCCTGAGAGCCTCGACCCGATTGGCGCCCGCGTCGCAACCATCGCGCTCTGCGCACAGGGCCAATTCATCTCGATAGCGGCTGATGATCAGCAGGGTGTAATCGATGGCCAGGGCCAGACCCATGGCAACGGCCAGGTTCAGCGCGAAGATCGACACGTCCGTGGTGAAGGTGACCAGCCGCAGCACGGCCAGCGCACCGATGATCGCCATCACGCCGATGGTGACCGGTACCGCGGCGGCCAGCAGTCCGCCGAACACCCAGACGAGGACCAAGAAGCTCAGCGGGATTGCCAGCGATTCCATGACGATGAGGTCGCGTTGGGACTGCTTGGTGACCTGGACGTTGACCATCGCGGTGCCACCGGTGCGCACCGTCACGCCGTCTCCCTCGCGGCTGACCTCCTGGGAGATCTCGTCGGCGTAGGTCTGCTGTTGAGCCTCGCTGCCGTTGATGCCGGCGACGATGAGCCCGGCGGTGCGGTCGCGGCTGACAAGATCGGCGGCCGCGGCCGGTGGCGAGGTCCATGCCGACGAGACGCCGGTCACCTGCGGGCGCTCGATCAGACTGTCCACAATGTCAGTGCCGGCCGCACGCACCTGGGGGCTATCTATCCCGGCGGGCGAGGATACGGCGATGATCATCTGGACGTCGCCCTGGCCGAACTTGCTGGTGAGAAGCTTTGTGGCGAGACTCGATTCGGAGCCCGGGTCCTGAAAACCGCTGGGCGACAGATCCTTGGCCACGGGCACCCCGAATATCCCGAGCGCTACGGTCAGCAGTGCCGCAGCGACCAGGATGCGCCGCGGCGCGGCTTGAGCCAGGATCGCAATTCGGTAAAGCAGCGAGGCCTCCAAGTCCAGAAAGTTCTAACGGTACGGTACGCAGCCGTGCGCCTCGAGTGCCTTGGGGCGGCGGTCACGCTTAGGTCACAGGTGTGAGCATCTGATCGACCGGCGTTAGATCATGTTGCTTCGGGCCAGCCATCGCATGATCGGCCAGCCGATGAACACCGGCAGCCAGCAGGTGAGAATCCGGTACAGCAGAACCGCGGGCACCGCGACCGCCGCGGGTACGCCGAACGCGGCGAGACCGCCGATCAGCGCCGCCTCCACCGCGCCGACACCACCGGGTGTGGGCGCCGCCGAGGCCAGCGTCCCGCCGACCATCGTCACGATCGTCACCGTGACGAAGCTGGTATCACCGCCGAATGCTTCGATGCTCGCCCACAGCGCCAGCGCCGCACCGAGTGTCGTTGCCGCACAACCAAGCACGATCACCGCCAGGCGTCGGGGCTCGCGGGCCAACTCGACGAGGTCGTCGATGACCTCCTGGAGGCGGGGCCGTACCGCGGTGGCCAACCATCGCCTCAACTTGGGGACGAAGAGCGATACCCCGACGGCCCCCAGTGCGGCGCCGCCGATCAGGTAGAGCACCGTGGTACTCGGCACGAATCGAGAGAGGTCGGCGGAAGCTCCAGCCGCGGCGCTGAAGACGATCAGCAGCACGACGTGGGTGATCACCTGCACGGACTGCTGGAGAGCCACGGCAGTAGTGGCCCGCAGTGCGCCCAGCCCGCCCTTCTGCAGGAAGCGCGTGCTCAGGGCCAGGCCGCCGACCCCGGCGGGCGTCGTCGTCGCGGCGAAGGTGTTCGCCACCTGCATGATGGCCAGATGGCGGTACTTGACCAGGCCGTCGGCGCACGCCCATAGCGCGGCGCCCGCGCCGAGGTACGTCAGCGCCGATACCGCGAGCCCGGCCAGTGCCCACCACCAATTGGCCCTGCTCAACTCTTCGAAGAACACTGGCACCGTGGCGATGAACGGATACGCGACGTAGACCAGCGCTACCAGCAGCACGGTCTGAATCAGCTGGCTGCGGGTGAACCGGGTGATGGTGGCCGTCTCGATCTGGTCGGCGCCGGTCTGGCGTTTCACTTCGTCCCGGGCGGTTGACATCGCCGAGCTCGCCTGTGACACCGCCATCCGAACCCGTTTGGGCACGGCCGCTTTGGTGAGCCGCTGAGATGCCGCCAACACCGCCTCGTTACCGAACACGGTGATCGCCGCCCGGACAGCCGGTTCGGCACCGTAGAGGTCGGTAGTAGTCAGAAGCAATTGCGCGATGTCGGTGTGCAGGTTGGCCTCGGAGGCGCCGTACTCGGCGTGATCGAAGCCGCCGAATATCGGTGTCCCGTCGAGAACGGTGACCTTCTTGCCGCGCAGGTCGCCGTGCGAAATCTGCTGACAGTGCAGCACGCCGAGCGAGTCCCAGACCCGCGTCACCGGAATCTCGAGCGCGCAATCGCCGATCGGTGTGCCGCGCGGGGTCCGGTGCGCATAGAGCGTCCAACCGCGGTCCAGCGATGCCACGGCGATCGGCGAGGTGTTGGCCAGCGTCAGTTCTCCGGCGGCGATGGCCATCAGGGCCTGGTGCTCGACCGCGCGTCGCATCGAGGCCTGCAGGGGCGCGGTCTCGCTGTCGCGCAACCGCAGTTTGCTCCAGAACTGGCGCAGGAACCCGCCGCCCCGTTGATGCGGCCCATACAGTTCGACGATCGCGGCGCCCTCGTCGGGGTCGTCGGCCTCGACCGCGTGGTCCTGGTCGGCATGTTCCTGAGTGGCATGAAGCAGTAACGGCCCTCGCCCGGCGGGCCGAACCACGGTCAACGCAGAAACCCGGAACCCGCGTCGTGCCATCGCCCGCACCGCTCCGTCGAGAGGGACCTCCAGTGCGGGAGTACCCACGACGAGGACGACCAGTGCACCGACCAGCCAGCCGACGGCCAGCCCGAGCAGCGAGCGAGCCGGCACGACCGCGCTGACCACCAGATGGATTGGCACGAACGCCAGCAGCAGCGCCCACCACCAGCGCCGCCAGCGCGCGGGGAGCCATGGGCCAGATACCGTGAGTACCGCCGCGAGCATCGCAATCCACCGTGGATCGTCAAGGAACTGCGACAGCATCGTGTCGAGCCGCCCGGTCAGATCGAAGTGCCACCGTGGCGCCGCAATGCCGTTTCCGGTGATGGACAGCGAGAGGATGGCGATGACGCCGGCCGCGGCGTAGGCGCCGAGCAACTTCCATTGCCGCCCGACGATGAGCCCGATCAGGATCATGAACGGCAGGGCGAGGATGGCGACGCCGTAGATGAGGTAGACGGTGTTGGACTGCGCCGGGCTGAGTACGCCCACGATCTCCGAGATTGACTTCTCGAGCGCTTCCCACTCGTTTCGGGTTATCAGCGAGCTGGTGATCACCAAGGCCAGGAACGCCGCCGCCAGAGCCAGCCGCACGATGTCGTTGGTGCGACGGATCAACGGTTGGAGCAGGCTGCCTGAGACAGCGATGTCCCGCCCGTCAACTCGCATCTGGCTACGATCTCTCGGATTGTCTGGTAGGCCGTGAACGGCTCACCAGACAATTTAGCGAGTGACCAGCCGGGGATGACGCGGTTGCCGAGATGCGGTTTCGGCGACGGGGCTATCGCAGAGCGCCGAGCCGCTGGGCCAGCCCGGACGCCCGCCGGGCCCGCCGCCCGATCGCCGCCCGAACCGCCGATTCCGGGCCGACCACCCGCACCTTCGTCTGGGCCCGGGTGATCGCGGTGTAGAACAGCTCACGGGTCAACAAGCGTGACTCCTGCGGTGGCAGCAGCACGGTCACCTCGTCGGCCTGGCTGCCCTGGCTCTTGTGGATCGTCATCGCGTGCATGGTGTGGACCTCCGGCAGCCGAGTGGTGGCAAAGTGCTGCGACCCCTGCGGCGAGCCGATGTGGGCGCGCAGGCCATCCGGCGAGGCCACCACGACACCGGTGTCCCCGTTGTAGATCTTGAGTCCGTAGGCGTTGGTGGTGACCAGCACTGGCTGGCCGGCGTACCAGCGAGACCACGTTGGGGCCCCGGTCGCCTCGGCCAGCCAGTGCTCGACCCGCCGGTTCCACTGCGCCACGCCGAACGGACCGCGTCGGTGAGCGCACAGCAGTCGGTGACCGTCGAGGATCGCCAGCGCGGCCGCGACGTCGCCGATCAGGGCGGCCTGCCGCAGTGCGACCGCGCGTCCGGTGAGGGTGTCGTGAAGCTGCGCGGACGGATCCTCGCTGTCTATCCACTCGATCGATTCCCCACCGGCCCGTAATAGCTCCATCACGACGGCGGCGTCGCCAGCGCGAACGCCGCGCGCGAGCGTCCCGATCGATTCGCCGAACCGGTGCGGTGTCTTCAGTTCGACAATCCCGCCGGCGCAAAGACCGCCTCCCAGCCCTTCGACGAGGTCGGCCAGCACCGCTCCGGCGTCGACCGAGGCCAGTTGGTCCGGATCCCCGACCAACAGCAGCCGAGCATCGGGCCGCGTCGCCTCCAGCAGTCGCGCCATCATCGTCAACGACACCATCGATGTCTCGTCCACCACGATGACGTCGTGCGGGAGCCGGTTGTCGCGATGATGCCGAAACCGCGACGAGGTGTCCGGCCTGCTCCCGAGTAGTCGGTGCAGGGTCGTCGCGCGCAGCCCGGCCAGACGTTTCCGGTCGACGGCGGCCAGCTTGCCGACCTCCGATTGCACCGCATCCCCCAGCCTGGCGGCGGCCTTCCCGGTGGGAGCGGCAAGAGCGATCCGCGGCGGTGCGGCGCCGCTGACGTCGGCCTGTTCGGCGATCGATGCCAGCAGCCGGGCGACCGTGGTGGTCTTGCCGGTGCCTGGTCCGCCGGTGAGGATTGTCAACCGTTGCGCCAGCGCCACTTCCGCCGCGCCCCGCTGTTCGCTGAACGTGCCGGGGAATAGGCGCCCCAGATCGGGCGCCGGCTGCACCGGTTGCGCGGTCTCTAGGCGGGCATTGACGTCTCGGCACACCTGTTGCTCCTCGAGCCAGTACCGGTCAAGGTAGAGCAGCTCAGTGTCAGAGTTCGCGAGGAATCGCAGTACCGGCGGATCTCCGGTGAGCGGGCTGGCGTGCACGGCCGCCAACCATGACGCCGGATCGGGCCATGCCACCTCGGGCGTGTCTGTCTGCTCGCTCAGCGCGGCCACCGATTGCAGGTCGATACAGACCGACCCGTTGCGTAGCGCTGCAACCAGGAGGCCCACCGCAAGTGCCACCGTCTCGTCGGGCTCGCCGGCGAGTGCACACAGTCGCTGAGCCACATGAACATCTGCCCATCCGAGCACGTCGGCATCGGCAAACTCCTGCAGCAGGGCCATCACGTTTGCCTCCCCTCGTGCAGCAGGTTGGAGAGTGCCTGCACCAGCGTGGTGGGCGGATGCCAGCCGAACACGCCGGCGGGGTCACCGTCGACGCGGGGCGTGTCGGGGCCGCACATCCCGCGCAGAAACAGGTACAGCACCCCGCCGAGATGGGTGTCGGGGTCGTACCCGGGCAGTCGCCACCGCAGGAAACGATGTAGCACAACGCTATACAACAGCGCCTGCAGCGGGTAGTCCGAGTGCAGCATCGCATCGGCCAGGCGTGGCTGCTGGTAGTCGGCCGCGGTCAGCGGGGCGGTGGTGCCCAACCAGTTGGTCTTGTAGTCCACCACCAGGTAGCGCTCACCGATGCGCAGGACGGCGTCGACCGATCCGCTCAGATAGCCGCGCAGCGGCTGGTGGCCCAGCGCGTCGTTGATCAGTCGGTCGGCATAGCAGGCCAATCGGTCGGTGGCAGGAAGATGCTCGCGCAGTAGCAGCCCGACATCGGCGAGTCGGATCTCGGGGGCGCTCAGCCGCACATCGCCTCCGGCGAGCGGAAACTCGAAATCCAGCTCGCGCAGCCGATCCCGCAAGCCGATCTGGCGCAGGGTGATGTCGCCGGCCAGCGAACCCAGCGGGGTGTCGTGCATGGGCACCATCGCCGCGGCCAGCTGGGCGGCGGAAACGTCGGCCGGCCACCATTGCGAGTGCAGCTCGATCCGGCTCTTCAACTCGGCGGTGAGGTCGGTGGCCAGCGGATCCGCGGTCTCCAGCACGGCATGCACCAGGGTGCCGAACTTCGCACCCCTGGGCAGGTCTGCCATCGGCGAGGCGAGGTCGCTGCCGATGGCGGCCGGCGTCCCCGGACTGCTGTCGACACTGCCCGTTTGCGCGTCCGGCTCGTCATCGAGCCCGCCGGCCTCCGGCTCGCTGGACACTCCCGGTGGCGCCGCGGACTCGGCTGCCCGGATGAGACCCGAATAGGATGTTCGACGCCACCATCTGTCGATACGCCGTTCGAAGCGCCGAACCCCGAGATCATCTGTGGCGCTAACTGATTCAACGCCTTCCGTCGGCGCTATCATCGACTCTTCGAGTACCGGACCCCCCTCGTCGGACCACTGGCGCAGTATCGCGATCGCGTCCGAGTCGTCGATTCGAGGTGGGTCGCAGCGGTCCGGCACCTCGGGATTGCCCGGTGTGCGACCCCGGAGCAGTCGGGACAGACCGCCGTTGGGTTCGTCGCTTGTCGGTGCCCACCACGCGACCACCTGTGACTGCGCCCGGGTCATCGCGACATAGGTGAGGCGGACGTCGTCGCCGGCGGCCTCCTGGCGGCTCTGCTTTTGCACCGCGGTGTAATCGCGACTCGATGAGCCGCCGATGTGCAGGCAGCGGGTGTCGCCGTCGTGGAAGACCACCACGTCGCGGGTCTGGACGTTGCGGTTGAACGCGAACGGTAGATACACCACGGGAAACTGCAGGCCTTTGCTGACCCATACGGTCATGATCTGCACTGCCGCCGCGTCGCTGTCGAGTCGGCGGTTGCGTTCGACGGCCCCACTTCGCTCGTCGCGCTGGGTGCGCAGCCAATCGCGTAGCGCGGGCAGGCCGAATTGGTTCCGATGGGCGGCGTCGTGCAGGATCTGGGCCAGGTGCGCGAGGTCGGTCATGTGTCGCTCGCCGTCTACCCAGGACAGCACCCGCTCGCTCATCCCGTTGCGCTGCGCGGCGTCGAACACGGCGGCCACCCCGTGCTCGCGTGCGTGCTCTGCCCACCGCTGCAGCGTCTCCGAGATACGGTCGGTCAACGTATCGCCCTGTGCAGCAAGGGTGTCGGCGGTCTCACGGAAGAACATGGTGGTCGCTGCGGCCCGAACCAGCCCGGAGCGGTGCGGCTGATCGAATGCCTCCAGCAGGCACAGCCAGTCGTCGGCGGCGGGACAGCTGAACACGTCGGAGTCGCCGTTGTAAACAGCGGCGATACCTGCGGCGTTCAGCGCGTCGAAGCAGGCATGACCGTCGCGGTGGCTTTCGACGATCACCGCGACGTGGCTGGGCTGCAGGGGTTCGCCGGCGAATGTCGCCCCGCTGGCGAGCAGGCCGCTGATGTCGGCGGCCATGTCCTGCGGTATGTGGGTGCGCAACCGGGCGATGGGGATCGTCCGGTCGGGTCGGGTCCGGAACTGGTCGCGCCTCACCACCCGCAGCCGAAACGGTGCGTTGTGCGGCGCACCGGCGAGCCGGTGCTTCTTGTGGTCGGCCTCGACTTTGCGGACCACGATTCGAGAATCGCCGAGCTGCGCATCGCGCATCACCGCCTGCAGGCTGTCGACCAGCGGTCCGTCGCTACGGTAGTTGGTGCCCAACGTTTTCTGCGCGCCCGCGGTTGATGCGGCATGCAGGTAGGTGACGATGTCGCCGCCCCGGAACGCATAGATCGCCTGTTTCGGGTCGCCGATGAGAATCACCGTGGAATGGCTGCTGAACGCACGGTCGATCACCTGCCATTGCACCGGGTCGGTGTCCTGAAACTCGTCGACCATCACGATCGACCAGCGGCGCTGCATTCGTGCCCGCGCGGGGGAGTCCTCCGCCTCGAGCGCCTTCGCCAGCCGGGAGAGCAGGTCGTCGTAGTGCAGGACGCCGAGCTTGCGTTTGCGCTTCTCCAGCTCCGCGCACACCGCCGTCGCGAACCGTACCCGCACCGCGGGCTCGCATCCCGGGGCCGGGTTCGTCGGGCGCAGTTCGGTATGGGCGTTTCGCACCACCTCGCGCGCGAGCTTCAGCGCGTCGTCGTAGCTCAGCGGGGGCGGTTCGCGCTCCGCTCCGAAGTGCGCCAGATAGACGTCGTTGACGATCTCGGTCACCAGGTCTTCCAGGCTCTCGACCAGCTGTACGCCTGAGTCGCTATCACCGTCCACTCCAAGAGATTTCAGCACGAGCCGGCAGAACTCATGGGTGGTTGCGATGGTCGCCGCGTCGAAGCCGGCCAAGGCGTCGCGCAGGCGCAGCCTGCGCTGGGCCACCTCCTTGGCCGTGCCGGTGAGCAAGTGGTGGATGACCGGATTGTCGTTGGCTATGTCGCGGGCATTCGTGGGAGCGTCCAGCGCGGCCGCCGCCGCCAGAATCTGATGGCGCACCCGCTCCCGCAGTTCTTGGCTGGCCGCTCGACTGAAGGTGACCAACAGCATCTGGTCCAGCGTCGCCGCGCCTTCTGCGATATAGCGTGTGACCAGGCCTGCCAGGGTGAATGTCTTTCCGGTTCCCGCACTGGCCTCCAGAACCGTCGTGGTCCGCGGTGCCGGCAAGGGCCCAAGCAGGTCGAACGTCTCCACCGCCATCAGTAGCCATCTCGCTCGGCGTCCAGCATGGGCAGCCACAGTCGGGCGGCGTAGGCGCCCAGCCGGGTGTTCTCGTGCGGGTGCCCCTCGCCGGGCCGCACCGGCGTCATCAGCACGCTCACATCCGAATGCTTGCCCCAGACGAGTTCGTGTGCGGGCTGCTCGTTCTCGCCGGGGAACGTGCCCGAGTTCCACCTGAACCTGGCCTCGCGTTCGGGCGTGCCGCGGTTGTGTCGCGCCTCGGCCCACGCAAAAGACGTTCGCAGCGGCAGCGGGAGCGGTTCACGGCGGCCGGCGTCGTAGATCGCGACGAGGTCGCTCAACACATCGACAGCGGACGCCGGCGCACCGAGCACGCGCTCCCTGGGCCTGTCGCCGCGTTTTGCCCTGCCGACGCACACCGCTGTCCAATCACCTTCGGGATCGTGAGCAGCCAAGGCCACCAGACGAATCCAGGTTCGCAGCAGATGCCGGCCATCCAGCCTGGCATAGGTGACGGCCGTAATCCGCTCGCCGTACAGTCCGGCTACCGTGCCGGTGAGGCGCCGACCGATTCCCTGGGCGGTATCTGAACCGGGCTGGCCGACGTTGACGTCCACGTCGACCGCGGTCGGTTCCGGCGTGCGATAGCGTCGCGCCGCGGCCGAAAGTGCCGCCGACCGCGCCGTAACCTGGTGGGCGGTGAGCCATCCGAGGCGTCCCGGGGGCAGGGAACCGCGGCGCCATTCTGCGTGCTGTGCCGCTGTCGGCGTTACACCCCGGAGCATGTCGTCGAGCAGCCGGTCGCCGATTTTCCATTCCTGCAGGGCATCGATCTCAACGGGGATGATGTCCTCGGTCATGTCGACATCCCAGGGCAGCGTGTAGTCCAGCGCCCGGAAGAATCCCTTGACGGGGTCAGAGAAGAAGGCGATCAGATCGTCGAGTGCGACGTCGTCGGGCGGCGGGGCCGCCAACCGCTGCCCGAACAGGCGCGGCCGCTGCTCGCGGTGGCCGGCCGCGACCCGGGCCGCGGTCAGCGCAGTCGGGTCGAACGTGAAGGGCTCGCCCGGCGGCATGCCGAGCCGGCCGGGCGCGACGTTGTCGATGTCGAAGGGCTGCAACGG
Source organism: Actinomycetes bacterium (assembly GCA_022601135.1). Taxonomy (GTDB): domain Bacteria; phylum Actinomycetota; class Actinomycetes; order Mycobacteriales; family Mycobacteriaceae; genus Mycobacterium. Next base: position 21,997 of record JAHZJB010000044.1, on the reverse strand, counting down.
ATGTTCGACCAGAACCCGGTCGCGAACCTTTCCGGCGGTGGTGATGTCGAGTGCATCGAGCAGTTCAACGACCGGTACCGCGGGCGGCTTAGCCCGCCCGGAACATTCATCGGCGCCGGTGTAGGTGATGACCAACTTCTCGGTGGCTGCGCCGATGGCGTCGAGCAGCAACTGCCTGTCCTCGGAACGGGTGTCGCGCTCACCGTTCATCGGGTCGCGGGCCAGAACGTCGTCGTCATCGACGACCCCGCGACGTGGAAAGACGCCGTCGTCGAGGCCGACGAGGCACACCACGCGGTGCGGAACCGACCGCATCGGCACCATCGTGGCCACCGTCAACGTTCCGGTGCGGAAGTTGGCGCGGGTGGGCCGGCCTGCGAGATGGCCGTCGAGCAGCGCCTTGACGTCGGGCAGCCGCAGCGCGACGCCGGCGTGTTTGCCCGCTTGGGCGAGAACATCATCCAGCTCCCGCCGCACCTGGTTGAGTTGCCACATGTCGTCATCGGAAACCGCGGTCAAGGTGTCGATTCCGGTGGACAACGCGGTCAGCCACTGACGTAACGGTGCGACACCCGATAGGGATTCGACTGTCCTGCGGAGTCGCTCGACGTATTCGGCAAGCCGTCCCGCTAGCTCCACCCGATTGCTGCTCACGTCGTCGAGCGGCAGTGTGGTGTCCAGCCAGGCGTGCGAGTCATCCGACATCGCGACCCCGGCCAGCACCCGGTCCAAACCGAACTGCCAGGTGTTCTGTACGAAGTCGACGCCGTAGGGGCGGCGGTGCTCCCGATCGAAACCCCAGCGGATGTTGGCCTCGCGCACCCAGTCACCGACAGCGTCGAGGTCGTCCTGGTCGAAGCCGAATCGGAAACGGCTCGGCGCGGCCTCGGCCAGGTCCAGCACCTCGTTGGCGGTGGCGCGCCCGCCGGCCAGGTCGAGCAGTCGGCGGGCGACGCTGAACAGCGGATTGGTCTCGGCGAGCGCTCGGTCGGCAAGTTTGACCCGTAGTTGGTGGGCAGGATGGGTCCCAGGTACGACGTCGCCGAGGCCGAAGCCCGCCACGATCAGCGGCGCGTAGGCCTCGATGTCGGGACACATGACCAGGATGTCGCGTGGCTCCAGCGTCGGATCGTCGACCAGCACACCGAGCAGCACCTCGCGCAGTACATCGACTTGCCGTGCGGTGCCATAGCAGCTGTGCACCTGCACGGATCGGTCGGCCGGATCGTGTGATCGGCCTGCCGGTCGGACCGCGTTGGCCGCGATATCGGACTGCAGCCAGCCCAGCAGAGTGCCGGGGCGGTCGGTTGCCGGCAGACATTCGTCGGTGTCCACCGACGAGGGCAGGCTGCGCTGCAGTTCGCGCAGGTCCCGGCCGAGGGTGGCAAGAAGCGGGTGCCTGACGTCGCGGTGCGACCGGTCCTCGCGCCGGGGAATGGCGCCGCGCGCATCCTTCAGCGCGGTCCACAAATCCGCACTGGGATGCGGCAGCCAGAGGTGCAGGTCGTGGTGGGTGCTCAAGGCATGGAGAAGTTCTATCTCAGTACGCGGTAGGCGGGTATGGCCGAACAGCGACATTCTCGCTGGAAGTTCGGTGGGCGAATCCCGCAACCGGGCAACGGTTCTGGCGTGTCGGATGGGTGGCGGTTCGGCATCCACGCGATCGGCCAGGGAACGGAAGATCTCGGGCTGCCACCGCAGGTCAGCGGCGAGGTCCCCGGTGCGGCCCGCAAGCCAGTCGACGAGCAGCTGAGGTCGTTGCCGGGCATAGGAGGCAAACAGGCCGGCCAGGCGGCGAGCGACCGCGTAACGCCGGCCCCGGCGCAGATCTTTCTCCTCGCCGTGCTCGAAGTGGCCGAGATGGGCGGCCAGCGCGCTGCACCAGGGCGCGTCGAGACAGCCGTCGATCACCTCAAGTAGCGGCCACACCATCGAATCGGGCGCCCACGGATCACCGTCCGCCCTACCGGTGAGCTCATCGATCAGGGACCGTGGATGCCGAAAAGTCACGCCCGCGCACACGCCGTCGTCGCTGGTGCTCCCGCAGCCCAGCACGTGAGACAGCCGTTGGCTGAGCCAGCGTTCCAGCCCGCGGGCGGAGACCAGCACCAGGTCCTCGGCGAACGGGTCCGCCGGCGGCGCGGCCAGCAGCACGCCCAGGCCGTCGGCGAGCAGATCCGTGCGGTCGGCACGATGGAGGTGAAGCGCCATCGGCCGCCAGACTACGACGCCGAAGCCCCGCGGTGTCCGTCAGCCCGGTGATCGCTACAGCCAGTCCCGCATCTTGAACATCACGTACAGCACGACCACCAGCACTGCGATGATCGCGGTGCTGACCACGAAGCCGGCGCCGGTTTGGACTCCTGGATAAAGCACATTCTGGCCGTAGAACCCGGTGATCGCCGTAGGCACGGCGATGATCGCCGCCCAGCCCGTGAGCTTTCTCATCACGATGTTCAGACGGGCATCCTGCAGCGACAGGTTGGTCTCGAACACCGTCGTGACCATGTCGCGCAGCGAGTCCGTCCATTCCGAGACCCTCAGAACGTGGTCGTAGAGGTCGGCCCATACCGGATCAAGCTCGACCGGGGTCCTACCGTCCATTCTGCGGTGTTGAATCACCGTCACCACCTCCCGCATCGGTAGCACCACCCGTCGTAACGCGACCAGATCTTTTCGCAGCCGGAACGTGTTTTGCTGCAGACCATTTCGTGGCACCCGGTCGGCGAATAGATCGTCTTCGAGGCTCTCGATCCCGTCATCGAGGAATTGGACCGCATCGAAGTGACTGTCGACCACGACGTCGAGCAGACCGTGCACCAGCGAACCGACACCGTGTTCCTGCCCGCCGAGTTGGTCGAAGCGCTGCGACAGCTTCTCGACGTCGAAGTGTGGCGAGAGTCGCACGGTGATCAACCCGCGCGGCAGGACGAACCCCGAGATCCGGTGCATCTCCAGCGTCGCCTCCCCGGCGTCGTTCGTCGCGGAAGGCGGGACCGATACCTCGTACACAGTGAAGAACGTGTGCGTCTTGTAGACGACGGCTTTTGTGCGTTCAGCATCGGCGAGGGCATCTTCGACTGCCCACGAGTTGAGATGCAGATCCTCGGCGAGCTCCCCGAGGATGGCGTGGTCGGCGTCGTAGATGTCGCACCACATCAAGGCGCCCTCGGTGGCCAGGTAGTCCGAGACCGATGAGAAGTCGAACTCGTCGCGGGGTTTGCCATCGCGCCAGATTCGGCCGCGGACGTGGGTCACCCGACCATCATGTCAGCCACACCTCGGCGAAATGGCATTCCAGCAGCGAATGTGCGAGTGGCGTCCTGCTCAACTGCGATTTCGGCGCGCGTGGAGGCCTTAGCTGAGGCTGAACTCTGTTGCCAAGCCGTCGATTCCGGCGCGGATGGCATCCAACGCGATCTGGCGAGCTTTGATCTTGGTGGCGACGTGCGCACCGATGTTCAACGTGGCAACCGCTTCCTGCGCCACCTGTTGTGCGCGGGTGAGGACCTGATCGGCCTCGACGATCTCATCGAGCCACCCGCCGGCTATCGCGTCGTCACCGACGAACGTCGACGCCAGCGCGGTGGCCCGCTGGAAGGCCGCCGGGGTCAGTCGGAATCGCATGATCTCGATGGCCGAGATCGGGATGGTCATGCCGATGGCTACCTCGATGGCCTGGCAACGCGACTTCGGCGCACCCACCCGGTGGTCGGCAGAAAGCAACAAGAACGAGCCCATCGCGATGGCAGGACCGGTCGCGGCGATGATCACCGGCGCGGGAAATGTCAGCGTCCGCAGTGACAACTCGAAGCCGCCGGCGAGCATGTCGTGTGCCGCGGCGGCATCGCCGGACTGGAACACGGCGAGGTCGAACCCCCCGCTGAAGACCCGCGAATTACCAGCCAGCACGACCGCTTTGGCGGCGTCGGCCTCAGCTCGGTCCAGCGCCTCGTTGATGGCATTCTGCATCGCGGGGCCCAGTACGTTCACCTTGCCGTCGTCCAGGGTGATGGTGGCCACGGAGTCTGCGATTGCGTAGGAAACAGTGCCGGTCATGGTCCTCCTGTCGTGCCTAGTGCAGCGGATCGAACCTAGCAGCGTCAGCCCCTGGGTTATCCAGCCGGGTTTGGCTCGACGCAAACCGTTCGCTCAGGGCAGCGGTACCTCGACGCCGGAACCCATCGGATCCGAATGCAGTTCGATGGCGTCGGGGTCGGTGCCCGTCGGCACGTCGAAGACCACCGCGACGTCCACCTCGTCACCGGGGTTCAGCTCGGCGAGGGCACCGCCGGTGTAGAACGTCGCCTCGTCGTCGATCGAGTACACGGTGTCGTCCGCTTTGAGCTTCTGGAAGGTGCCCAGGAAAGTGGTCGGTTCGTCGCTGGTGTTGGTCACGGTCATGTGCACCACGACAAACTCGCCCACTGCGGTCTTGTCGACAGGGAATTCAGCCGACGCGACGGAGGTGGTGATCTCGACGGCGTCCACCGAGAACGCCAGGGCTCCGTCTGTGTAGTCACCGCTTTGGGGTGGCGCTGGAATGGCCGTCGGTGGCTCGCCCCAGCCTTTGCCCGGGGTGGTCGGCGCGATGGTCGTCGGCGGGTTCTCGAGGGCCCCAACCTCGATCGAACCGTCGTCGGCGAAGAACGCCGCGAACACCGCCACCGCGACCAGCATTGCCAAGAGAGCGGCGCACACCGCCAGGTAGCGCGTCAGCAGATGCCGGTCCTCGGGCGCACGGTGGGCCCCGCCACGCTCGGGCGGGCTCGGCTGTTCGGGCGGCGGGGTCGCCGCGGTAATCTCTTGTTCGGTCCACGCGTGGCCGTCCCAGTACCGCTGACCGCCGGATCTATCGGGGTCGGAATGCCAGCCGGCGGGCGGTTGGGGTGTCGTCATCGCGGTGCGTCCTCCCGTCGCGCTCCGCTGGCGCCGAGCCACCTGGAGAATATCGCATGAGCTGCACGTGGTCGGCGATCACCGATGCCGGGCCGTGATAGCGGCGGTCAGCCGCCCATCAGCATGCGCCACTGGTCCAGATTGCTCGCCCGGTAGACGTAGTTACTGTTTCGGACCTCAGAGAGCGACGCGCTCGGCTCCGCGGAGTACCAGTGTCCGGGGAAGACCGTCGGGTCGCCGGGCAGCTTCGCCAGCGCCTGCAGGCTGCGGAACATCTCGTCGGCGTCCCCACCGGGGAAGTCGGTGCGTCCGCAGCCCTCCAGAAAGAGAGTGTCCCCGGCCACCAGCCGGCCGTCGAGAAGAAAGCACTGGCTGCCCGGCGTGTGGCCGGGGGTGTGTAGCAACTCGATGTCGATGTCGCCGACGCTGACTTTGTCACCATGCCGGTGACAGGTCAGTTCGCTGGGGGCGATGCCGGTGACCTTCGACACCCAGTCCGCCTCGTGCGTGTTGACGTGAACCGGCACGTTGACCCGTTCCAGGAGCTCGGCCAGGCCCTTGAGTTCGAATCCCATCATCGAGCCGCCGACGTGGTCGGGGTGATGGTGGGTGACCAGCACCCCCGAGAGGTGCATGCCGTCGGCTTCCAGCGCATCCACCAGGTCCTGGGCGGCGTAGGCGGGGTCCACCACCACCGTGTCGCCGGTCTGGCGGTCTCCGACGAGGTATGCGAAGTTGCGCATCTGTTCAGCGATCATGTCGCCCGCCGCGAAATCGCGGCCCGATAAAAGCTGCCTGAAGTAGAGGCGGTCCGAGTCGGCCATGACGATCAGCGTATGCGCCACGTCGGCGTCGCCACCGCACCCGGGGTCGAGCTCCGGGTGCTACCGCGGACCGACAGGCGCGACAGAGACTCCCAGTTCGGCAATGACCAGCGGTTTGGCGCCGCAAACGGTGAGAATGTACCCTCTTTAGGGCTCATCGCTGCGCGGTGAGCTCAAGTATTGCAAGCAGGACAACAGCGCCCCCTTAGCTCAGTCGGTAGAGCGTTTCCATGGTAAGGAAAAGGTCAACGGTTCGATTCCGTTAGGGGGCTCGGTTGGACAGCGCGGTAAGCGGAGCGACGGGAAAGCTTCACGTGTGACGCGAACCGCCTGTTTCATCCGGGGCGGTGTAGCTCAGCTGGTTAGAGCGCACGACTCATAATCGTGAGGTCGGGGGATCGAGCCCCCCCACCGCTACAAGCAGTACCGGGAACCGAGTTCGAGAAATGTAGAAAGAGGCACCTGACGTGGCGTCCAGTACAGACGTACGGCCGAAGATCACCTTGGCATGCGAGGTGTGCAAGCACCGCAACTACATCACCAAGAAGAACCGTCGCAACGATCCTGACCGGCTCGAGATCAAGAAGTTCTGCCCCAACTGCGGCAAGCACGAGGCCCACAAGGAGTCGCGTTGAGCGACCCGACGCGGGCCGGGCGCCGGTGCACGGTTGCCGAGGCCGACTAGGTAGGTTCACCGAATCGTGTCGTTTCTCGATAACCTCGTCGGGTCGCGCTTTCGCTACCCCGACCACTACATGGTGGGTCGCGAGAAAATTCGCGAATACGCAGTCGCGGTCAAGAACGAGGACGCTGTCTTCTTCGACGAGGATGCCGCCGCCGAGCTCGGATACGACACGTTGCCGGCGCCGCTGACGTTCCTTTCGGTGTTCGTCTATCAGGCGCAGACAGCGATGTTCGTCGCCAACAACGTCGGCACCGCCGATGCCCAGATCGTCCAGGTTGACCAGGTGGTCAAGTTCCTCAAACCCATCAAGGCCGGGGACAAACTCTATTGCGACGTGTGGGTGGACTCGGTCCGAAAAGCGCACGGAACCGACATCATCGTCACAAAGAATATCGTCAGCAACGAAAATGGCGACATCGTCCAGGAGAACTACACCACCCTTGCGGGGCGTAGCGAAGAAGATGGAGAAAGTGGCTTCAGCGATGGCACTGCGTGAGTTCAGCTTAGTCAAGGTCGGCGACCAACTGCCGGCCAAAACCATCCCCTTGACCAGGGGAGACCTAGTGAACTATGCCGGGGTGTCCGGCGACCTCAACCCGATCCACTGGGACGACGAGATCGCCAAGCAGGTCGGTCTCGACACCGCCATCGCGCACGGCATGCTCACCATGGGCCTCGGCGGCGGGTACGTCACCTCGTGGGTCGGCGACCCCGGCGCGGTCACCGAGTACAACGTGCGCTTCACCGCGGTCGTGCCGGTGCCCAACGACGGCAAAGGCGCGGAAATAGTCTTCAGTGGACGCGTGAAATCCGTTGATCCGAAGACGAAGTCGGTCGTGATCGCCATTACTGCCACTTCCGGTGGCAAGAAGATCTTCGGTCGCGCAGTCGCTGGTGCGAAGCTGGCTTAGGCGGGGTTCAGAATGGCTCTGAAAGTCGACATCCTCGGGATGGTCTGGAAATACCCCGACACATTCGTCGTCGGCCGTGAACAGATTCGCCAATTCGCGAACGCGGTCAAAGTCGACGACCCGGCGTCGCTCGACGAGGCCGCCGCCGCCGAACTCGGGCATAGCGCGATCATCGCCCCGCCGACCTTCATGTCGATCTTCGCGGTGATGATCCAGCGGCACTTCTTCCAGCACGTCGACGTCGGCATGGAGACCATGCAGATCGTGCAGGTCGACCAGAAGTTTCAGTTCCACCGACCGATCAAGGCCGGCGACGAGTTGACCGGCACCATGACCATCCTGACGGTGGACGAACGGTTCGGCGCCGACATCGTCACGACCCAGAATGTGTGTGCGGACGTGAGCGGTGAAGTCGTGATGGAGTCGTACACCACCCTCATGGGCCACGAAGGCGACAACTCGATCTCGGCGAAGTGGGATCCTAAAACCGGTCAGGTGATTCGCACGGCGATCGGCGACTAGGAGGCTGCGGGTGCCTCAGCCGGGAGGGGCGGATTAGCAACTCCGACCGGGTGCGCGCTACACTCGCACCTCGGGGTATCCCCAGTCCAGCGCGCTGTCCGTCGGCCTAGATCGACCGATCGGGGAGCGCGCGAGTTGTGTGGCCCCTTTACCCGCTATGAAGGGGCGTAGCTCAACTGGCAGAGCAGCGGTCTCCAAAACCGCAGGTTGCAGGTTCAAGTCCTGTCGCCCCTGCAACTAACTAGACAAGCGTGGACACTGGTAGGTGAACCACACGACACCCGATCAGAAGAGAAAGGCACGCGGTGAGCGACGAGCGCGAAGGTGCCGGCTCCGCAGACCCTGGCGCCGCCACCGGCAGCACGGACGACGGTGACCCCGGCGCCCAGACGGCGGTTGTGACACGGCCGGCGCGGCCAACAGGTAAGCGATCACGGCGTGGCGCGGCGGCCGAGGTGCACGCCGAGGACACCAACGAGGCACCCGGTACCGAGGCTTCCGGCGGCGATGACGACGGCAACAAGGGCGGCGGACCCAAGAAGACCGCCAAGAAGCCCAAGGACGGGCCTTCGCGTAACCCGTTCGCGTTCGTCTGGAACTACCTGCAGGAAGTCATCGCCGAGCTGCGCAAGGTCATCTGGCCGAATCGCAAGCAGATGCTCAGCTACACCACCGTTGTGCTGTTCTTCCTCGCGTTCATGGTGGCGCTGATCGGGTTCACCGATATCGGTGTGGGCAGGCTCGTGATGATGGTGTTCGGCTGATCCCGATGGCTGAGCGTGCGCAGACAGTGAAATTCAGAGAGGACTACACGTGACGAGCTTCGACGGAGAAACGCCCGCGGGTGACACCGTCGACACCATCGAGGTCGACGGGGCTGATACCGAGGGTGACTCGGCAGCCGTGATCCCCGAAGAGGACGAAGACCCGGCTGTCGCGCTCAAGAAAGAGCTGCGGCTCCAGCCGGGCGATTGGTACGTCATCCATTCTTACGCCGGCTACGAGAACAAGGTGAAGGCCAACCTGGAGACCCGCGTGCAGAACCTGGACGTGGGGGACTACATTTTTCAGGTCGAAGTGCCGACCGAAGAGGTCACCGAGATCAAGAACGGCCAGCGCAAGCAGGTCAACCGGAAGGTACTGCCGGGCTACATCCTGGTTCGCATGGAACTCAACGACGAGTCGTGGGGCGCGGTGCGCAACACACCCGGGGTGACGGGCTTCGTCGGCGCGACCTCGCGACCGTCGCCGCTGTCGCTCGACGACGTGGTCAAATTCCTGCTGCCGCCCGCGACGGCGAAGAAGCCGGGCAAGGCGGCGTCGACCTCAGCTGCGGCTGCCGAGCCCGGCGCACTCGAACCCCCGGTCATCGAGGTCGACTTCGAGGTCGGCGAATCGGTCACCGTCATGGATGGCCCATTCGCGACGTTGCCGGCATCGATCAGTGAGGTCAACGCCGAGCAGCAGAAACTCAAGGTGCTGGTGTCCATCTTCGGTCGCGAAACACCCGTCGAACTGACCTTCACCCAGGTCGCCAAGATCTAACTGCGGTTTCGGCGGGCTCATCCTTGCTCAGCGGCGAGGACCACGCCCGGAATCGCGGAGAACCCGAGAAAGGAACATCCCAATGGCCCCGAAGAAGAAGGCGGTCGGGCTGATCAAGCTGCAGATTCAGGCTGGGCAGGCCAACCCCGCCCCGCCGGTCGGTCCTGCGCTCGGCCAGCACGGTGTCAACATCATGGAGTTCTGCAAGGCATATAACGCCGCCACCGAGTCGCAGCGCGGAAATGTCATCCCCGTGGAGATCACCGTCTACGAGGACCGCAGCTTCACCTTCGCGTTGAAGACCCCGCCCGCGGCAAAGCTGCTGCTGAAGGCGGCCGGCGTGGCGAAGGGTTCCGGTACCCCACACACGACCAAGGTCGCCACGGTGACCTGGGATCAGGTGCGCGAGATCGCCGAGACGAAGAAGCAAGACCTGAACGCCAACGACATCGATGCGGCGGCCAAGATCATCGCCGGGACTGCTCGGTCGATGGGTATCACCGTCGAGTAGGTAGGCGTCACGATTCACCGTTGAGACTGCACTGACGGTGACGGACTTCGAGTGCCGCCGTCCGTGCAGTCTTGACGCAAGACCAGTGGGAGGGCCAGCTACGGCCCGCCAACCACAACTCTGATCAGGAGAGAAGGAAATGAGCAAGAACGGCAAGGCGTACCGCGAAGCAGCCGAGAAGGTCGATAGGGAGCGGCTGCACACACCGCTGGAGGCCGCGAAATTAGCCAAAGAAACGTCGTCGAAGAAGCAGGACGCCACCGTGGAGGTCGCGATCCGGTTAGGTGTGGATCCGCGTAAGGCTGACCAGATGGTGCGCGGCACGGTGAACTTGCCGCATGGCACCGGCAAGACGGCCCGCGTCGCGGTGTTCGCCGTGGGGGACAAGGCCGAAGCCGCCGAGGCCGCAGGTGCTGACATCGTCGGCAGCGACGACTTGATCGAAAAGATTCAGGGCGGGTTCCTGGATTTCGATGCCGCGATCGCCACCCCGGACCAGATGGCCAAGGTCGGTCGCATTGCGCGGATCCTGGGACCCCGTGGTCTGATGCCGAACCCGAAGACCGGCACGGTCACCCCGGACGTGGCGAAGGCTGTGTCGGATATCAAGGGCGGCAAGATCAGCTTCCGGATCGACAAACAGGCCAATCTGCACTTCGTGATCGGCAAGGCGTCGTTCGACGAGCAGTCGCTGGCCGAGAATTACGGTGCCGCGCTCGACGAAATCCTGCGCGCCAAGCCGTCGTCGTCCAAGGGGCGTTACCTCAAGAAGATCGTCGTCTCCACCACTACCGGACCGGGTATCCCGGTGGACCCGACAGTGGTCCGGAATTTCACGGAGGCGTAGGCGCCAGCCGGAGCCGACCATCGGGTCGGAGGCGTAGGCGCCAGCCGGAGCCGACCATCGGGTCGGAGGCGTAGGCGCCAGCCGGAGCCGACCATGGGGTCGGAGTCCTTTTCTTGGGAGTGCTCCTCGGTCACCGTTTACGACCGGCCCCGGCTGAGACTGCCGCCCCCCACGAACGGCGGCTCAGCCTCACAGGCCAGAAGATCGACGCCGCATCCCCCGAATAACCTCGATTTGGTGGCCGAGAAGCACCCCCACAGCAACATAGCATTGGACGTGGGAATTCGTCTGGCCATCGGCAATTATCGCTTGCGGTAGACCTGTGCGGGGTCGCTTCTCCTGCGGTTTCGGCGAGCTGCGGTGCCGCCCCGGGCCGCGGTAGTGCGAGCTCGTGATTCACGTCAGCAAACATCATTGTTGCCGCCATTTGCCGATTTCATCGGGTTTCACGAATGCGGGTGGTGATCCGGCAATGGGGGCTGCGCCCGGCCGGCTTCGCAGACCGTCAGGCGGCGACGCGCTCCTTGAGGTAGGTGACCAGGCTGACGTCGATGGCCTCGTCGACGAAGTAGTACTGGCAACCGGTCAGGTACTTCATGTACCGGTCGTAGTTCTCCTTGTCCGTGGCCGCGATCGCCTCGTCCTTGTGGTTCTCCAGCGCTGCCGCCCAGATACCCAGAGTCTTGATGTAGTGGTTGCGCAAGGAGAAAGTCTCAGGCACCACAAAGCCGGCTTTCTCGCCATGTTCGACCATCATCTGGGTGGTCGGGACCCGGCCGCCGGGGAAGATCTCGGTGATCATGAACTTGATAAACCGGGCCATCTCGAAGGTCAGCTTCTTGCCCCGCGCGCGAAGGTCGTCGGGATGATAGGCGACACTGCTCTGGATGGTCATCCGGCCGCCTTCGGGCAGAATGTCGTAGCACGTCTTGAAGAAGTCGTCGTAGCGTTCGAAGCCGAAGTGCTCGAACGCCTCGATCGACACGATCCGGTCGACCGGGCAATGGAACTGCTCCCAGCCCTCCAGCCGAACATCGAAGGTGCGCTCGGAGTCGACCTTGCTCAGCAACTGGTTGCAGTAGGTCTGCTGGTTCTTACTCAGCGTCAGCCCGATGACGTTGACGTCGTACTTCTCCATTGCCCGCTGGAGGGTCAGGCCCCAACCGCAGCCGACTTCGAGCAGCGTCATGCCCGGCTGGAGATCCAGCCGTTCGAGGTGCTGATCGACGTTGGCCACCTGGGCCTGGGAGAGCGTGACGTTGGGCCCGGTGAAGTACGCGCAGCTGTACTTGCGGGTCGGGTCCTGGAACACGCCGAAGAAGTCGTCCGACAGGTCGTAGTGAGCCTGGATGTCCTCGAAATGAGGCTCCAACTGCTCAGCGCCGGTGGATTGATCAGACATGGTTCCTTTGCTTTGTTTTGCCGACGATTTTCAGACCGTATCCAACCCGCGGGCTGGCCTTTCTGCAAACACGCGCGGGAAGCGATTATTTTAGCGCCGGGTCAGTCCGGTGAGCCAATCCCGGTCCGGCACGGTCGCTTTTCCAGCGTGAATTGATTGACGTCGATGTAACCAACCCGGAAGCCCTGGGAGCAACCGGTCAGGTAGTGCATGTATCGGTCGTAGACATGTTGGGACTGCGCGGCGATGGCCTCCTCTTTGTGGGCCTCCAGCGCCGCCGCCCACATGTCCAGCGTGCGCGCGTAGTGCGGTTGTAGCGACTGTGTGCGAGTCAGCTCGAAACCCGCCTTCGCCGCATGCTCGCCCACCAGTTCGATGGTGGGCAGGTATCCACCCGGGAAGATTTCGGTGAGGATGAACTTGACGAACCGGGCCACCGAAAAGGTCAGCGGCATGCCGCGCTCGGTCATCTGCGGCAGCGTCAGCGCGGTGATGGTATGCAGCAACATCACGCCGTCATCCGGTAGCACCTTGTATGCCATCGCGAAGAAGTCATCCCAGCGGTCCCTGCCGAAGTGCTCGAACGCACCGATCGACACGATGCGGTCGACGGGTTGATCGAACTGCTCCCAGCCCTGCAGCAGAATCTGTTTACTGCGGGGGTTTTCTTGGCCGCGCCGCACGTCCAGGTCGGCGAACATGTTCTCGACGTGCGCCTTCTGGTTCTCACTGAGTGTGAGGCCGATGACGTTGACGTCATACATTTCCAGAGCCCGCGCCATGGTGGAGCCCCAGCCGCAGCCGATGTCGAGCAACGTCATCCCCGGTTGCAGGCCCAGTTTGCCCAGTGCCAGGTCAACCTTCGCGAGCTGAGCCTCTTCAAGAGTCATGTCGTCGCGCTCGAAGTATGCGCAGCTGTACGTCTGCGACGGATCGAGAAACAACTTGAAGAACTCGTCGGAAAGGTCGTAATGGGCTTGGACGTCTCCGAAGTGCGGTGTCAGGTTGCGTTTTGACGCGGCCATAATGGCGAGGCCCTCCCGAGCGTAATGCTCTAAGATTTCGTGAGCCCGCGGATTCCGGACGCTTTGAAATGGTACTACGGTCTCCTGTTGGGAGAGCCTTCGCCCAGTTCAGGGCGCCGTTGCGAACGTCGTCTTCAGTTCGCTGATGATGTCGTCCCACAATGGTTCGGGAAGTTCGTGGCCCATGCCGTCAAACAGCACCAGCCGCGCGCCTTGGATCGCTCGGGCCACCGCACGTCCACCGATTGGCCGCATCAATTTGTCTGCCTTGCCGTGGATCACCACGGTGGGTGCGGTGGTTTGGCGGTTGTATCGCAACAGGCTGCCGCTGCCGAGAATCGCCGAAAAGTGTCTGGCGATTCCGGCTGGGTAGTAGGAGCGTTCGTAGCCTTCGATCGCGTCGGCACGGATGCGGTCCTCTGGCGCGGGAAAGCTCGGGCTGCCGATGATCCTGTTGACGCGGACCGCGTTGTCGATGATGGCTTCGCGCGTGGTGTCCTTGGGGCGCTGCAGAATGGCCGCCAGTTGGCGGGGCCCCGGTGGCGGTAGCACCGGCTGGTTGTTACTCGAGAAGATCACTCCGAGGGTGTTGGTACGTATTTGGTGCTTCGCGGCGAATATCTGCGCGATCATGCCGCCCATCGAGCCGCCGACGATGTGTGCCCGGTCGATGTCGAGATGGTCGAGCAGTGCGGCGGCGTCGTCGGCCATGTCCTCCAAGGTGTACGCGGCCGGACTGGGCAGGCCGACGAAAGAGCGCGCCATCCGGGGAAGGAGCGGGGCCCCGGAATGATGGCCGGGCAACTTCGTGGACAGCCCGACGTCCCGATTGTCGAAGCGGATGACGCGCAGGCCCTGGCTGATGAGACGCTCGCAGAACTCCTTGCGCCACAGTAACAATTGCGCACCCAAGCCCATGATGAGCAAAACCGCGGGGTCATTCGGGTCGCCCATGTCCTCGTAGTGGATGTCGACCGGACGGTCCGGATCGCCGGACCTGGCGGTTCCGGTGCGGATACTCACGCTTCGACTTCGTCGGAATGCTCGCGACTGATCTCAACCATGAAGTTGGCGAAGTAGCCGGTGAGCTGCGGGTCGCTCATCATCTGCCAGCGCGGAGCCAGGAGCTTCATATAACGCTCTACATAGAGAAACTGTTTCCCGATCAGGACCAGCTCGCGTGGCAGTTTGACGTCATAGGCGTCGGCGAGCGCCGAGAGCTGCTTACCGATCTCGGCGTAGCTCAACTCGCCGAGTGTTGTCATGGTCAGCGGCGTGGCGAACTTCTCCAGGTCCTTGGCGGCCTGCGCCTCGGGCTTGACGGTCCCGACCGCGCCCATCATCACAACGATCTTGCCCGCTGTTGCATGATCCTTTTTGACCAACAGCGCGTGCACCAGCTCACGCAGCAGCCATCTGGTGCGCGGGTCGATGCGGCCCATGATGCCGAAGTCGAAGAACACGATCTTGCCATCGTCATCGACGTACAGATTGCCCGCGTGCAGATCGCCGTGGAATAGGCCGTGGCGCAAACCGCCCTCGAAGAGGCTGAACAGCAGAGCCTTGACCAACTCGGTGCCGTCGAACCCTTTTTCGCGTATCGCGGCGGCGTCATCGATCCGGACACCGGTGACACGCTCCATGGTCAGCACCCGCTCGCTGGTCAGATCCCAGTACACCTGCGGTACCCGGATATTGCTGCCCAGTGGGGAAGCGTGCATGTGTGCGACCCAGGCGTCCATCGACTGGGCCTCCAACCGGAAGTCCAGTTCCTCGGCTAGGTTGTCGGCGAAGTCGGCGACGACATCCTGGGCCGACAGTCGCTGGCCGAGCTTGGCCAGCTCGACCAGCCGGGCGCCCCGCTTGAGGATCTGCAGATCCGCAGCTACCCGGCGACGGATTCCCGGCCGCTGGATTTTCACCACGACCTCTTCGCCGGAGTGCAGCGTGGCGTAGTGCACCTGCGCGATGGACGCCGAGGCGAACGGCTTCTCGTCGAACGACCGGAAAAGGTTGGCCGGTTCGTCGCCGAGATCCTCCCGGAACAGTTTGTGCACGGCGTCGGCGTCGGCGGGCGGCACCCGATCCAGCAGGCTGCGGAACTCGCGGCTCAGCGGTTCGCCGAAGGCACCCGGGCTGGAGGCGATGATCTGGCCGAACTTCACGTAAGTAGGCCCCAGATCGGCAAATGTCTGCGGGATCTGTCGGACGATCTTCTGTTGCAGCGAGCCGCGGCCCAGCAGCTTGGCTGTGACGCGCGCGCCGGTACGGCTGACCTGCCATCCCGTCGCTCCGATGCGGGCTGCCTCGACGGGCAAGGGCACCTGGTCCAGCTTGGCCATCTCGCGGTGCTGCGACTTTCGGGTAGTGCTCATGGCTGAAGTCTCTCAAATCTGGTCGCTGGTCAAAAACAGCTTGTGCCCGCGGTCACATTCCTGCGTCGACCGTCGAAATGGCAACTGTGCAGGTGCTCTCTCGGTGTTTCTCTGCCTAGTCGTGATTTCGGCGGAAAAGATGATTGCAGCCGGGTGGAGAACGGAAGATTGAGGAATGCCCATCGAGGTGCTCGCGGCCGAGTCCACCGAGCTGTTCACCGGACCGTCTGACGAGCCCCTCCAGATAGTCCGGGTCTCCCATCGCGGCTGCTCGGTCCCGACACCGGTGCGCGTCGAGGGGCCGGGATTGCACACCGTCGGTACGGCGGTGGCCGACGTCGGTGGTGGGCCGGTGGAGGTTGCGGTCCGGGTCACCGATCCAGTCGCTGGACAGCGACGGCCGGCGATTGCAGCCGCCGGCCCGAGTGCCGTCGATTTCGACTTCACCGTCGCCGAAGCCGGCTGGACCATGTTCATGGTCAGCCACTTCCACTATGACCCGGTGTGGTGGAACACCCAAGCGGCCTACACCAGCACCTGGACCGAGGATCCGCCCGGCCGATGCCGCCAGGCGAACGGCTTCGACCTGGTCAGTGCTCACCTCGAGATGGCCAGGCGAGAGCCGGAATACAAGTTCGTGCTCGCCGAGGTCGACTACCTCAAACCCTTCTGGGACACCCACCCCGAGGACCGCGCGGATCTGCGCGCGATGATCGCCGAGGGTCGCGTCGAAATCATGGGCGGTACCTACAACGAGCCCAACACCAACCTCACCAACCCGGAGACGACCATCCGGAATTTGGTGCACGGCGTGGGTTTTCAGCGGGACGTCCTGGGTGCTGACCCGTCGACGGCGTGGCAGCTGGACGTGTTCGGCCACGACCCCCAATTCCCGGGCATGGTGGCGGACGCGGGCTTGACGTCGAGTTCCTGGGCGCGTGGACCGCACCATCAATGGGGGCCCATGGCATCCGAGAACGGGCGGAACGGTGACCCCGAGCGCATGCAGTTCGCCAGCGAGTTCGAATGGATGGCGCCGTCCGGCCGGGGCCTACTGACCCATTACATGCCGGCGCACTATGCCGCCGGATGGTGGATGGACTCATCAGCGTCCCTGGGGGACGCCGAAGCCGCCACCTATGAGCTCTTCGTCAGGATGAGGAAGGTAGCGCTGACCCGAAACGTGCTGCTGCCGGTTGGCACCGACTACACCCCGCCCAACAAGTGGGTCACCGAGATTCACCGCGACTGGAACGCTCGTTACACGTGGCCACGCTTTGTGTGCGCGTTGCCCCGGGAATTCTTCGCCGCGGTGCGAGACGAACTCCACGAGCGGGGAACAGCGCCGTCTCCGCAGACCCGCGACATGAACCCGATCTATACCGGCAAAGACGTGTCCTACATCGACACCAAGCAAGCCAACCGGGCCGCGGAGAACGCGGTCTTGCATGGCGAGCGGTTTGCCGTATTCGCCGGTTTGCTGACCGGTGCCACCTACCCCGAGCCGGCCTTGGCCAAGGCCTGGGTGCAATTGGCGTACGGCGCCCACCACGACGCCATCACCGGGTCGGAATCCGACCAGGTCTACCTGGACCTGCTCACCGGCTGGCGAGATGCCTGGCAGCTTGGAAGTGAAGCGCGGGACCGCGCGCTCACGCTGATCTCCAGAGCGGTCGACGCGTCCGTGGTGGTGTGGAACCCTTTGTCGCACGGTCGCTCTGACGTGGTCGCCTTACATCTGGACGAACCCCTGTCAGGTCACCTCGTCGACAGCGACGGCCGTCGAATCCCGGTGTTGTCCGAACACGGTGGGCATACGATCACCTGGCTGGCGACCGATGTACCGTCATTGGGCTGGCGCTCCTACCGGATCGTTCCGGGCGGCTCCGCCGAGTTGTGGAAGCCGTTGACGGGCAAACACGTTCCAGAGATCGCCAACGACTACTACCGGCTCCGGATAGACGAGGCGCGGGGCGGCGCGGTGAGTTCGCTGATTGCCGCGGGTCGCGAGCTCATCGCCGACGGCCGGGTTGGCAATGAGCTCGCCGTGTACGACGAGTACCCCGCACATCCCACCGCAGGGGAGGGGCCATGGCATCTCTTGCCGAAAGGCCCGGTGACCACCTCGTCGCAGCTGCCGGCCACCTCGGTGCGCGGTTACCGCAGTGCCCTGGGCGAGCGCCTGGTAGTCACCGGAGAGATCCCCGGACTGCTGCGCTACACGCAGACTCTGACACTGTGGCGGGGGGTTGATCGTCTGGACTGCCGCACCACCATCGACGAATTCAGCGGGGCTGACCGCCTGCTCAGGCTGCGATGGCCCTGTCCGATTCCGGGCGCAATGCCGGTCAGCGAGGTCGGAAACGCCGTGATCGGCCGCGGCTTCGGTCTGCTGCACCGGCCCGGTTCGGCGGAATCGGTTGACACCGCGGTCTTTCCGCACACATTGGATAACCCCGCATTCGGGTGGTTTGGCCTGTCCTCCACGGCGCGGGTGCGCTTCAGCAGCGGCGCTGTGCGATCGATCTCGGTGGCCGAGGTGGTGACCCCGGCCCGGCCTGATGCCGTGACCGGTCCGCTGATCCGGGAACTGATGGCCGCGCTCGCTCGAGCCGGGGTCACCGCCACTTGTACCGTTGCGGACGCGCCCCGGTACGGCGACCTGTCCGTCGACTCGAACCTGCCCGACGTACGGATCAGCGTCGGTGGCGGCACCGTAAACAGCTTCACTGCAATGGTTCTCGGATCTGGGGCCGTTCCCTCCCGAGTGTGGATCCCAGCCGCCAAACCGCTGCGGGATGTCTGGTTACCCGGAGCTGATCTGCGGGATGCAGGCGCACTTCCGGTGCTGGTGGTCGGCGCCGACGGCGACACCGCAGCAGCCGTTGCCGGGCTGATCGACGACCTTGCCGACGCCGAGATCGTTGTCGACCAGGACGTTCGGGGCGCAGTAGAAGGCTTTGAGTCGCGCACCGTCGCCGTGATCAATCGGGGAGTGCCAGGTTTCGCCGTCGACATCGAAGGCACCCTGCATGCGTCCCTGTTGCGATCCTGCACAGGATGGCCGTCCGGCACGTGGATCGACCCACCCCGTCGCACCGCTCCGGACGGATCCAATTTCGCGCTGCAACACTGGACCCATACCTTCGATTACGCTGTGACGTCAGCTGAGGGTGACTGGCGCGACATCGATATGCCCGCCCGCAGTGCCGAATTCAATCAACCGCTCCAGCCGGTCATCGCTCGTCAGGATCCAACCCTCGGTGGCCTGCCCGCATCGGGATCGCTGTTGCAGGTCGAACCTGAACGACGCGCAAGTATTGCTGCGCTCAAAGCAGTGGGCAACCCGACAGCCACCGGCAGTGCCCGACACGTCGACCCTGCCGACGGCATCGTCGTCCGACTGGTCGAGACGCTGGGTCGGGGCGCGGAGGTCACCGTGCGGTCGGGGCTGCGCAGTATCGCGACACCGGACCGTCTGGATCTGATCGAACAGCCGCTCGGTGGCGAAGCGGCCGCAGTGGCGCTGCGCGGCTTCGAGATCACGACGCTGCGAACGCGGCTCAACCTTCCGCCGGTACTCAGTGCCGAACAGGTGAACCTGGCTCCGTCCGCCGAACCGGCCCAGCCGTTGTACGCGAGATACTGGCTGCACAACCGCGGACCGGCCCCGCTCGGCGGTCTGCCCGCGGTTGCGCACCTGCACCCGCGTCGGTTGGCGACGACTGCCGGCGCGGTGGTTCCGCTCCGGCTGACGGCGGTGAGCGATGCGACCGACACCGCGTTGCACGGCAGGGTGCGCTTGCTGCCGCCACCCGGCTGGAATCTCGCGGTGGATGAACTGCCTTTTGTGCTGCCGCCTGTTGAGTATCTGGAGTCCACTGTCGAGGTGACGGTGCCTGATGATGCGGTGCCCGGTCTGTACCCGGTACGCGCGGAGTTGACGGCGACCGGGGGCGCTATCCCGGTTTCGTGGCATCAGACGGTCGAGGATGTCTGCGTTATCTCCCTGGGGGCTCATGACGACGAGGTACTCCGACTGGTCGCCGAGCCGCTGGCCCTCGACCTCGCTGCGGGGGAATCAGCTCGGCTGCGCGTGACCGTGGAAACCGATGTGCATGCCGACCTCGCGGTGGAAGCGCACCTAGTGTCGCCCTGGGGAACATGGGAGTGGTTGGGGCCCAACGTTGTCGGGGACGTTGTTCCGGCACGGGGTACTGTCGAGTTGGCGTTCGACGTCGCGCCACCGGCATGGACGCAGCCGGGCCAGTGGTGGGCGTTGGTCCGCGTCGCGTGTGCGGGAGAACTCGTGTACTCGCCGGCGGTCGAGGTGCGGGTGCGCCATGCACGTTGAGGTGGCCGCCACGGTCGGCGGCGATTGCGTGACGGTCGCCGAGGTAGATGCCCGGGAAAAGACCCTGCGCGAGCGGCTTTCGGCTCACGCCTTGCCTCGTCCCGGGACCGCCGAGGCCAGGCAGCTGCGCCGCTGGATCACCCAGGTTCTGGTCTCCGAACGGGTGGTGGCCACCGAAGCCAGGGAGTTGGGCGTCGGCGACGAGGACGCGCCATCCGAAGCGGATCTGTTGCCCGACGAGGTTTCACGACTGGAGCTCGGTAGCGTCGCGGTGTCCACGTTGGCGAAGCCTGTCGGCCGCGCGGTGTATGCACGCGTCACTGAATCGGCGCGGGTCAGCCCGGAAGAGGTCTGGGACTATCAAGTTCGTAACCCGTTCCGTTTTGCAGAGCGTGCCGAAGTACCCGGGGGATGGCGGCGCGCGCCCATCGGTGCCGATCTCGACGAGGTGCTGCCCGTCGTTGCCGCGTATCTGCTGGCAGCCGCTCGACGCCGCGAGTACCGCCGCTGGCTGGACCGGCGATGCGCCGAAGTTGTGGTCCTCGCGCCCGGCTATGAGCACCCCGGCGATCCCCGACAGCCCGACAACACCCATAGGCACTGATGGCAGATCGCATACTGGCACTCGACATCGGTGGCACCAAGCTCGCTGCCGGTCTGCTTGACCGTGACGGGACCTTGATTCACCGCCGCCGGCGCCCCACGCCAGGGGGCGACGCCGAGATGGTGTGGACGGCCGTCGAGTCCTTGCTCGTCGACATGCTCGCAGAGGCCGGCGGGACGGTGGTGGGAGTAGGGGTCGCATCAGCGGGCCCAGTGGACATCGCGCGCGGAACTGTCAGCCCGATCAACATCGCTTCGTGGCGGTGTTTCCCCCTCGTGGAGCATGTTGCTGAGGTCACCGGTGTGCCGGTTGGTCTGGGCGGCGACGGGCTGTGCATGGCGCTGGGCGAGTCCTGGCGCGGAGCCGGATTCGATAAGCCATTCATGCTCGGGATGGTTGTCTCAACCGGCGTTGGCGGAGGTTTGGTGCTCGACGGGTCGCCCTATCACGGGCGCACCGGCAACGCCGGTCATGTCGGGCACGTCGTCGTCGACACCGACGGCGCGCCGTGCGTGTGCGGCGGCCGCGGATGCGTCGAAACAATTGCCTCGGGTCCCGCACTGGCTCGGTGGGCGCACGCTCAGGGCTGGCCGGCTCCCGCGGATGCCGGCGCGAGGGCACTCGCTGAGGCCGCCGACCGCGGCGACCCGGTCGGAGTGCGTGCTTTCCGGCGCGGTGCGCGTGCCCTGGCGGCGGCGATCGCCTCGGTAGCCGCGGTGTGCGATCTGGACCTGGTCGTCGTTGGCGGCGGCGTCGCGCGGGCCGGCCCGCTGTTGTTCGACCCGTTGCGTGCGGCGTTGCGCGAGCTTGCGGGACTGGACTTCATCCGAGCGTTGCAGGTGGTGCCCGCGGCGCTGGGCGGCGACGCCGGCCTGGTCGGTGCCGCCGCACTGGTTCGACACGGCACGCAGTAACGCACTGCCGTAGAGCCGCGAGCGCGCGCGAAATGCCAGGAGGGCCGGCGCGTCGACGTACGGACACCTTCATAAGTGGAATAAGTCAAGGGGTGTTGGTTGGGGTGGCCTGCCCGGTCCTGGTCTCAACGTAGTGCGTCAAGCGGGCTTGTACCCGACTTCATTCAACCGAGTTCATCAGGACGATTCAACCGAGTTCATCAGGACGGCAGGGCCTGCTCAAGGTGTCTGACGAGGTCGTCCAGGGCGCCTCACGCGCGCGTGGAGCTTGGCCCCAACCGTGGTCTAACGCGGTGCTTTATCAGGCAGCCAGGGGCATCACCTCACCAGCAGCCAGACGTGGATCCCATTTCATTTTTCGGGTAGTGATGACGTGCAGCCAACGCAGCAACGCAGCTGCGGTCGCGGCCCGGGCTTGGCCGTCGGTGAGCGGATTATCTTGGCGGGTCCGCAGATATCGGTATCGGGCGTCCATCACCGGGTTGTGGTGCAGTGCTCCCCAGGCGGCGCGCCACGCGGCCAGCCGCAACCGGGGCCGGCCCCGCCGCGAGATGTGGGATCGGCCGCTGAAAGTGCCGC